>CAYJDW010000316.1:0-1503 GCA_964368985.1 uncultured Myxococcales bacterium | reverse complement strand
GGTGCTCTGTGGGCGGACTCCAAGCAGCATTTGCGCCAGTGTTTGTACCTGACTCACCAGACAACAGGGTGGTGTAATTTAGATAGGGCCTTACCGGTGGCTTGCTGGACGAGTGCCGGATCTGCAGGCCATATAGGTGGGTGGCTTTGTAAGCATTGTTGCCTGCCACTGGCCTGTATAGGCAGACTTCTCTGAGGGAACTGGCTTGTCGCAGGCGGTAAGTAGAGTGAGCAGGGCAGTTGCTAGGGTTAGTTTGATTATTCGCATTGGGCACCTGGGTGAACTTTCGCTATCGTCGTAAATAAATTCAGCATATTTCATTTATGCTGGGTCTAAGAGGTGATTGGCTCCGTGAGGCGGTTTGATCTTTTCGGCTGCCCCCTTTTTACCCCGTTTTATTATCGCCTTTTGCCTCGGCGCTTTAGAAAGCGGAAGTTTTCGAGTTGTAGTTTCTGAAATATTCTTGCGCAATAAAACCCCAGTGCTGCGAATTGAAAACTGTCCAGAACGCGCACGCGAACGATGCTAAAGCGACTTGTTGGGCTTCTCTTTATACCCTAATGCGCATACAAATAGAAAAATACCTGCAGCCAGAAATGCCCAAGCCATCCAGTGACCTATTTTGTCGTCTGATTTCGAAGCTTGATAAATGTCTTGATAGCTCGCTATAGAGGCATTTTGAATATTTATTTCATAGACGGCATAAAAGGCTTCTTTGGAGGAAAATGGCTTTTTGCTGAGGCTTTCTTGGTATCGTACATCTATTTCTTTCTGGCTCGAAAGAGCATAGTAGACATCACCCCATTTGCCGCCTTTTTTGGCATAGACAAATTTTGGTGAGTATCCTGTCAGTTTGAATTTGATAGAATACTTATTGTAGGTTAAATCACTTACCATCCCCTTTGCCGTTTTTAACTCGCTAGGTTTGGGCATGTCATCTGCGCTTGTTGATATATTAAGTAAAAAAATAAACAGGAATAATCCAAGTGATGCACATGAATACATCACGGTTTTTGCCTTGTTTTCTTTGGTCATTATGTGTTCCTAAGCCGGCATGGGTAGTGGAGAAGATATAACCACCAGATTGTGATTGTTAGTATTGCTTTAATCAAACTCTATCAAATCCAAATTTTCAGTGAGCGCAACATTGTCGTAGCCTGAATCGATTAATAACTGAAGGAAGGCGCCTATATCTGAAGCTAACTTGGCATAACAACCCAGTGAGTCATGACAGCAATAGAAAATCTCGGATGGTGTATCTGAGTTTGGATTAAATGCTAGATAATTTCCGATGATGTCAGTGGCAAAAGCGACAAATCCCTCAGTGGGGCCATTTTCCTTGTCAAACGGATAGATTTGTTCCACATGGTATATATAAAGATCCTCCGTCGAGCCTGCACCCTGCACCGAGCTCTAGGAGAAATTGTCTGATTTCAGCAGGGAATGAAAAGCCAAGAATCAAGGGGTCAGAGACCTTGAAACTATTTTTCAACGTCTCTGACC
>CAYJDW010000315.1:0-1527 GCA_964368985.1 uncultured Myxococcales bacterium | reverse complement strand
GCTCAAGCTTGTCCGGCGTATCCTTGAGGCTCCACGACCCGACATCATTGGTCAGTTGCACTTGCGCCGCGGTCGGCACCTGAATGCCAAACACTCCGCTCCCCTCGATCAGCGCCCGCGTCGCCGTATGTTTATCAATGACGACGGTTAGCTTCGGCACCGGCGCATAATCCAGCACACACGCCCACGCCGCCGCCATGACATTGTCGACACCGTTGTGACGGGCAGAGACAAGCACAGTCGGGCCGTGGTTGAGGAGGCGGTAAGATTTAGGGAGGGGGACTGAGGACATAAAGGACATCATTTAAACCTATGAAATATTTTTATTTAGGTCGCCCAAATCAGAAACACCGGATTTTGAAATTGTTTTCCGCAGCATATGAGTGAGAATTATATAATATCCTGCAAGACTAAAAAAAATTCCTGTGACCGGGATCTTTATAAATTTCCACAGAGGCTCCAGCTTTTTTTCGAAAAAGCTGGATTCTGGATCAGAGGAATTGATTGCTGAGGAATTTAGAAAATGCGACAGATTTTCTGAGTAACCAGCCATGACTAGCAAAATACCGATAACCGCCAAACATATACTCGAGATTAAAGGTTTCTCTTCAACTGTGTCTTGGACAGTTAGTACGATCAAAGCCAAGACTATAAATACCCACCAAGTCCCCAGATAAAATTGAAAAACAAAAATAAGCGAAAATCCTAGCGTAAATGGAATAGATACTAAGGCGCATACTAGCGGTATCGCTAAATATGAACTGGCAAGCGCAAATAGGTGTTTATTAAAATCCATTAGATTTTTTAACCAGTCCTATTAAAGAATCAAATTAATCTGACCCGTTTGATTCGCGTTTGATTTCGATTTAGAGAACTAATTTACAAACACGGATTCATTACAGCAGGTCTGCGAATAGATAATGATTCGTTTATTTTTTTACGAAAATCTTCAGAAGATATTGAACTCATACTTTTAGCGAATCCGGCATAAAATCCTGAAGCACATTCTTTTTCAATTTCTGGCTTTGAACTTTCTTCTACCCATTTTTTTATTTTTAAAAATTTATTATTTGTATCTTCATCAATTTCAGCTTTTGTAATTGGAGTTAAGCTGTTCATGACAACAAAATCGTTAATCTTTTCGACAGCAAAATCTAAATCTTTTTTCAATTGACTATCTTTTTCAGATGAACAAACTGACATCATATCTCTTAAGCCAATGTATATCTCCCTAGCACAAAGCACAGCTCCTTTACCGCTATTATCGATTGATAAACCATTGTCTGATACATCAACACCACCAGAAAAATGCGCTGTTTTAACGCCATTATTTATCGTGATTTTCACATCTTCTCTTTTTTCTAAATTCGCCCAAAATTCTTCATCATAAGAAAATGCAGAATGCGAAAAACATAAAATTGAAAAAAATAAGATAGAAATTTTTCCCATATCTTCAGAATATCAATTATTAAAAAGAGGAGAACATTTTAATAAAAGAGATAAAAGGGTTTTATCAGATTTAGAAGA
>CAYJDW010000314.1:0-1532 GCA_964368985.1 uncultured Myxococcales bacterium | reverse complement strand
CGGCAATGTAAACGTTCGAACACCTAAATTATAAAAACGCAGAAATCGCATTTTTTCGACCTTAGGAATTTTTATTTTAAAAGACATATTTTTTATTTTAACTTTTGCATAAGCAACTCCATTGGTTGAATACCAGAAATAGGAATCCTTTTTATCGAAACGCGTAATACTGATAGCAGCAAAAGGGAGGTTGGTAAAACGAAAGGGATCTTCTGACTCGGATCGCAATGGAATTAATATGGCGGGTGACGGTTGGTACTTATCCAGTTTTTTCGCCTCATCCCCCAGCGAAATGCGATAATTATGATCCTGGATCGCAGTGTGGGGATCTTCATCATTAAATTCTCGATACAGGTTTCTATCCCATGCATCGGCTAACAAAATCCATTCGCCCTTTATTTTAAATGCTATGCCAGCGTCAGTGTAATCCTTGCGATCAGCTTGTGCATTCAATTCATCAAAATATTGCAGGAATTTATCCTTGTTAAAATTAAAGTCTTGATTGATGATTTGCTTATAGGGCTTCTGCTCTGTCGAGCCAGTGTATAGCCAATCAACATAAAAAGTTGAATCAAAGAATATCCCGCTGTGCCGAGAAAAATAAAGTCGTCGACCTTGGGCTTCATATATTTGGGTATCAAAGCTGGCAAGTTGATGCCCTTTTTCATCCAGCAGTACATAGAGCCCTGGAGAATTTTAATCTTCAAGGCGACCACTTTCAGTGTTCATTTGGCTTGGAGATTCAACGCTGCCATTGACTAAATATTGTTTTCTTTCGGGCCAATAAAAATAATTTGGCTGATAAACACGACCTTTAATGACCGGAGCTAATTCATAGGGTGATTCTTGCCCGGGGTATACAATCGGATCCTGGCTATAAATCTTGCGAAATAAAAACTTGTATTCGCCTGGCGCAATTAAAAATTGACCAGCAAAGATTACAATAATGACTCCTAGCGCCAGATACACTATCCACATTCTCTTCTGAATCCTATAACTATTTTTTGAATTATCCATTGGTTCAACTCACTTCGTTTTGCCGCCATCCAACGACGAATTCTCTGTTTGAAGAATGGAGCAATCCAACACAGACCGGTCTTCCATGCCCTTTTTATTCAACCGTACCACCAGGTGGATAGGTTGCTCATCACTGCGATCCAGCCCCGGCGATGCTCGAACAAGCGGCCCGTGCGCTCGTCCCTCCCCAAAAATGCACGGCGCACACAGCGGGAAATGCACGACTACATGGATGTAGAACGACGCACGAGGCCAAAGCCGAGTGGCAGTAGGGAGTAGCTTCAAGGAATATTTGGGATTTTCTAGGTTTTGGCATGGGCATCTCCGTATGCGTTATCTGATTTTATATACAGCATTCGTGTTCGTAAAGCCTAGGGATGACCCAGGGTGACAAGTGGTTGGTTGGCGTTTAGCGGGGCCCGTTAGATGGGTGTCCATTCTGTTTTCATCGGGACAGGTAGGGGGGGCGGTCGACGGCATTAAGCCAAAAAAATTTGGCAAAGGAGTTTGAGAAA
>CAYJDW010000313.1:0-1543 GCA_964368985.1 uncultured Myxococcales bacterium | reverse complement strand
AAAACAATTCGATTTAAAATCAGCGGCGCATTGTTCTAGCATAAAACATTAAGTGGGCAGTATGACCTTTAGGCTTTTTGTCACGCTAGGACTGATATTTATGAGTTCCACCAATTTAAATGCTCTTAAAAGCTTTTTTATAAATGCGAACATCTACGATGGAGAAAATTTTCTTAATGCGGACGCTATGATTGTCGATCAAGGGCTTTTTTTAAAAATTGGTAAATATGCAGAAATTAAAAATCTGATTAGCGCCAAAGATACTGTCATCGATCTAAAAGGCGCTCGGGTTTTGCCCGGCTTTATCGATGCCCATGGCCATTTGATCGGAATGGGCCAAAGTTTACTTAATCTTGATTTACGAAATCTGCAGCTTGAGGAAATTAACCGTCTGGTAAAAAATCAGGCTGAAAAGCAACCCCCTGGCACATGGATAATAGGACGCGGTTGGGACCAAAACCTGTGGCCATCAAAAAAGTTTCCTGAAGCCTCTATGCTCAGTGATGTTGCCTCAAAGCACCCAATTTTTTTGCGACGAGTTGATGGTCATGCAGCTTGGCTCAATCGCCGGGCCTTAGCCCTCGTGGGTATTGATGCAACTACCAAAAATCCAAGCGGGGGCAATATTATTCGCGATGCTTCAGGCCACCCCACCGGTGTTTTGATTGACCATGCCATTGATCTCGTAAACAAATATATCGACAAGCCGAGCAACGAAGAATTGGAAAACTACCTTGAGCTCGCGACTCAAGCAGCGCTGTCCCTAGGAATAACTTCTTTTCACGATGCCGGAGCAAGCAGGGAAACGCTGGATTTGTATACCAGGCATGCCAAAGCCACTCGCCTATCTTTGCGAATTTTCGCTATGATCGACGGAGAGGATCAAAATTTAGTGAGCGAATATATAAATCTTGGTCCGCAAATAATCAGCGATTATCTCGCTATCCGAACTATCAAATATTTTGCCGATGGAGCTTTAGGATCTCGCGGTGCATGGCTCCTTCATAACTATCAGGATCAACCAGGTTCAAAGGGCTTGAACCTAATAAGCGAAGAGAAATTGCGTGAAGCAACGAGCGAAGCTCTAAAAGCAGGTTTTCAGGTAGCCACTCACGCTATTGGCGACCAAGCAAATCGCATGGTTTTAACGGCCTATGAGCGCGCTTTTTTAAAAGTTCCTCGCCCTGATGCGCGCCTTCGTATCGAGCATGCCCAATTAATCGATCCTGAGGATCATATTCGCTTTAAAAAATCCTCCATCATCGCCTCGATGCAGCCCATCCACTGTACTTCCGATATGGTCTGGGTGCCTGAGCGTTTAGGATTGCCGCGCTTATTAAACCGAGCTTACCCCTGGCGCTCGCTCCTGGATTTGGGGGTGGTGCTGGCCTTTGGCTCGGATACGCCTGTTGAATCTATCAATCCAATCGAGGGACTTTATGCTGCCGTGAGCAGAACCAGTGCGAACGGTAAAATCCCTTTTATGCCGGAACAACAATTAACAATGAAACAAGCCCTCAGAGGCTTTTTTGCGGGTGCAGCC
>CAYJDW010000312.1:0-1551 GCA_964368985.1 uncultured Myxococcales bacterium | reverse complement strand
AGGCTCAATTTCATCCCAGGAATTTACGATCTCACGCCAATAGCTTAACCTAAATGGATCATTTAAAAGACCATTGACCATGTAGTTCTCTGGGATTACTTTGATGTCCTTAATCCAGCCGAGAAAATAAAATCCGCAGCTGTAGGCTGCACCACCGCAAAGGCTGACCAACTGACGACGATCCATTTCATGAAATCTGGAGAGGTCAAGATAGCCAAACATGTTCGGAATAGAAAATTCAAGCCGTCGAATCGGGTTTGGATGTGATCCGGTTGGATACTGCTCAGGATCTACCGGGCGAATACCGTAAAATCTGTAGCACGCACACGATATTCCGCATGTAAGGAGATAGAGCGCGATACGAAACTGAGTGAGATCTTGCGGTCTACCATGAATTGCATGGTAAGCGAAATGTCGAATAATCTCGTTAAGACAAGTATTCGTCGCTTCATAATCGGCTGCTAGCTCGGTCGCATGCCATAGCGCGGCGTTCTTGCCTTTCAATGGCTCTCCTCCCTCGGCGCTGCATTCCTCTATCCTAACTGCTTTGCCGCAAAGGTCACCAAATTCGCGCCGAATATAGCCATGTTCTTGCCACAGATGTGCTCGCTCATGGAAGTACACCCAGGTTAATGCGCCGATAAACATGTTCTTGACGCTGTCTTCACGCCTAAAAAACTTCGGCAGTTCAGAGGCGAAATCAAGCCCCCCAAACAAGGGTAAAAGCTTTTCGGTATGAAACTCTTCCGCGTAATCAAGATATAGCTCTGCGTCACGATAGATCTGACGGGCCATCTCGTAGTTTAAAATGATTTTGTGCTGTGGTGGCTCGTTCGGCTCCCCCTTTGACTCGGCTGAAGCATTAAATAGTGGCTCATCGCTCCAGGCAACAGACAAAGAGCCGCCAAGATCTTTGTATATGCCTTCCGAGAGATCTTGTGTAATGGTGTTGGTTACATTTGCTGCGAGATCGTAAATTTCAAAATTTTCCATGTGCTTGGCTCAGAATGGGGTTCTTTTATTTGAGAAAAACGAAATTCAAAGGCTATTCATCTCAGGCAATTGACCTATACTCTCACGATAACTAGTGGCAATGCATAAGGTGTCCTCGCAGAGATTGTTGCTTGTCATCCTTGCCGAATGAATTCTTTTAAGCTCGCCAAGATCATTCAGGGAGTTAATTTTTACTTTATGTAAATAATAAAATTGATTGTCTATTTTGGAGAGACTTTCTTCAGAGTAGATGGATTTTCAACATAGGGCGCGGCTATTCTGCAATCAAAACTGGATGAGATAATCGCATTAGAAGTCTGGATGACTCCATTTTCCGAGGATATGGATAGACTATTGGTGGCCTCATCAATAATAGCGTTGGCATTTAAAGATAATTTGCTGTTTCATTCTTTTTTAATGGGGGTTGCTGAGGCGGCATCGGGCTTCCATTTTGCAAAATTATGAGGTTTAATAAATTTATTGTTAATTTCATCAATTGCTCCTAAAGTTTTTTGCTCATCGTTTTCTTATTTAGACGGCAATGATTAACCTGATCAT
>CAYJDW010000311.1:0-1561 GCA_964368985.1 uncultured Myxococcales bacterium | reverse complement strand
ATTGCCGGTTG
This sequence comes from uncultured Myxococcales bacterium, assembly GCA_964368985.1. Taxonomy (GTDB): domain Bacteria; phylum Myxococcota; class UBA727; order UBA727; family JABDBI01. The sequence goes on along the minus strand of CAYJDW010000311.1, from coordinate 1,550 downwards.
ATTTATTCAACAACCCACCGGTAAATGCGAAGCAGGCATTAGCAATATCTTCAGGCAAAATCATTTCATTCAATAAAGTGCGCTTTGCATAGTAAGCTGGTAGCTCTTCCACTTTTACGCCATACGCTTTCGCGCGACCTTCTGCCCAAGCTCCTTCCCAGATTTTACTATCTGAAATTACCGCATCGGGATTAACTACGTTAACCCTAATCTTATCCGCGCCAAGCTCGGCCGCATTCAATCGGCTCAAATGCAATTGTGCTGCTTTTGCAGATCCATAAGCAGCATTGTTAGGTCCACTAACAAGCGCGTTCTTGCTTACGATATTAATTACATCGCCACCCAGGTTTTGCTTACGCATAATTTCAACGCCACGTTGAGTAATTAAGAACTGACCCTTTACTAAAATATCATAGAGTAAATCCCAATCTTTTTCGGTATGATCTTCCAAAGGTTTTGAGATGGAGATACCCGCACAGTTCACAACAATATCAACACCTCCAAAAGCTAAGGCTGTTTTATCGAAAGCTTCATTTATGTTTTCTGATTTTAATACATCTAATAACACAGATGCATAGCTATCCTTACCATATTTAGTCTTGAACTCTTCATCTGCTTTAGCAAGACGATCAGCGTCATTGTCATTGATGATCACACAAGCTCCTTCTTCAACAAACTTTTTAGCTATTCCTTTTCCGATACCGCCTGCGCTTCCAGTTATCAGCGCTACCTTCCCAGTCAACGGCTTAGGCTTTGGCATTCGTTGCAACTTAGCTTCTTCAAGCAACCAATATTCAATATTAAATGCTTCTTGCCTTGGCAGTGAAGTATATTCTGAAATTGCTTCAGCACCTTTCATTACATTGATTGCATTGATATAGAACTCCGCGGCAACGCGAGCCGTTTGTTTGTCTTTAGCGAAGGTGAACATGCCCACACCGGGGTAAAGAATCACCACCGGATTAGCATCACGAATAGCCGGACTATTAGGATGTTTGCATGTGTTGTAATAATCAGCATACATTTTTCGGTAGGCTTCAAAAGCCGGAAGAAGTTTTTCCTTTACTGCCTTTGCATCACTCAGATTTTCAACAGGAGCAAGTGTTAAAACCAAAGGACTAATCTTTGTCCTCAAAAAGTGATCGGGGCAACTGGTACCCATGGGCGCAAGCTTAGAAAGATCTTTCGAGTTTGTAAACTCAAGTACTCGATCATCATCCGTAAAGTGACCAATCATTCGATTGTTACTTGAGCAAAGTCCGCGTAGAGTAGGAGCCAACAACGCTGCTTGTTTTAATCTTTCTTCTTTTGCAAGCGACTTCATAGTGGCCCCACCAAACACTGCGCGCTTCTTTCCGTAATTCTGTTCCAGATAGTCCGCACATTTTTCAATTACTTCTAATGTATTGATGTAGCTTTCATAAGCTGTGTCGCCCCAGGTAAATAATCCATGCGAGCCCAGCATGATGCCAATGATCCCCGGATTTTCATCAAGGCATTTTTTTAGTTTTAAACCAAGATCAAAACCTGGACGTTGCCATTCTACCCAA
>CAYJDW010000310.1:0-1571 GCA_964368985.1 uncultured Myxococcales bacterium | reverse complement strand
GGACATTTCGCGGTAAATCATCTTGAACCACGATCTAAATTTCGCAGAATCCGTCGAACCATTTCTTGATGCCAACGTTTGCCCAAATTCTTCGTCACTATTTTCATCTCATTGAGAACTTTTGCTATCTCGCACTTAGCCCGCTCATTGTGCCATGACACCGGTCAATGCAAAGAACCTTAAAAGCATTCAATCAGAACGCACGGACGATGGCAGAAGTTATTTCGCGATAAAAATCAGCATTTTTTTGAATGTTTTGTTGGTAACATCGTTGCTTTCTAGATATTTTTTACAGCGCTTAGCCAAAAGTGTGGAACGATGATGCATGCTTAAAAAATGCTTCAGCCATTTCCCCGTCGATATTTTTTTTGGCATCCACTAGTGCATCAACATAGTCTGCAATGTTTCTGGGCTTCTTTTGTTTTAATCTCGTTTTTATGACGGACCAACTTTCTTCAATGGGGTTTAATTCTGGGCTATACGGCGGCATAAAAAGCGTATCGATAGATAGCGCTCTCATTTTATTTGAGACGATCTTTGCGTGATGCGTTCGGCAATTATCCATGATGACGACGTCGCCATCTTTTAAGGTTGGCTTCAATTTGTGTTCAATAAAATCAATGAATCTTTCAGCATCAACAGGGCCATCAAAGGGATAGAGCGTTTGCATGCCAGATTTCTTCAGCGCACCAACCATTGAAATATTGCTGCCGCGATTGGCAGGTTTGATATCAAAGGCGCGAACACCTGAGGGGGCCCATGCATGGAGAGGCGTCATTCCTAAATGAGATCCTGCTTCATCCACGTAGACGCGGTTTTCTTCTGGTATTGCGGCTAAGCGAGAAAAATATTCATCTCGCTTTTGCTGGTAATTTTTGCCCTCTCTTTCCGCTGCACGAAAAGTCTTTTTTTACGAGTTAAACCGAGACGACGTATAGCACGTGATACGCAGAAGATGGTTAACTTTTGACCTTGCTGAGTTTCCTAAATTTCTGAAAGCTTCTCGAGTGTGCTGTCTGCGTTCTTCAAAACCATTTCTTGGAATGCAGAATCATTTTCTCGACTCAGAATCCTTGGTCGACCCGTCGATGTCCGGTAATCAACAACACCGTGGTCACTATACGCGGATACCCACCTGTGCATAGTTGCAACACCTACGCCAAAGATCGCGGCGACGTCCCTATATTGAAGGTTATGGTTCAAAAAATAGCTAACAGCGCTTACGCGTAAATCATTTGAATATGCCATGTATTAATATTCGGTAGCTTTCCCATTTTGGTTCCGATTTTTTTGCTAAGCGCTGTAATCCCGCCGCATAATAACAGTATGAGTTCGTCTCCGTCGAATCCAAAATACACTCTTGGTCCTGCGCCAAAATGAAAACGAAACTCAAAAACTCCGTTCCCAACGGAATGATAGTCACCCAAATTTCCTTGTTGTACCCGCATAAGCCGTGCCTGAATTCGAGCTTTTAAGGGAACATCAAGCTTGTCTTTCCATTCTCGAAATGGAATATCTCCATTTGAACGGATATATTATTTGATTATGTAGGAGCCTATTCTTTTCATTTA
>CAYJDW010000309.1:0-1589 GCA_964368985.1 uncultured Myxococcales bacterium | reverse complement strand
CGAAGGTGAGCTTAAGAAATCTTTTGGAAGTAGTGGAACTTTCATGCACGCGCCTATTAAAAAATCATCGCGTGGCTCTTGACTTGGATGGGGATGTGGAGCTTTGTGTGGAGGTGGAATTAATGAAAAAAGCACTGGCCAATATTTTTCTCAATGTCGCCGAACTAAGCCCAAAAGAATCTGCAATTGATGTGAGAATAATCAAGTCGGCCAAGTTGATTCGCATCACCGTATTAGACCAAGGCAGTGAAGAAGGCTTTGGGAAAATTTTTGAAAAGTTCTCATTAGCGACGAATAGAGACCAGCGAAGCATTGGCTTTGCCGTTGCGAAGGGCATAATCAAAGCCCATGGTGGAAAAATAAGTACAACCCAGCATGACACAGCAACGGCTATCAACATATCGCTGCCCATGGATCAAACTGAGCACTAAAATAGACAACAAAGAGGTTATTAAATGACATTTTTTTCCACCATATTAAGTATGTTTTTGATCATGAATTCTGTTGGTCATATTATGGGCTATCTTGATTTAGTTGAACGACTTAACTCGTCGAGACGTAGATATATCGTTGTTCGTGAAATGTTATTAGCGCTTATCATCATGATATTTTTCTACGCGATCGGTAATTATCTCTTAGAAGCGCTTGAAGTAAATGAACAAACCATATCTTTAGCTGGAGGGCTGATCCTCTTTTTGATTGCCATTCGTATGATTTTTCCGGATCAAAAAACTCATATTCACGGAGACAAAGAGGAACCCTTTATCTTTCCGATTGCCACGCCAATGGTTGCGGGACCGTCTATTCTCACCACTATTATGCTCTATGCCCACCAAGAGAATTCGGGATACCAAGTAGCCTATGCCATTTTAATCGCCTGGGCTTTATCCATTTCTATTTTGTTCTTTGCCCAGCAGATCAGAAATATTGTAGGCAGACGGGCCCTCATTGCGGTGGAAAGGTTAATGGGCCTTTTACTGACGATGATGGCAGTAGAAATGCTTCTAAAAGGCCTCGCGAGTATTGCGGTTGATGGCATTAAATAAAGGAAATTATTATGAGTACTGCATTTGCCATGATCGTGACGAAAGCCTTGCAGCTTTTTTTGGTCTTGGATCCTTTGGGGAACACAGGAATTATCGCGACCCTGATTGGTAGTTTTAGTAAAACTCGCCAGCGCGTGATTTTGCGTCGAGAAATTTTCTTCGCTTTGATCATCCTAATGGTCGTATTTTTCTCGGGCACCTATTTGCTGGAGGCTCTAAATATTTCCCACGCCGCCATTACGATTACGGGAGGTATTGTCTTCCTCCTTTTTTCCATCAGCTTACTTTTTCCCGGCTCAAGCGTAGTGAATCTTAAAAACCTAGAAGAAGAACCCTTCTTAGTCCCCATCGCCACCCCTCTAGTGGTAGGACCCTCATCCATTGCTACGGTAATTTTACTGGCTCACGACAAAGAGATATGGCTTATTTCCCTGTCAGCAGTTCTCCTAGCTTGGGTGGTTACGGGCATGATTATTATGCTCGGGCCCTATTTGTTATCGAAGGCGGGAAAGACGGGCATGCATGTGGCGGAAAGAATGATTG
>CAYJDW010000308.1:0-1609 GCA_964368985.1 uncultured Myxococcales bacterium | reverse complement strand
ACCAATGCTAAATTTGAAAATAATTGCGCAGTTATTAAGCCGAAAATCCCCACGAATGGCGTGGGCAATCTCTATTCCGCCTGGCTGGTAAGGGATGATTTTCGCGCACGATGGGATGCTTTGACTTCCAAATCAAGTATCAAAAATCTTTTGGCCGGTCATTTTCATAGCCATGAGCGAGACGTCTATTTTGATCCCAGCATATGGCAAACGCAATCCTATAAAAATATTGAAAAATACCGAGTTGCTCCCCCTATTTCCATAAAAAATCAAAAAGTCAGCAGTGAAAATAAACAAGCTCGAGGCTTTAATCTTGTCACTATAAACAATGATGGTTCAAGGATTGGAAATATATATTGGTCGGATCAAATAACGAATGGGCAATGCTTGGAAGTTGATTTCTCGGGATGGTCGGTGCAAAGATCTTAAAACTTCTCCATCGTCATTGCGAGAAGCCCCTCGCAGGCAAGGGAGGGGGCGCCCGCGACGACGGCACTTGGTTGACCGCCTTTTTGGCTGTTCCTGGGATTTTTCTGATAAAAAAAAGACCGCTGTTTGGGGCGGTCGTTTTTTTTGATCGAAAGAAATCTCGTTATAGATTTTTTTCTTTGATCATTTTCTTGATGGTAGGCACATCGATGTCCCCATCGAGTAACCAGCCACCTACCAAGATCCACGGCGTGCCGCGTAGTTGGGCTGCTTCGGCACCGAGTTTGATGTCGGCATTGATCATGTCATCATATTTTTTATCATTGGTTTTCAATGCAGCGTTGAATTTCGCCATATCGAGACCAATTTCTTTGGCCCATTTTTGATAATTTTTATCACTTAAATCATTTTGGTTGGCGAAAATTTTCTCGGCCATAGCCCAAAATTTGTCTGTTCCTTGCTCACCGGCAGCCAAAGTTGCTTTGGAGGCTGGACGTGCATTGGTGTGACGGTCAAAGGGGAAATGTTTAAATACGATATTGGTGGTTGATTTCAGCTCTTCATCCTTAAGCAAATCGCGTAGAGCTTTATCGGCACGTGAGCAATAAGGACATTGAAAATTGCTAAATACCGTGATGCTCACTTTGGCGTCTTTGGGACCTAAAACATAACTGTCGCCAACGGGAACAACAAAAGCTTCTTTTTGAACTTCTGGCTCTTCTTTTGGTGGCATGACAATTTTTTCTACTGCATCAAGACGGGCTTCACTCTTAGCGATAGCTTCTTGGGTTTTCTTATCGGACCATCTATTGAACATAAATAAAGCGGCAATAAGCACAAATAAAACAGCAAACGCTGAGAAAACTAAGTTTTTATTAATCACAACTTCTCCTTAATCAAAATAAGCGCTGTAACTAAAGCATTACAGGTAACAGCACAAGCCAGTTAATCCTTGGATAAAAGATGCGCAATGGGCCGCCTTAAGAACTTCCTGAGCATTTATGGAGACGGACCATGACCTAAACCGCTCTTTCCTAGCAACCTATTAAAAATTAAGCATTTTGTTCTTATACCAAATCCAAATGAAGAGGCCGGTATAAAAATTCTGAGCGATCCCGCAGCGCAAGCGAGGACTTAGTGAAGAAATTTTTATACCGGCCTCTTCATTTGGATTTGGTAT
>CAYJDW010000307.1:0-1626 GCA_964368985.1 uncultured Myxococcales bacterium | reverse complement strand
TTGGTTTGCATAAAAATCTATCCACTTAGAAAACTCATTACTCAAATTTTTAACTATTGGATTTTCTAATGCTAACAGCATCATCTTGGATACTTCAGGAATAACCACGTCATTTTTATCACTAAAGAATATTAAATCCTCTTGCTTAAGCTGATTGATTTTCGACTCGAGAACATCCCAGGAAGAAACTGTAGTGGCCGCTTCACTTCTTTTTATCACCAATGCAAGCTTTATATTTAACATCAATTTTTCTAATTCATGAATTGATAAAATAAGATCTTTAATTTTTTCAATGGAAGGCAGATTAGGGAGTTTTATTAGCTGGTCATAGTTTTTTAATACACAGCCGTATTGCTCAGCAAGAGAAGATTTTTTTTTGCATACATTTAATACGCTAAGTGGCTCTTTCAAATTCCTGATTATTTCTCTTTGTCCCTTCCCTTCGGGAATACGCCCAATAGTATGAAAAATTTCAAGGGGCTTGTCCTGAAATTTTTCCCACCGAGCAACATCATTATAGATACTATTAAGAAGCTCCTCGGGGTTTAAATACTTATCCTTAACCTGCGCTAAAACATCTTTCAGAGCCTGCTTCCAAGCCTCAACGGCTACAGGATTAATCTGGACCTCTCCTATAAAAAACTCCTCAGGAGGCGTTATTTCAAGACTAATGTAATTTTTGTTAGAAAAAAGTTCTTTATATTCGTGAGTATTCAAGAGCATCAGGAGCTTTTTTTGTTCATCCAGTAGCTCAAATAAATCAGTCTCATAGGTATCTGCATTAGAAAAAAGCTCAGGAACTTTCTTATGAACGCCAATGAGAAATGCGAGCTTTTCGGCAATAGTATCCAAAGGGGGAAAATCGGAGGCCGTCGCACTGAGGGATATAATCCAGGAGGTTAAAACACTGATAATAATGGTGTTTTTAAATAAATTTATTTTCACTTTATAACCTATTTATTGTAAAAGTGTAAACATTTCAATAAATATTGCAATAGGGAATGACGCAGTCCAGGCAGCCGAATCAAGAACCATTAAAACCATGGAGGCTATTTCTAGGACTTAGGAATGCGCTGTAAATCAGCACCAATGTTTAGAATTAATCTCCATGCTTTACGACCCTATTAGACCGTGCTAAATCGGTCAAAAAATAGAGAGGTTAATGATGAACAACGCAGTTATTATCAGCGCCAAAAGAACCCCTTTATGCACAATCATGGGGCCTCGTTGAATTTACCGGCCACAAAAAAACTATCAAGCTCTGACTCAGGGTTATTCCCTTAAGCCGAACCCATAAGGCGTTTTGTCTAAACAAATAAGGCAGAGAAAAGCTGTTTTTGTTCTGCATGCCTGGCCTGGGTAGCCGGGCTTTTTCAAAAAGTTGCGTTTAATTTACTTTCACTCAGCATTCTTACTCATAAGGAATTTGTCAAAATGAAGATTATTGCAGCCCTTTTATTTTTCAGTAGCGCAGTGCTTAGTATCCATCTTAATGATGAAATACCCCATAAAATTAAACTCACTATTGACCAATCAAGAAAGAATTTAAAAGAGTTTTTAACGCAAGATGAAATTGCTTCTTTAAAATTAGATAATTATGTTTCTGGCATCTATGAAAGTTTTAGA
>CAYJDW010000306.1:0-1627 GCA_964368985.1 uncultured Myxococcales bacterium | reverse complement strand
GCACCTCCTGTCTACTGACAGCTTAATAAACGAGCCACATATTATCATAGATTTTCATCGAAAATACCATCGACAAAACCTCGTTGTACGCTTTTAAATTTAATGCCATTTAGTCTGAACTTCTTCATTGCGCGTGAGTTAGTCCTGCTCATTCACATCTGCATGAATGCTGAAGTTATGAGGTTGTTAATGAAATTTTCGAGAATCTGCATGCTCACGGTCCTCGTGCTCACGCTTGGGTATTTCTCTTTAGCCCTGGAATTAGCCAAGGACCCGAATCAAAATGGCGACCCATTGTTTTTACCGCTGTGTTTAACTGCTTTTGATGATCTTGAGAATGGAATAGTTAGCTTTAGTCCTAACAATAAATTGGTTCTATCAGCCTCAAATTCGTTGGATTATTCTCTAGTAAATCTATGGGATTCAGAAAGTTCGGAGCTGCTTTTTATCCAAGACAAGCATCTAAAAAGTACTGTAGCTGCTATTTTTTTCGCCGATGGGAACAAAATACTCACGGCTTCATGGGATGGACTCGCCATAATATGGCATCCAAAAAATATCCCTGAGCCGATTATTTTAACCCACGACGGGCTTCGGTCGGCTGTTGTCAGCGATGATGGCAAGATAGTAGCAACCGGATCCACGGAAACACTGAAAATTTGGAATGCTGAGAACGGAGAGATACTTCAGGAGCACCAAGAACCAATTTTAGATTTAATTTTTAGCCCTAATGGCGAAAAAATAGCCTTGATTTCAATGGACGGAACGGCGCGAATCTGGGATGTCAAAAATGGGAAAAGATTATCTATCCTACAGTTAGAGAGACGTGGAGAATATTTAATCAATTTCACCCCGGATAATAAAAAGGTAGTTATTCGCCATAAGTATTCTGCATCCGTTTCAGTGTGGGATGCCAAAAGTGGCAAACGCTCTTTCTCCCTTAATAATTCGCCAGAAGCACATGAAATTATTGATGTGAAAATATGGAATGAGTTCGATATATTTGAGTTTTATGACACATTTATTTTAATTCCATCTAAACCATCTGCCATTGGTGAACAAGTTTTGGAGAAACCTAAGGAAATAACAATACTCAATGCGATGCCGGGACCTAAGAGATGCTCGGCACCGGAAGTCACTAAAGACGGCAGATTGCTACTATGGATAGCAACCGATGGTATTTGCCGGATCTGGGATATTGATCGTGGCATCTTACTTCATAGCATAAGCGGAAACCCCGCAAAGAATCTCCCTGGGAACGAGCTCCAGGGCAGAATTAATCGAGCTCACTTTAGCGCTGATGGCAAAAAACTCTTAACGAGACAAACAAATAGCACCCTAAAAGCTTGGTTGTTCCCACCCAGCGAATTAACCGACATTGAGAATGGAGTAAGCAAAAGTAGCCTCAGCAATATAATTTATCTTGGTGCGATTAAAGACTACATCTTATGGACCCGGCAAGCAAACAAGAAAAAATCATATAATAATTTCATACATTTTCTTGCCTACAAATGGCGGCAAGATATTAAAACAGTATTTCATCTTGAAAGGGTTATTTTTAAACAACTAGATCCTCATATAAAAGACTATTTAAGACTCCTCATACCCAATCGGCCGATACCCTTCG
>CAYJDW010000305.1:0-1632 GCA_964368985.1 uncultured Myxococcales bacterium | reverse complement strand
TTTCTTGTAAAACTCTCTAAATAAATAAATTTCATGGTCGCCGCGTGCTTTGATCTCTTCTGGTATTTCGAAGTTAACGAAGTCGGAACTCAGGTTTTTGCAGTTGATGTCGTAGTGGTAAGACGGATTTCTACTAACGTAGACAAATTTCTTATTATCTTCGAATCTTATTTTTTGATATCTTTCGAGGGCGAATTCTTTGTTTGAGTAGAATTCTTTTAATATGTATAGCAGCCCAACTTCTGGTGTAGATAGTATTCCTCTGAGACTATTTTTGTAGATTGTATCGAGTGTTTTGTCATCTGGAATTATGATTTTTTCGTTGAGTGGTAAAATTTTATTAAAGTTTTGTTTCGTGATGTAAACCTCGTTTGTGTTTGTGAAAAACATATTAACTTTCTTCCATGAAGTCAAATAGCGGTGGTGCTTGTATGATTTCTTTGTTCAGCAGCATGTCTATTGCGCATGTCTCGTATTGTTTTTCGCTGGAGTATGCCCTATTAATTATTCTTGATTGGAATTTTACATTTAATTCTTTTAGATCTTCGTCGCTGAGGCAAAGTACCATGTCGTAAATATTTTTCGACATGATTTCCGTGAATGAAGTTGATATTGGAAAGCTGAAGTGCTTTGATAGAAGCTTCAGCATTACAGCGTGTTTGGGAGATATTCTGGCAGTAATGGTTTCGAAGTCTTTGCTATTTTCAATATCGTGCTGGTTGACTTTTTTCCGGATGAAATCTTTTGCGGGCTGATTCATGGTTTTTTCTTTTACTCTTTCAAGCCTTTTTCGTCTGGATGGAACACCTCGTGACTGGGTCCGACGACATCCCAGTACCAAGTGGCTCCCCGGTATTCGTGGGGCAAATTTTTCCTGGTTATTTCATCGTCTGCCGCTCTTGCAAGCTGATAGCGAGGCTTGGTTTCGAAGGTTGAAAACATTTGCTCTACATCGCACTCGATGATTGATGCTATGAGAAGGTTTCTTGATATTTCAAATTTTTCTGCTAGATGATCAATTATTTCTAGATCAATCTTGTTTATTTTTATGTTGATTGGCATATTTTTCTTTTTATCTGTTTTTCTAATTTTTCCCTTGTTCGTGTAAAGTTGGCCTATTGAGAGACTTCCTGTGGATTGTCTATCAATAAATTTTTCTCTGTCTTTTAAGTCCATCATTTATTAATTCCATATGATGAATTGTGGCTATTTTGCGTGTAAGTCGTGATCTCTGTTGATCCGTCGACTACCAAGACGAGTCCACCTCGAGAGCGGAGCTTTTGTAGTTCTGAAGCCATCTTTTTCATTTTTTCCAACGCACAGTCAATCCCATTTCTGTTGAGGATAATCCTGTCGCCATCATCAATGCCAAACGCTTTCACAAGGTCAAGCCATCCTTCTTGTATGGAACGCTGGCTCATCCGTTTATGGATATGTCGTGTTTTTGCCATGGTGCTTCCGATCTGGTTGCCTATTGAGGTAGGACTGGATCATAGCATTTATGAATAAAAAAATATTCATGAAAACTAAAAAAAATGAATAAAAATAAAATCATATTTAAAATCAATAAGTTATAGTGATTTTTATAGAGAAGGTTTCAGGGGACTCCGCCTCGGCTAGCACTCTTCGTGC
>CAYJDW010000304.1:0-1661 GCA_964368985.1 uncultured Myxococcales bacterium | reverse complement strand
ATCGCCCTGATTTTCCCCAGTCTGGACAGCTTTTGATTTGACTCGTTCATTTTTTGTTAAAGCGCTACAAAACCAACTGGTGCACCGCTCATAAATGACCCCGTTTCTCACGCAAAAAGAAAATGAAGCTCAGAATATAAATGAAGGTGAGCACACAAGCAAAGCCAAAATTCAGCGCATGCATATTTTCTTTAAATCGTTCTATTACTGCATCCTTGCTAACCTTGATTGCCTTATTTTGACAGTTCAGCTCCCAGATCCGCAGATGCTCCATGAGGGTAAATCGCATAGAATCGTAATGAATTTCAACTTGACAGCCCAATAGTTTTTTATTCTCTCCAAGGTATGGTCCGTTAGAGGTGGATCGGTCCAATAAAAGATATGGCGCAGCCCACTGCATCTCTACCTTCTCGCCACCGGCTAGTTGAACGATAAATTCTGGGGTGGCGCTGCGCGCTCGCACGATCTCACCGTGCAATATCTTTAGTTCTTCATTTTTGGGGATGGGATTGAAGGCGCCTCCCACGAAGATGTGCCACAAATAAAAAAGTGTAAAAAAAATAGGTGGGTCAAGGGGTACCTTATATTTTTTCACCAACCAATTCGACAGATGCTGCATTAATGCCATTTTGTATAAGAAAATCAGTAAAGAGACTCATTCTGAGGCATGCCTTTTGTAAAATTTATATTGCGTAGACAACAATTGCGGTAAAAATGGCTATTGTTAATAATCCTACGGCGAAATAACTATCGGCACTCAATTTAATTGGGCGGCGTATTAGTTTTGATAGCAGGTAGCACGGCATTTTACCAAATAGCGCTATAAGCACCTGAGACAAGACGGAGAATCCGAAACTAATGAGATGAAAAATAAAATCCATATTCTTTTAGGTTAAGTGATGTCAGGGCTTGTTTAATGAATTTCCTGTCTTCTGTCGCACCTCTTATAAATGGCCTCGCTTCTCACGTAAAAATAAAATGAAGCTCAGAATATAAATGAGAACTAGGCTCCAAGAGAAAAAGAATTTTGAACCCTCTAAACTATTATTAAATCTAGTGTTAATTTCGCTATAGCCGAATTTCAGGCTGGCATTTCGACAGTGCAACCCCCAAATCCGCAGATGCTCACTCCATCAAAAAAATTTTATAGGCCATATAGCCGCAAAACACAATAAATATAAGGATGGGTGCCGCAACAAACGCACCAAGCAGTACATAGCCCCCCTCACTCAAGTCGAGCTTTACCTTAAACAATAGTTTAATGAGCTTGCCAAAACCCCTGCCGAGCATCTCGAAGAGCCAATCAGACAATCCTCCGCCTATATCCAATTCGACTCCTAAATAAGTAATGTCAGCCAAGATAACTTTCCTATTGTATTTACCCAATTAGCACCGCACCCAACGAATCTAATGCTAACAATTGCTAGCAATCTAACTTCTATTAATTCAATGGGTTAGAAATAACGCCGCGCACACAAACGACCACGCACAAATACTCTTATAAATCATAGGCATAGTATTTTGCGGTGCTTTGAGAACTGCAAAATATGCGACTGACGTAGTCGCCTTAGAGCCTTATATCTATTGGCTTAGCGCCGTTTTTTTGTCATTTACGTGGTTGTGCGTAATGTGTGATACCAAGCAAGGGGAAAGATGGGTGG
>CAYJDW010000303.1:0-1667 GCA_964368985.1 uncultured Myxococcales bacterium | reverse complement strand
CACTTTTGTCGCCCACAATTTTAAAAGGTCGCTTTACGCGAATCGTTCCGTGATCGGTAGTGATAATTACTTTTGCCTTTTTCTCAGAAATTTTTCTCAAGATATCCATCAATGGCGAATGAATAAACCACGATTTAGTTATAGAACGATAAGCCGATTCATCAGGCGCTAACTCGCGCACCATTGCCATATCAGTGCGGGCATGCGAAAGCATATCCACAAAATTGTAAACGATTACATTTAAGTCGTTATGAAATAAATTGTTGATAGAATCTGCCAAGTCTCGACCTTCTTCTAGCTTTTTAATTTTATTGTAGGAAAATTTTATGTTCAGATTATTTTTCCGAATCTGCTTGGCTAGAAAATCATCTTCAAAATTATTTTTGGACTCATCCTCATCTTCGCCAACCCATAAATCAGGATGAGTCTTTGCCATTTCGGAAGGCATTAACCCCGAGAAAATTGCATTGCGAGCATACGCTGTGGTTGTTGGCAAAATAGAATAATAAGTTTCCTCACTATCCACATTAAAATATTCGGCAAGCACCGGTTCAATGGTTTTCCACTGATCGAACCTTAAATTATCGATTAGAATAAAAAAGGTTGGTTCTCCTGGTTTTAGTTCTGGAAAAACTTTCTTCTTCATCATTTGATGCGAGAGCAAGGGTTTATCGGCACCGGTGTTATTTAGCCAACCTTCATAATTGCGTTTTATAAATCGGCAAAAATTTAAATTCGCCTCCACCTTCTGCATTTCTAACACCTCGCCCATATCGCGGTTATCGGCTTGCTCCATCTGCAATTCCCAAAAAACTAACTTCTTATAAATATCTGCCCATTGTTCATGATTCATATTGTCCAGAAAAGCCATGCTGATTTTTCTAAAATCCTGCTGGTAGCTAAGGTTTGTTTTTTCAATAATCAATCTCTTATTATCAAGTATTTTTTTGATAGCTAATAAAATTTGACTTGGGTTGATAGGTTTTATCAGGTAGTCATCAATCTTCGATCCAATAGCATCTTCCATAATCTGCTCCTCTTCATTCTTGGTTATCATTATTATGGGGAGATTAGGCTTATTATTTTTTATCAAACTAAGTGCCTCCAGGCCGCTCATGCCAGGCATGTGCTCATCTAAAAAAACAATATCAAAATGCTTTTTTTCGCTTAGTTCAACGGCATCCGAAGCATTATTAACTGGAGTTATATCATACCCGCGTTGTTGAAGGAATAAAATATGTGGTTTCAGTAAATCAATCTCATCGTCTGCCCACAAAATGGTATATCTTTGCATAAGTAAAGAGTAAAAATCTTTCTAAGTTAAGGTTTATACGTCCAATCTCAATTGATCGTTTGAATAAAAAGAAAATCATTAACGACCCGGTTTATGGATTCATCTCTATACAGAGTGATTTGATCTATGACCTTATTCAGCATCCGTATTTTCAGCGACTGCGCTACATCAAACAATTAGGCCTAAGCGACCTGGTTTATCCAGGAGCCTTGCATACACGATTTCATCATGCTTTAGGTGCCATGCATTTAATGGGCAGGGTTTTAAAAAACCTGCAACTGAAAGGCGTTGAGATCAGTGAACAAGAAGAGGAGGCCGCATTAATTGCCATTTTGCTTCACGATATTGGTCATGGACCGCTATCTCATGCATT
>CAYJDW010000302.1:0-1669 GCA_964368985.1 uncultured Myxococcales bacterium | reverse complement strand
GCAATACAGAAAGGTGATCTTGAAGGTGTACAAGCGGCATTTGCAGCAAACGCATACCCAAACGTAGTCATGCCAGATGGATGCAGTGCCTTGATTTATGCTTCAAGGCTGAATAACCCATCCATCGTTCAAGCTCTGCTAGATAAAGGAGCCGACGTTAATTATTCGCATGAGACATGTGATTCACCAATATATCAGGCGGCAAACCTTGGAAATCTTGAGGTTGTAAAACTACTTACACAAAACGGTGCCAAAATGGATGTGGAGGTAAATCGAAAATCGCCTTTATTGGCAGCAATTTCATCAAGAAAAAAATCGATCGTTAAGTTTTATTTAGAAAATGGCGGCAATGCGAATAAGGTTAGCGAAGGTGGAAGCACTATCTTAATTTATGCCGCAAGCCGTAGCAGTCCGAGCATAGTCTGGCTTATTCTTGATCATGGAGCAGATATTAATGCAGCTGAAAATAGTGGATTTACTGCTTTGATGGGAGCCGCAGCATCTGGGAACGTTGAAATAGTACGAACTCTTCTTGAGCGCGGCGCAAACCCGGAGTTAAAGAATATCAATGGACAGGACGCACTCGCGGTTGCAAAAGCGACTGGTAACGATAAAGGGGAAATCGGAGACTTATTAAAAAATGCAGTTGAGAATAGAACTTTTAATGCATTAAACCCATTCAAGGAAAAAGCCGAATTACGTCCCTACAGATTAATCGAAGAGGCAGAAAAAGGAAATTTTTCGGAACAGTATAAATTGGGTGAGTCCTATTATTTTGGATTAAACGACTCACCAAAAAATCTTAAAGAGGCGTATTACTGGTTCTCAGTTTGCGACTATAGCACAAAATTTGCGAAAGATATTTCAACAGAAGATATATATAAACACACACTAGAGTTGAGAGAAAAGGCAGCCCTTGAAGTTAAGACGAGCGAAGATAAGCTGAGAATTTATATAAATATGGTGTCGGCCCCTCAGCTTAATAAAATGTGCAATGCATATCTTAGCAAAAAATCTCAAGAATTATCCTTTGTGGAACAAGGGGAGATTGCTGTGCGGCTTGAAAAATGGAGAGTAAAAAATCCTGAACATGCTTTTTTTATTAAAAAGGTAAATAACGCCCATGATTTCTTTAAAAAAATCAGTATGAACTCCAGCAAACAGAAAATTCGAATGGATGACTTAATTCCACTAGCCGAGTCAGGGGACAAAAAAGCGCAATATGAATTAGGGAAGTGCTATTTCAGCAACAATTGTGAAGAACCTGTGGAGGACATACTGCGCAAACTTGCCCATCAAGCTCAGCAAGAGCTTGAGCAGGAAGGAAATTCTCCGCAAACTTTTAGGGGACTTGATACAAGCGTTGAATATAGAAAAAACGCCATTTCATGGCTCGAAAAATCAGCAGCTCAATCACATGCGCCTGCTTATACCCTTCTGGCATCTATATACAGCATGCAAAACAATAGAGACGACACAAGGGATCTAAAAAAATCATGTGAAATGTTGCTGGCGGCAATTAATGCAGGGGATTTTCACGCCTACAGCCTAGTCGCGTACATGCCATGGAACAGGCAAACGGATAGAAAAATAGAAGAGTACGCATGGACGACCGTTAGCAAAGTTGCGGCTGGTGAAAAAATACCGGTAGAGATTTCACCTTATATGC
>CAYJDW010000301.1:0-1672 GCA_964368985.1 uncultured Myxococcales bacterium | reverse complement strand
AGGTTCAATTGGGACAAATAACGGTAGCAATTTATTGCCGGGTATCAACGCGCGACCAATCCTGTGAGCGACAAGAAAAAGATCTTCTCGAATATGCAAAGCGCGGAAATTTCCAAGTCCATTCTATCTTTAAAGAGACAGCCTCAGATTTGAAGAGTAATTTGCCGCAAAGAAAAAAGCTAATGGCCTTAGCGCAAGATCGCCGTATCGACGCCATTTTGGTGACGGAGCTCACGCGATGGGGGAGGAGCACCATCGACCTAATGCGAACTATCCACGAGCTGCAAGCTTGGAACGTTTCACTGATAGCTCAGACTGGTTTTCAGTTTGACATCAGCACTGCTCAAGGAAAGCTACTAGCCTCACTTATGGCCTCGCTCGCTGAGTTTGAGCGTGATTTATTGAGAGAGAGGGTGCGTTCAGGTTTGGCAGCAGCTAAAGCACGCGGCAAAACATTGGGACGTCAAACTGGCGAAAGGCCAAAATCAGATAAGTTTGCATCCAAAGTTCTCGAGCTCCATAAAATAGGTGCCAGCTATCGAAAAATAGCGAGCGATGTTGGTCTAAGTAAGAATACCGTCATGGACATAGTGCAGAGAAATTCTCAAGGGATTTGTTGAGGTGTCGGTCTAGAGTTTCATGGTCAAAGATCGTTAATTCATATACTGCTTTTGCGTCGCGAGGTTCAATTATTCAAATAAAGCGGCAAAGATTTTTAACGCCAAGCTGAAATTCCTCGACAAGGATACAAGATATGCTGTATTCGCAATATGTTTACTAGGGGGAAATGTGAAACTGGGACTGTATATTTTGATGGTTGGGGGAATTATTTTCCTTGGATGCTTTTTTTTTGTTAAAGATAAACATCAATTAAAAGCCAGTATAAGCTCTGAGAATCAGCAACTCAAAACGGACGAGAATCAACAATTCAAAACGGAAATTGAATTAAACGACAAAGAGGCTCGTTTGTTTAAATTATTTTTAAAAGAAGATATCAAATCATATGTGACTGGTACCGAAAGCAGGTTCGAAACCGGTACCTACTATGCACCAATACCAATAGTTACTACCGCAGATCGCTTACAAGATGAGTACGAGCGTAATGAAGTAGCTGGTGACCAAAAG
The DNA here is from genome assembly GCA_964368985.1 of uncultured Myxococcales bacterium. Lineage (GTDB taxonomy): Bacteria > Myxococcota > UBA727 > UBA727 > JABDBI01. The sequence goes on along the minus strand of CAYJDW010000301.1, from coordinate 547 downwards.
TACCGCAGCAAAGAATTGATAGTAAGCGGTACGATAGCTTCCATTGATAGAAGTTTGGGTGAAAATTATTTTATTTCTTTAATTGGCGGTTCCAATACTTTCATACGACCAAGAGCGAAAATGGCAGATGGGTATGTAAATTTCTTAGCCTCTCTCCAAAAAAAACAAGATATTAGTCTCTTTTGCAAGGGAGACGGCATGTTGATGGGTTCAGCAATCCTTGTGGATTGTATTCCCGTGGAGAAATGGTTAGACACAACCGTCGAAATTGTATTTCGTTCTTGGCACAAATTTGTCCAGGCAAAAGAGGAGACTATTTCCGGATTGGTGATTTTCTCACATATTTATGGAAAATCTCTTTCAGAGAACAGCAAGTGTCTTGAAAATGTAGAAAGGCAAGAGTGCGTAGAAGAATTTAAAAAGATTATGGCGAAAATGAATAAGAACGAATTCGCAGATGCTAGTAAAAGATTCGGTATAGATTTAGATTTCCCAAAGCAAGGTAATCAATCTTAGAATGACGGTCTTTGGAGGCAATTCGCCTAAC
>CAYJDW010000300.1:0-1689 GCA_964368985.1 uncultured Myxococcales bacterium | reverse complement strand
CTTTCTTCGCTCTTGATAACATGTACAAGCCTTTCATTCAAAAACGAGACTTAGCGACCGCTCGAAATCCAATTTATTAAAAAAGTTTTTTTTAATAAATTTAATCATCTTTAATTTTGTTGAATTAAATTAGTTTTTCTTTTATATTTCAATGTAAATATTTTTTAACTATTAAAAACAAAGAAAGGTTCGGAAGATGATAAGTTTTAATAATATTCAACATGATATGATTGGGTTTCAAAAAGAAACAAAAGAATTTACGATAGCTATTAGCTCTGCTTACGATGCTTCTAATAAGGAAACATTTAAATCCTTATGTTGCTTAATCGTAGATGCCGTTAAAATAATAAGAGCTAGCCAAGAGACAGAAGTCGTTAAATTAAGAAAAATGTCTTATTTTTCGTGCTGTTTATTAAAAAATGAAAAAATTTCTGAGATAGCCGGACAAATCTTATTGAAACTTTCTCAAAATATCGAGTGTACTCCATTGACAAGAGATATGAGATATGAGATCTCTTTTGAATCAACCCCTACTAGCTCTTCTTCTTCTTCTTCTTCTTCTTCTTCTCAAGAATTCACTATTGAAAATAATAATCTAGATGTTATCGATGAAAATGATAACGATAGTGATTCAGTTGCCAACTCTGATTTTGCACCTGAATTGCCTCGTACAAAAATGATCACATTAAAAGAATTTGAGAGAACAGTGAGTTCTGACAGAGGTAAATTAAAAAGAAAAATTGAAAAAGAAACAGTGTCTTTAAAAAAAGCTGGTGAAAACCATATTGACCAACTTATAGTTAAAAAAAAGGCGACTTGGGAAGCTAGCATTCTAGAGCAAGCCGAAAAAATAAAACAAGTAGAGATTGCAAAAATCATTGAAAGAGTAGATCAAGCTGCGGCGCAAAAAATTGCTCAATTAGACGAAAAAGCTGCGATGGACAAAGAAAAGTTCATTACCTTATTACATGCAAGAATTGATGCTCAAGCGAAAGCACAACTTGAAGCTTTTAATAAGAGCGTAAAAGAAAATAGAGCAAAATTTATATAGGAAATTTTCTTATCTAACTGTTGCTTTTTTGTTAAAACATAAAGTAAAAAGTTTAGGTAAAAGAACAAAAGCTCCTAAGGCATAAAGGGCGTCAGCGATTGGCATTAGTGCTAAATCGGTGATTGCCCAGCCTATCGAAAAGAATGAGGCATTGGCGAGTGCATACGCAAGAGTGGCATGAATCGCTGTCGATACAATAGCAAAGAAAAGTGTCATCAGTGGTAATGTCGATGCATTATCTGCGAAGAAGTACTGTTGCTGTCGGTAAAGTACCAGTGTTGCTAAGCAAAAAGACAATGCAAAAAATCCAATGCGCGTTTCAGCGCTCAATAGATCCATAATCAATCCGCACCCTAACGCATACCAAAGACTGGCAAGCAAAGTTCTTTGATAGTAGCTGACAATTAAAAATGGGGCAAAATAGAGAAGATTTAGCGTGGGGACTAAGACCGGCATAAAAAGCGTAAGTGCAAGGGTCACAAAGAACAGTATACTTAGGTGTCGACGCGTTAATGACATTTACTTCCTCTTATTCGAAAAGCATTTAAAATAAATAAATAGCGCAAGTTGCGTATATACCGTTCGTGGCCCAAAAATCAAATTTTGAACCACGAACGGTATAACTATCACGGCGCCTT
>CAYJDW010000299.1:0-1710 GCA_964368985.1 uncultured Myxococcales bacterium | reverse complement strand
AAGAACCAAGGTTCAACTAAGAGCCATGCAATTTTATCCGGATTATCTTTCATCCATCTTAGCTTCACGGTCTATTATTATCAAAGCCGCCACGCTGTTCGGAGCTGGAGCTTGTTTGCTTATCGAAGATTTCATGAGCTTGGAAAATACCTTAACTCTATTTGTTGTACCAATTGGATTGAGTGTTTTGCCATTTTTTCGTGATAGCAGGAAGGCGTTACCCCTTGAGGATGTTGGCCCAATAAATACTGCCGATTAAATATCTCGGGCTTACTGACAACTGACAGCTTTATTTTTTTAGCTCTCATGTCTTGCTGCCAACTGACAACTTCCGGCTTTTAAGCACTTTGTGTCCACTGACAGCTTCAAATTCTATAGCCTGATAACTAAATATATAAAAAAATATCGCGTTCTTACCTAGTTATATGGCAAAAGGAAAAAAGTGAAATCAATGCCTGATTTTCGGCGGTCCTAGGCGAATGGCTTGTTAAGGTCCCCATCGAATAGACGATTTTAAATCAAGGGGCCTCATCTGTGATTATCGATTTAAACCAAAAAAATGAGTTCTATGCAGCATTGCTAAGAAAAGACCCCCAGTATGAAGGGTTATTCTTTGTCGGTGTAAAAACTACTGGCGCTTTCTGCCGTTCCACCTGTCCCGCGCGAAAGCCAAAATTTGAAAACTGTGAGTTTTTTACCACGGTTCAGGAAGCACTTTTGGCGTCTTTTAGACCTTGCAAAAGATGCCGCCCTCTTTCAATGCTGAACAGCCCAAGCGATATAGTTCAAAAACTCGTTGACGCCGTTGAAAGTGATCCGGAGAGAAGGTGGAAAGAAAGTGATCTTTTCGCACTAAAAATAGATCCTTCAACCGCGAGAAGGCAGTTCAAAAATAGATTTGGTATTACTTTCTTTGCCTATGCACGCTCAAAAAGATTAGGGCTTGCCTTGAAGCTCATTCGCGCAGGAAAGACGGTAATCGAATCACAGGTACACAGCGAATATGATTCAGGGAGCGGATTCAGACATGCCTTTCACAAGCTCTTTGGCTCTGCACCATCTGCGTCAACCCAAAAAAATGTGTTGTGGGCTCGTTGGATCGAGACGAAACTTGGCCCCATGATCGCGATCAGCGATGATAGTGCGCTTTCATATCTGCGGCCACCCTGTGGATGGCTATGCAAATACGCTCATTCCCCGTGAGTTCAATATTTATGGGCATCTGCGATGGACTAACCGTTTTAACGTTGGCGGCCACAAGAAACAAAGTGCAACTCATCGCTCATAACACGTATTCCAATTTTCTCTCATCCATCATCGCTGCTTGCTAGATCATCATCAAAGCTGCGACATTATTCGGGACCGGTGCTTGTTTGCTGATTGATGATTTTATCAGCCAGGAAGCCCACATTGGTCATATTTGTAATTCCAATAGCATTGAGCGCTGTGCCGTTTTTCATTGGTGGCCCTAAGGCAATTGCTGTTAAGACAATGTCCTAATTCGGAATTTAGATTATCTACTTACTGACAACTGCCAGCTTTTTCACCGTGGGTACCTATGGTGATTACTGCCGGCTTTTTAGCTTGCTTTGTTTTTTTTGATGTTACTGACAACTGCCAGCTTTCGAGTTTTATTGATCCTTTATGGCTTTAGGTTCGATAGCCTGATGACTAAATACATTAAAAAATATCGCGTTCTTACCAAGTTAT
>CAYJDW010000298.1:0-1739 GCA_964368985.1 uncultured Myxococcales bacterium | reverse complement strand
TAAACTTTCAGCCTGGCCCGACATCAGCACTGGTGAAGTAAACTACCACATTGAACAAAAAATCACGAAGGCGATATGTTCTGCGCCCTTGAGTCCTGATCGAAGTTTGAAATTGAATAGAATTCTGAGCTTGCTTTAAGTAAATATAAAACGATAAACAATAAGCGGTCGAATTGCATTACCCTCCCCACAACAGATCCAGTTTGAAAGGAAAAATAAAGCAAATGGCGCATAAGTTTGGCGGAATATGGACCCAAAAAAAGTTGGAAGTTCTTGAGAGCTATTTGCAGTTTTACTCTCAGGCATTGAAAAACCAACCTTTCACATTGCATTACGCAGACGCGTTCGCTGGAACAGGCACCCATGTCCCCGATCTTGATGAACGAGGCGAATCCCTAATTCCCATGGATGAACTACGAGGTTCAGCGACCACAGCCTTAAACGTGTTGCCTGGGTTTGCCCGATACCATTTTAACGATCTGAATCCTGAACATACCCGTGAGCTGAGACGGATTCAAGATGATTTCCCCAGGCGGAATATTAATGTTTATGAGCTAGATGCAAACTTATTTGTACCGGAATTTTGCCGCAACTTAGGCTCAAAAGATCGTGCCGTTTTGCTATTAGATCCGTACAGTACCCAACTGAATTGGGCAACTATTGAATGTGCAGCCCGCTCAGAAAAAGTGGATGTCTGGTTATTGTTCCCTATCTCAGCAGTATTACGAATGACTCCAACTGGAGGCGTTAGAGAAGATTGGGTTAAAAAATTAGATCTCTTGTTGGGAACGACTCTTTGGCAGGATGCATTATATAAACCAGTAGACATACCCCCCATGGATGATCTGTTTGGAGCTGCGCAACCAACAACTCCGAAAGAACGGGTCAACCCGAAAGCATTAGAGGCCTGGGTTACCGAACGATTAAAAACAATTTTTGGATGGGTGGCCCCACCCCTATGGTTAAAAAGGAACGGCAGTCCACTATTTTTATTTTATTTTGCAATATCAAATAAAAATCCCAAGGCAATTGGATTGGCGAATAGAGTCGCCTCGCAAATTTTAAAAAAACACGGATCATGAAACGAATCATTCTCCTACACAGAATAAACTGGAATCATATCCCAGGTTTTTCCATTTAGACTACGCCCATTGGATTTTTTATTGCGTTTTGCGCCGTCCTCACCAAAAGCTCCCCACTGTTTGAAAAAGAAATCAACCCGCTTATCAAGGCATTGATCGCGTATATTGCTTACCCAATCTGGATACATTGGGCGAGCCCCAGCTCCTGATTCCCCGCCTACAATCACCCAATGAATTCCCCGCAAGCGAATTTGCCCGAGGTCTTCCAATAAAGGCTCAATAGATAAAAACCGTGTTTTAGCTTTAATACTCTGCAGCACTGCAATACGCGGCTTGCCATATTTACGATCTTCAACAGAAACACCAATCCAGGCATTGTCCGGCACTCTTCGAGATTCAAAATATTCGGCCATTCTCATCGCCCTCTTCGTCAGCACCTGATAGGTGTGCTGCGGAGTGACGCTTATTGTTTTAAACACACGATCAATATAATCAAATGGCACCGATTCGTGAAATAAATCACTCATGGAATTAACAAAGTAGATAGTGGGCTTTTTCCGGGTAATAGGCTGATCTAAACGATCAGGCATAAGAGTCAAAGCAAATCCGTTTTCATAGCCAGGTGCACCCATGGCATGCAAGCGAACGGCCATGGTC
>CAYJDW010000297.1:0-1747 GCA_964368985.1 uncultured Myxococcales bacterium | reverse complement strand
CTGACGAATCGCTCTTTGAAGACCGGGCCTCCATACTAGAAGAACCCACTCCCAAACCTGAGGAGCCCAATGCTCATAAAGACACTAGCAAGCCGCAGAATTTTTAGTGTTTTAGCCTATTTAGCCATTGCCGCGGTCATCTCATTTTTGGTCATGGACCGCTATATTCCCAGTCTCAAGGTGGGCGATTCTGCGCCCACCGACGACAAAATCATGGCTTTCTCAGGAGCGCTGAGTTCCTTCAAAAGTATAAGCGCCCGAAAGGTGATGGTGGTTAATTTTTGGGCGACTTGGTGTCCGCCCTGCCAAAAAGAGTTACCTATTTTAAGTAAGTTGGCTGCTAAATATGCTTCTGAAATAAGTTTTGTCGGCGCTAGTGTCGATAGTAAAAAAGAAGATGTGCTGGCCTTAAGAGCGCGCTATTCTCTCAATTATTGGTTAGGTTTTGTTGATCCAAGTGTCGTATCCCGTTGGCAAGCTCAGATCCTCCCCACCACTTATATCATTGATAAAAGCGGCAAGATTGTTTGGGCTAAATCTGGCGCTTTGAGCGAAGAGGCTTTCGAAAGTGCATTAAACATGTCTTTAAGAAAATAAACAAAGGCTTCTTCACTCAGGGCTTTACAGCAAAGTCAAAAGCACATAAGTAGCAAATAACGTGGGGTTGTAGCTCAGCTGGGAGAGCGCTTGAATGGCATTCAAGAGGTCGTCGGTTCGATCCCGATCAGCTCCACCACGCATTGAAACCGCTAGATTATAGCGGTTTTTTTGTTGTCACAGCCCGTGTCCCGAGGCGCGAGGCTTAGAAAAAGGCCTTGAGCAAACCTGATTGACAAAACCCGATGATTTGGCTCTTATGAGCCCGTCTTTTGGCTATAGCCTAAAGTTTTGAAATATTTAGATCCGCCACCTAAAAAGCCCCTGTTGGCCGCTGTTTAGGTGATGTGTGACAAGCGCGGGAGTTTAGAAATGGTTGGATATGCAGTTATTGAACTAGGGAGCAAGCAGCACCGAGTATCAGTTGGAGAAAAACTGATGGTGGATTTGCATGCAAATAAAATGGTTGGCGATACAATTGAAGTCGATCGGGTCATGATGCTCGGTGGCGAGACCTACCAGATTGGCCGTCCATTTATCGGTGGCGCTAAAGTGGTTTGCACTGTTAGCGACATGGGTAAAGAAGGCGAAGGCGTGAAAGGCGAAAAGCTTCGCGTTTACAAGAAAAAACGTCGTAAGGGTTTTGATAAAACCATCGGTCACCGTCAACGCCACACTGAAGTAATTATTAGCGACATCATCGGCTAAGAGGAGAGGAAACAATGGCTCACAAGAAAGGGCAAGGATCTACCAGAAACGGTCGCGATTCTAATCCAAAATTTTTGGGCGTTAAGCGCTCAGATGGTCAATTCGTATTGGCCGGTAACATTCTCGTAAGGCAACGTGGCACCAAGATCAAAGCCGGCATCAACGTCGGTGTTGGTCGCGACCATACGCTTTTTTCATTAGTGCACGGCACAGTGAAATTTACTAAAGGTCAGGATGAGCGCGTATTTGCTAGCGTTCATGCGCAAGAGGCTTAAGCTTTCTTGAGCAAGCCGATAGATGGCGTGAAAAAGTGGAGTTAAAAAGACTCCACTTTTTTTTGAGGCATTTGTCATTTCGGGCTTGGCCAGCGTCGTTGCATTAAGGGGGCCATTTTCCCTCAACAACTCCTCGCCCGCTTGCGGGAGAGGCTAGGGAGAGGGTG
>CAYJDW010000296.1:0-1758 GCA_964368985.1 uncultured Myxococcales bacterium | reverse complement strand
TCTCGCTAAACCATTTTTTCTGAGAGCTTAGTCAATGAAATCCATTAAAAAACTTGAGCGAGCTGAGCAGGGCGAATTGATGCACTATCTTCCGTGGTCCTTTTTAAGCGCGGAAGGTGTGGTCGAGCACAAAGATGGCAGTCTACAAAAAACCTTTCGCTTTCGAGGCCCCGATCTTGACAGCGCGACGTGTCGCGAATTAATGGGGGTCAGTGGAGCCTTCAACAATGCTCTTCGACGATTATCCGATGGTTGGTCAGTTTTCATTGAGGCGCAAAGAAATCCCATTGAGGATTATCCAGAGTGCTCATGGCCTAATGCTGCAAGTAAAGCCATTGATGATGAGCGCAAACAATTTTTTCAAGCGGCGGATAACTGCTTTGCCAATGACTATTTTTTAACGCTCGCCTACAAATCACCGCAAACGCTTGAGTCCAAGTCAAACTGGTTCGTGCATAAAGACAGTTCGCAGCAAGAGGATAGTCGGGATATCAAGAGTTTTCTGAACACGATTAATGAAGTAGAAGGCCTGCTATCAAACTTATTGTCAGTATTTAAGCCTCTAAATGACGACGAAACTCTGACCTATCTGCACTCAACCGTTTCTAGTAAGCGACACCTGATAAAAACGCCCGACCTTCCGATGTATCTCGACTACATATTGTGCGATGAAAGCATTGAGCACGGTTTGGGGCTCAAGCTTGGTCAAAACTTTGTTAGAACGCTCAGTATTAAGTCGTTTCCATCGGAGTCCTTCCCGGGCATTTTAGATGCTATCAATGACCTCAATTTTCCTTTTCGCTGGTCGACTCGTTTTATTTGTTTGGGCCAAGAGAGCGGTAAAAAGGCGTTGACCAATATCCGCCGCATGTGGTTTGCCGGCCGAAAGAAGATCACCACCATCCTGCAGGAAGTAGCAACCCAAAGTGAAAGTGCTTTAGGTGAAACCAGTGCACTTAATAAAAGTGTTGATGCCGATGAGGCTATGCAGCTCTTAGATGATGGCATGGTGAGTTTTGGTCACTTTACTGCAACAGTGAGTATTTGGGATGAAGACCAGAAAGTAGCTGATGACCGGATCCAGCTCGTAGCAAGTGTTATCAATCGTCTTGGCTTTGCGTGCCACATCGAAAGCCTCAATGTGCTTGAAGCTTGGCTTTCAAGTATTCCGGGAAATACCGATGCCAACGTGAGAAAGCCACTTCTTCACAGCTTAAACCTTGCGCATATGGCACCATTGTCCGCCATTTGGGCAGGAGAAACTAAAAATACCCATTTGGATGGCCCGCCACATTTTTTTGCCAAATGTCGAGGTAATAGCCCATTCCGATTTTCCAGCAACGTCGGCGATGTGGGCCACACCTTGATTTTTGGTCCCACTGGCGCAGGCAAAAGCACACTGCTCTCATTTATGGCGGTCCAGTGGCTAAGATACCAACATGCTCAGGTCTTCATTTTTGATAAAGGCTATTCCTCGCGGGTAATTACAGAATGCGTCGCCGGGTCATTCTTTGTCGTAGGAGCCAAGTCTGATGAGCCCTGCTTTCAGCCGCTCAAGAACATCCATCAAGATTCGGAGCGCATTTGGGCCCATGAATGGTTGCTTGAAATACTCGCTGATCAAGGTTGTCAAATTACTGCTGAGTTGAAGAGCGAAATATGGCAGTCCCTCATCAACCTATCGGAGCAAATACCAAGTTCACGCACTCTCAGTGTATTTACATCGCTGGTGCAGGATAATTCGATAAAAGAAGCGCT
>CAYJDW010000295.1:0-1764 GCA_964368985.1 uncultured Myxococcales bacterium | reverse complement strand
GACGCCGTAATTTTCGATTAAGTTTTGGGCCGCCCGAAAATCACCTTGGGATTTAATACGTTGAATTTCTTTAAGCAGGACGCCAAAAAGTTCATTTAATCGATCGTAGTCATTAATAACCACGAAGGTTTTTTCCCCTTCAGGACTGTCGATGGTTTTTAACTCAACCACTTTTTCAGAAGCACCAGCTTCTAAGACCCACTTAGAAATCATTTGCCGATTGCGCATGTGGGCTTCTTCAACATTTTTTCCTGGTTCAATCCGTGCCATTTGCGTCAAAAGACCGTTGGTAAGATAACTGATATACTCTGCGTTTCGAACGAGAATGGACGGTATTAATTCAAGATCAACCAGGTGTTGATTGCCAATAAAGTACAAGGCAACCAAATCGGCTCGTGCTTCTTCGATGGGAGAGCCGTAATTTTGGAGAGTATCGGCAATGCTGCCAATCCCGTCTTCAAGGCGTCCTGAAGCGTGGCCAATGACTTCGTGTAGGCCTGTATGAAGTTTATTTCCTAGCGCGCCATGTTCTATTCTTAGCTCCCGTACTTCGGGCAAATAAAACTCTTCCAGAAAGCCAGAGGTTTTTGAGGATTCGTCATAGGCTTCTTCAATATTGCCGAGGGAAACAGACTTTGAGCCGTGCTGTTCGCGGATCCAATTGGCATTCGGTAAGTTAATGCCAACCGGCGTAGAGGGGGATGAATCGCCAGATTCGGTGACGACGTTAATAATTTTATAGGAAATCCCGCTGACCTTTTCTCGTTTGTGTTCATCTCTAATCGGGGAATTTGCTTCAAACCAGGCTGCTTCCTGGGCTAGGACACCAAATTTTGCGGTGGCATCGAGATCTTTAATCGAAACTACCGATTCAAAGGAGCCAGTCTTGTTCATGGGATCATTATAAACTTCGATAAAACCGTTGATAGCATCTACCACGGGCTCGGTATCTTGCACCCAAAGAATATTATATTCATCAAATTTGGCGAGGTTCCCAGTTTCATAATATTCAATTAAGCTTAGAAGAGATTGCTGTTGCAGAGGTGTTTCTGCTACATCAGCTGCTTTTCTTAACCAATAAATAATTTGTTCTATAGCAGAATGATATAAACCATTTAAGCGATAAGGTTTGGCTTTTATTTCGCCATCTTCAAATACTAGCTTCGTATTAAGCCCGTGGGATAAGGGTCTTGATTCATCGGGGCTCTCAAGCGATCGATAATATTCTTCGACTTGTTGTTGGTTAAGATTTTCGTAGAAGTTGATTGCTGAATGAGTAATCAAATCACTTGAGCGATCTTGGCTGACTTTTTTTGGGGCCACACTTGGATCAAAAATAATGGTGGCAATTCTTTTATGAAACTCATCGAGATTTTCGCCTGCCAATAAGGGGAGGTTTTGAGGGGGAATGGCAAAGAGGGCGTCTTTAAAGAAAGCCTGGCTAAACTCGGGTTGAATTTTATCGTTGCTATAGTGATGATGAATACCGTTGGAAAACCAGACACGCTTTAAATAGGTATTAAATTTCAAAAATTCGTCGCTAGTTTGGTCAGGGTAATTTTTATAAATAGCCTCGAGCGTGCGCCGAATTACTAGATTATGCTTATAGTGTTGATCCCAAATGATATCGCGTCCAGCGAGGGCCGCTTGGGAAAGATAATAGGCAAGAGTTTTTTGCTGCAAAGAAAGCGCATCAAATCCGTTGATTTTATAACGTAGAATTCTGAGGTCAGCGAATTGCTCAGAAAAAAAAATCAAATTCTT
>CAYJDW010000294.1:0-1766 GCA_964368985.1 uncultured Myxococcales bacterium | reverse complement strand
AGAAGATATGGCATAGGTTGCGATCAAATTATTTTTGCTAATAAAAAAGATAATTATTACAATATTAGATTTTTCAATAGCGATGGCTCTGAAGCTGAATCATGTGGTAATGGCACAAGGTGCATTGCCAAATATTTAATGGAAAAAAATATTGACTAAGCAGAACATTTGAAAAATTTAGGAAATGATGCTTTCAAAAATAACCAATTTTAAGAAGCTATCAATCACTACACAGAAGCACTTTGTAAGATCTACCCGCCGGACGGCAAACTAATCTCTTGAATAGCAAAGTGCGAATCTGAAGTCTTTCTTTCGAACCGAGCAGCGGCGTATATGGCTCTGAATAGGTTTTAAGAAGCATACTACGACCTCAAAAAGTCACTGGATGTCAATCCAAAATATGCAAAGAGCGCAAGGAGACTTTTTACAGTATGTCTATGATTGGGTCATATTGATGAAGCGAAAGGAGTCCTTGAAATCTATATGGAGAAGATCCCTGAAGAGACTGGCTTTAAAGATGATATTCGAACTCTAAAAGAGGTGCAGCAATTAATCAGAGTCATTGAAGGATCTGTTTCGAATAAGGATTATAGGTAAGCAGTGTATCAGATTACTTAGTTGATCGATCGTTACTGCTTGAAATCTGAAAAATTGATGCTTGATAAGCTTGAGTATTTAGTCCTCAACAATGCTGTAGACTAAGCGATGACATATTCTCAAGAAATCTTTAATACTTTTAGTTCTAATCCAAGGTACTTGTGCCTAAAAGGAAATATATATGTGTGCCAGGGAAACATTGAGAACGGGACAAAGTACTTTACTTAAGCTCTAAAGTAGGATCCTGACAATGTACTAGCTTAGAAAATGCTCAAAGCAGTGAAGAAGGCAGAAACTCTTAAAAATGAGGCTGGAGAGCTGTTTAAACATAACAAATTTCAGGAGGCGAATTAAATATATACACAATGCCTGGAACTCTTTCCCTCAAATCCATAATACAACTCGACTATTTACTTGAACAGAGCTTTATCAAGTACAAAAATGAAGAAATACGATGATGCTCTTGGAGATCTGAATGAAGCAATCAAACTAAATGAAAAGTATGCAAAGGCATTTGTCAAATGAGCAGAAGTTAATCAAGAACTTGGTAACCATTAGGATGCAGTCTATGACCTAGAAAAAGCAAAAAGTATTGACCCAACAGGATTTAATGTGCAGTAAAAATTATGAGAAGCTAAAGTTGCATTGAAAAAAGCTTCAAGGAAGGACTACTACAAGATTTTAGAGATTGAGAAAGGTGCCACTCCGGATGAAATCAAGAAGGCTTACTGAAAATTGGCTTTAAAATGGCATCCAGACAAAAATACATCATCTGAAGAGCAAAAAGCCCTGGCAGATAAAATGTTCAAGGATATTGGTGAAGCTTATGCAGCACTCTCAGATGAAAAGAAAAGGTAACAATACGATTCGGGTGTTGACCTAGATGGAGGGTTTGATGGAGATATGGGAGGCTTCTCGTCTCACGTTGACCCAAGTTAAGTCTTTTAAATGTTCTTTGGTGGGGGAGGAGGTCCCGGAGGCTTTTCGTTCGGAGGAATGGATGATGATATGGGCTCTGGTGGTTTTGGAGGGTTTGGAGGACATAGTGGAGGATTTCACTTTCCTGGTGAAAGCTCTGTTACTGGTACTGGAGTATCCATGTGTTTATTTAGATTTGTATAATTCAACTAATTGGGGTTTTGGGGTTTTGGGGTTTTGGGGTTTTGGGG
>CAYJDW010000293.1:0-1780 GCA_964368985.1 uncultured Myxococcales bacterium | reverse complement strand
GGGCTTCAGCGCATCAAGAACCTCAGATTCGCTAATCCCATCCATAGTCCAAGGATTTTCCAAACCATTACGGATCATCTTCGTTACTTGAGCGGCGCGAAAGCCGTCCATGAAACGGTGATCGATGGTGGCGGTGAGGTCAAGCATGGGGCGGATGACGATTTGGTCATTCACTACCATGGGACGTTTTTTGATTTCGGGTATGGCCAAATAAACTGGCACACGAGCAAAAGGTGTGGGTGGAGCAAAGCCTTCGTCGACACCAAACATGCCAACGCTTGTAATAATGCAAGCGCCAAAAGGATACTTCTTGAGACCTAAGAAGCCGACATCGATACCCATGCTACTTGTGAAATAGCCGGAGAGCCACAGCATCCATCGAACCATGAAGGTGGGCAATATCTTGATTAATTTCTGAGAACTTTCAAACTCGGCATCCTGCCCCGAACGAAGTTTTTCCACACCCATTCTTAAGTCATGTGCAATGGTTGCCGTGGTTTTCTCATCGAGACGACGAATTTTAAATTTGGCCAGGTCTTTGCCGCCATCAAGTGCAACCAAAAAAGCCATATCCACCGTTTCATGGGGATAATAGCGTCCAAAAAATATGCGGCCGTTTAGGTCTGGGCATTGTCCAAAAGCAAGTCCAGCAGCTCTTCCGACCAAGTGGGTAATGGTAACTTTTTCCTTGGTCGTTGCTCGCAAATACTCAATATATTTCAATGCATTTCCCATATCGATGCACATCTTGCCGTAGATGTTGCCTTCTTTAGGGGCCGACCAAGTAGCGATCGCAAATTTTCGCCTAAGCGACATATGAAAGGTCATGCAATTTCCTTAAATGGTGCCAGAATTTAAAAACTTCGCGATCATATTCGCCTCCATATTCACTTCTGTGCTTTCGGAGGTGCGCATATTTTTTACTTTTATGCGTTTTGTATTTACTTCTTCTTGACCAAGCACTGCTACAAATTGTGCACCAAGCTTATCTGCCCGACGCATCTGAGCTTTTATGCTCTTTTTGATCAAAGAAAAATCAGCCGCCACCTCATTTTTTCGTAAAGCAAAAGCCAAACGCTTTGAAGCCTCATGTCCTGCATCATCAGCCCCCACCAGCGAAATAGCGATGTGAGACTGCTCTTCCTGAGCATCTTCTAACAACAAAGCCAGGCGTTCTATGCCGCCTGCACAACCAATCGCCGGCAAGTCAATTTTATTGCCTAAGGTGAGAAATAATCCATCATAACGACCACCAGCTGCGACGGTATTTTGTGCGCCTAGGCCCGTGCTTGCGACAAATTCAAAAACGGTTCGGTTGTAATAATCTAAACCTCGAACCAAATGAGCATCAACTTCATAGGCGACACCAACCTCACTTAAGCCTGATAAAACCTGATCAAAATGTGAGCGTGATTCCTCGCCCAAAGCATCGAGAGTTTTAGGTGCTCCCCGAACTATTTCGTGACATTGAGGATTCTTACAATCCAAAACGCGCAAAGGATTGGTCTCCAATCTTCTTTGGCAATCCTCGCAAAGCTTAGATTTTTGTTGGTTCAAATAGGCTTTCAGTTGTTCTTTATAGTTAGCGCGCTCTTCGTTGGTTCCGAGGCTATTAATCTTTAGCTCCACGCCTTTAAGTCCAAGACGAGAAAATAAATGATCCACCATGGCCATGATTTCCACATCAGCCACCGGCTCACTCACGCCGAATGATTCCATGCCGTATTGATGAAATTGTCTTAAGCGCCCTTTTTGTGGACGCTCTTTGCGAAACATTGGC
>CAYJDW010000292.1:0-1793 GCA_964368985.1 uncultured Myxococcales bacterium | reverse complement strand
CGCCATATTTCTTCACAAATTCATCCAAGCCACTGCCACCTTTGCAGCCCTCGCTATAAACCATGCGAAGTTTTTTCGAATCGACGGGGACATTCCATTCATCTTTTATCCATTGCCTTCCGCCATGAACAAAACTGACATAATCCACAATTTCATTATTTTCTAAAGCTTCAGCCCAAACAAATTGCATATATTCATCATCGCGAACAAGATCGCCTCTTACAATATATACATTTTCATATTTATTTTTGGCCTTAGATTCGATGAAATCAGCGCGGTGGTCATCCCAAATTGTATTATTCTCCTCAGATAGCGTCTCTTGATCAATTGTCACAATCAGCCCCTTGTCAGCCCAAGATGCTGCGCAAATAGCCTGAAAAATGACAAAAAAAACAGCTAAATTCTTTTTCATAAGGGCTCTCTTTATATATTTAGATTTCTAAGAGAAATAGTATTGGATGAACTTAATTAATCAATCCCCACCTGGAACCTAGCCTAGCTCCAAATGCTTAGAATTTCGGCATGATAGCTCAGGTGCTCGTCGATAAAAGTCGCTACAAAAAAATAGCTGTGGTCATAGCCCGCCTTCATACGTAGCGTGAGAGGGAAATTATGTGCGGCTTCGATCAATTTTTCTGGATGCAAACTCGAGTGCAATAAATGGTCCTTATCGCCTTGGTAAACTAGAATCGGCATTTTTTTCTCGATATGGCGACATAAATAGCTGGAGTCATAGCGATTCCAAGTTTCTTTGTTATCTCCTAAATAGGCCAAAAATGCTTTTTGCCCCAAAGGGGATGTGCTTGGTGCGGCTATCGGCGAGAAGGCTGAAATAGATTTAAATCTATCTTGATGACGTAGACCCACCACGAGAGCTCCATGTCCGCCCATGGAATGGCCAAAAATGCCTTTGGCCTCGGGAATGGTGGGAAACTCTGCATCGATCAGGAGCGGTAACTCTTCGGAAACGAAGCTATACATTTGATAGTGGGCGGCCCATGGTTGCTCAGTGGCGTCGACGTAGAAACCTGCGCCAAGACCTAGATCATAGCTGTCGCCTTCACCTTTTATATTTGCTTGGCGAGGGCTTGTATCAGGACATACCAGGATGAGGCCAAGTTTATCGGCCATTCGCTGAGCTCCGGCCTTAACCATAAAATTATCTTCGGTGCAGGTGAGCCCAGAAAGCCAGAATAAGACGGGGCATCTTTTTTGCTTAAGTGCGCGCTCGGGCAAGAAAATAGAAAAATTCATCGGACCCTTGCAGGTTGTTGACAGAAAAGTGTAGTAGCGAACCTGACCCAAAAAACATGCACTTTGCTTATTCAAAATCAATCGCGACATTTTTCACCCATTAAAAAGTAATAACTGAGCGAAGGCTTTGGCCTTCTTTCATCTTTTGAAAAGCCATGTTGATGTCGGCAAGAGGAAATTGACTGGTAATCATTTCATCAACTTTGATTTTTTTGGCGAGATAGTCGTCGACAAATTCCGGAAGTTCGCTTCGGCCTTTGACACCGCCAAAAGCGCTTCCTTGCCACGAGCGCCCCGTCACTAACTGAAAGGGGCGCGTGGAAATTTCTTCACCGCTGCCCGCTACGCCAATAATGGTCGATTTCCCCCAACCTTTATGACAGCATTCCAAAGCTTGGCGCATGAGCCCGATATTACCCACGCATTCAAAGGAATAGTCCACGCCGCCATCGGTCAGATCAACCAAATAAGGCACGAGATCCTGCTTCAATGTTTTTGGATTGATACACTCAGTGGCGCCAAGAGCTTTGGCCAAGGCA
>CAYJDW010000291.1:0-1798 GCA_964368985.1 uncultured Myxococcales bacterium | reverse complement strand
AAAAAATCTCCTCACTAGTTTTTATTAATAGCGAGGAGATTTTAAGTTTGGCTTTGTTTATTTATTAAGTAAGGCTAATAATTCTGGCACCACTTTAAAAGCATCAGCCACTAAGCCATAATCGGCCACTTGAAATATAGGAGCATCAGGATCTTTGTTGATAGCAACAATAACTTTCGAGCCCTTCATGCCGGCCACATGTTGAATAGCGCCGGAAATGCCAATGGCAAAATAAAGTTTTGGTGCCACTACTTTACCGGTTTGGCCAACTTGCCAGTCATTAGGTACCCACCCTGCATCGCATACTGCCCGACTCGCACCTATAGCCGCTCCCAAGCGATCAGCTAAAGGCTCGATCAATTCTTTAAATCCTTCAGGTCCTTTAACGCCGCGGCCCCCAGCCACTACCACGTCGGCATCGGTAAGTTCAGGGCGTTCCGATTTTACCGCATCGAATGAAACAAAGCGCATATGGCTTTGACCCAAAGAAACATCAAAAGGGACAACCTGGCCGTCGGCGCTATTTTTTGCAGCAGGGGCAAATTCGCTAACACGAACAGTGATCACTTTGACTTTGGTCAAGAGCTCCACTTCTGCCGTCAAATCCCCAGCCCATACGGGGCGTAAAAAGGTGGATTCGTTTAGTACATCTTGAATATCCGATGCCTGAGCCGCCTGTAAGCGAATCGCTACGCGAGGAAAAATATCTTTTCCAGCTACGGTAGCCGAGGCCCAAACATGTGTGGCTGAAACAAATTTTGCTACATCACTGATCACTTTAGCATAAGGTTGAGCGAGGCGATGAAGCAAACCATCGTGATCACACACGTGAACTTTGCTGCAATATTGCGCAAATTCTTGGCCGATTTTGGAGAGATTCTTTCCTATTACGACCCCGTGTATATCGCCGCCAATTTTCTTCGCCGCCGCTACCGCAGACAAAGTTGATTTTTTAATGCCATGGTCATCATGTTCTGCAAAAATTAAATGAGTTGCCATTGATGCTCTCCTTTAGAGTACTTTTGCTTCATTCTTAAGTTTGTTTACCAATTCCGCCACGTCGCTCACACGCTGTCCCGATTTACGGCTCGGTGGATGGATCAGTTTTTTCAGGCGAACTTGGGGTTGATGATCAATTTTAAGATCACTCACTTGAATAAAATCGAGCGGTTTTTTCTTGGCTTTCATGATGCCAGGCAACGGCGCATAACGCGGCTCATTAAGACGCAAGTCGGCACTGATAATGCAAGGCAGCTGTACCGCTACCGTTTCTAGGCCACCATCAGCTTCGCGTACCACCGTGGCTTCTTTGCCATTGATAGTAACGGTATTGGCTTGAGTAGCCTGCCCTACGCCCCACAACTCGGCAACCATTTCTGCTGTTTGGTGATTATCGTCGTCGATGGACTGCTTACCCATCATCACGACATCAGGAGCTTCTTTTTCGATCACTTTATGAAGAATTTTTGCGATGTAAGTAGAATCGAGATTATGAGAAATATTCAAAGCCGCTTCCACTAAAATCCCGCGATCAGCACCCATGGCCATTGCAGCCCGCATTTGGGTCTCGCAATCCTTGGACCCAACCGATACCACTACCACTTCGCCATCATGCTTTTCTTTGAGCCGCAAAGCCTCTTCTACCGCTATTTCATCGAACGGATTCATGATCATGTTGACGCCTTCGCGCACAATATCCATGCCATCGCCGCTTACTTTGAGCTTAGCCTCGTAGTCGGTCACTCGTTTAACTGTCACCAATATCTTCATAGTAACTCCTGTAGATCGAACACGTGAG
>CAYJDW010000290.1:0-1804 GCA_964368985.1 uncultured Myxococcales bacterium | reverse complement strand
ATTATGGATTACGGTAAGCATCTGTTCGAGTTAAAAAAATCTAAAAATGCCGCTAAAAAGAAACAAAAACAGCAGCAAATTAAAGAAATGAAATTTAGGCCAGGGACGGAAGACGGTGACTATCAGGTTAAATTAAAAGCCCTGATACGTTTCCTCGAACAAGGGGATAAGGCCAAAGTATCATTACGATTCAAAGGCCGTGAACTTGCCCACCAAGAACTTGGCATGGAAATGATGCAACGCATCGAAAAAGACTTGGAGGATATGGGTACTGTTGAGCAACACGCGAAGATGGAAGGGCGTCAGTTGACAATGGTTATCGCCCCTAAAAAGAAGAAGTAGTCGGGCTTTTAGCTGCCTAGCCACTTTAAACGAGCAAAATAGCTACCTTAATTTAAAACTTAAATAGCTACTTTCAAATTAACAATCTCTAATGGAGATACACAATGCCAAAAGCTAAAGTACATAGCGGCGCCACTAAGCGCTTCAAGAAAACAGCCGCCGGTTTTAAACGCAAGCATGCGTTTAAAAGCCACATCCTCACCAAAATGACGACTAAGCGTAAACGCCAGTTGCGTGGTACCGCCATGGTTCACGATTCTGATGTCAGTAATGTTAAGCGTATGATGCGTCTTAACTAATTTCTAACGCCTTTTTTATCAATATTTTTCGTGAGGAAATACCATGGCTCGTGTTAAACGTGGAGTCGAGGCGCGTCGCCGCCACAAAAAAATCTTAAAACTAGCTAAAGGTTACTACGGTGCCCGTTCGCGCGTATTCCGCGTGGCGAAGCAAGCAGTAATTAAAGCCGGTCAGTATGCCTACAGAGACCGTCGAGTTAAAAAGCGTAATTTCCGCGCGCTTTGGATCACTCGTATCAACGCGCAATCGCGCGCTGAGGGCATTTCATACAGCCGTCTAATCGCAGGCTTGAAAAAAGCCAATATTGCATTGGATCGTCGTGTGCTTGCTGACCTTGCTATTCATGATAAGTCAGCGTTTGCTGTTATTGTCTCTCAAGCTAAATCGGCTTTAGCTGCTTAGGTTTGAATAGTAAATATACTTGGCATAGGTATTAGTGGTTCCAGGCTTTATATTAGCTCGCTGCTTCTAAAATCGTACCTATGTCCGGATCTGAAAGGGGGTTGGCCTTGGCTTATCCCCTTTTTTATTAATATAGATTTCAGGCTTGTAATGAGTTAGCAAACTGTAAGTACCACACTGTTATCAATGTTATAAAAATTTCAAAATAGCCATACCAAAATGTAATTCCTCGTTGGATATTCCTATGTCAGAACTTCAAACACTCATTACAGAGGCTAAAAAGCAGATTGTTGCTGCCGCAGATTTAGCTGCTTTGGACCAGGTTCGAGTGGATTTTCTCGGCAAAAAAGGCTTAGTTACTGCACAATTAAAATCCTTAGGCGCCTTAAGCGCAGAAGAGCGACCCGCAGCCGGCGCTTTGATTAACGAGGCGAAAGAGGCTATCAGTGATGCATTGAATGACCGTAAGCTCGTTCTAGAGGCTGAGCATATTAATGCGCAGCTGACCGCTGAGGCTTTGGATATAAGCTTGCCTGGGCGCAATAATTCTCTCGGGGGGTTACATCCTGTCAGTCGCACTTTGATGCGTATTGAAGCTATTTTTCGTGCAGCCGGTTATTCGGTGGCAGAAGGGCCGGAGATTGAAGATGATTTTCACAATTTTGAAGCCTTGAACATCCCGGCTAGCCACCCAGCAAGGGCTATGCACGATACGTTTTATGTCGACCCAACCCATGTATTGCGCACCCATACTTCACCG
>CAYJDW010000289.1:0-1807 GCA_964368985.1 uncultured Myxococcales bacterium | reverse complement strand
GCTGTCGATCGCACTGGCGGGGCTCGACTCGGGCCGGCTCGGGATCGCCGCCGTAGAGCAGGTTCTCGGTGGCCAGCTCTATGCTTATGCGGATTACAATGGGACCATCTATGCCGGCGCTACGGCATTAGCATCTGTTCAACCGCAAATTTATGAAACTGTTTATGACGGCAAAGACAATGGCGACGCAGGACGATTGAAAATGTTTGTCGATGGAACCTTAAAAACGTTATCTTATGCGAATACAATTCCCGCTACGACTTCATCCGCTAACGGTTACGCGGTAGGATCGGCTTATGCAACGGGGGCTCACTGGGATGGTGCCGTTGCCGAGGTGATTGTTTTTAACAGGGTTCTTTCCCCCTCTGAACGACAAAAAATCGAAGCTTTTCTCGCGGTCAAATATAATATTAACATAACACCATCGACCAACCAAAAACTTTGGCTCAAGGCCGATAAAGATCTCTACACAGACGCTGCCTGCACTTCCGCGGGTGCATCAACAAGCGATCTTGTGAGTTGTTGGAAAGATCAAAGCGGGCAAACAAATAACGTAACTCAAGCCACGGCAGCATCTGCGCCGATTTATACGGCCAGTGGAATCAACTCGAAACCAACTGTCACATTTGATGGACTGAATGATCGACTTGGGGGAAGTAGCGTTGCTCCGTTTGTAGAGTTGTTTACAGTTGCAAATAGACCAAGCGCATCTGCCCAAGGTGGCGTTGCGGATATATTTTATCAAACACCAGGCTCAAATGGTTACCGAATGTTGCGCACTAGCAACGGAAATCCAGGAGTCTATGGAGTTCTATCAAACAGCTCTAACTCAGCAAGTTTTTACAATACTTCTGTTACTTATTCGAGTTCTAGCATTTTCGTAACAGCGATTTCATTTTTAAATACTCTTATCGAAATGCGCGTAAATGGATCTTCAAAATGGGGATCTACAGGGCTGGACACAGATTCTAACGGTGCATTTTATCTCGGTGGGCAAGGAGGCGCGAATGCATTTGGAGGAAATATTTCCGAGGTGATCGGATATTCAAGTGAAATGATTGCCCCGGAAAAACAACGTGTGGAAACTTATTTAGCGAGAAAATATAATGCGAGTTATACAACATCGCCGGTTCTAGATTCTCCGGGTTTAGCCGCGTGGTTTAAGGCCGATGCGGGCGTGACGATGACAGACAATGCGGCGCAGTTTACGGCTGGAAATGGTGAGAGCTTAAGTAGAACGGACAATGCTACCCTAAGTGTTGGGGATATCGACTTTACTTTTTCGACTTGGATTTATCTTGATTCTACTGGTTCGAACACAGTATTAATTGGAAAAGGTAAGCATGAGAATTCATCTTCTGAATATGGTCGGTGGTTCGATCAGTCGGACTCTAAAGTAAAAATGGCCGTTGCAGTTGATGGTGTAAATTTTGACCAGGCTATTTGGAATACTCCTTTAGCTTTAGGAAGTTGGTATCATATTATTGGATGGCATGATTCTGTAAATGATCGCATTGGCATTGAAGTTAACGATGGTACACCTACTTATATTGCACATACTGGTGGCGCAATGGATCTTACCGGGCCATTTTGTATAGGCAGCAAAGGTGGAGTTGCCTGCGGCGACAGCGGAACAAATTATCTCGACGGCCGAATGGCAAAAGTTGGTTTCTGGAAGAAAGCGTTAAGTGCATCTGAGCGAACTGCTCTATTTAATTCTGGAAAGGGTCTTTCCTATAGCGGATTAGATGTAGGATTAAAAACAAGTTTAATTTCATATTGGAACTTAGACGAAGCATCCGGAACT
>CAYJDW010000288.1:0-1809 GCA_964368985.1 uncultured Myxococcales bacterium | reverse complement strand
TTCCAAACCTTATTCATTTTCGTGCAAGTTACGAAGATGAAACCCGCGCGCTCATTCGTGCAATGTATAGCGAATATGGCGCCACTAAATTTGCCTTCTTTTATCAAGATGACGCTTTCGGCAAAGGACCATGGAAGGCGGCTAGTGAGGAATTGAAAAAGCTTGGCATCAAGGATTATTTGGCTTTACCCTATTCACGAGGTTCTTCTACTTTTGCTGATCAGGTCACCGCCATCAGAGAATTTTCGCCTAACGCTTTAGGTTTCTTTTCCGTTGCGACTGCTACCAAGGGCTTCATTCGGCAGATGGGAGTAAATGACCTTTTATCCATGAATATGTTCGCACTTTCTTCAGTTGGAGAAGTGCAGTTTCGAAGATTTATTAAGCATAAGGGTCTTACCATTCTTTATGGATCCGCCGTGCCAAATCCCTTCGTCAGCCAACGACCAATTTCCATAGCTTATCGAGAAGCCATGAACAAAGACAATAATATCTTAGGTGTCGCCTCTTTCGAAGCCTACGTTGGCGCCAGTCTTTTTATTCATGGATTAAATCAAATAGCTTCTTCTTCGCCGACGCCAATGGAAGTTCTTAAGGTAATCGAAGGGATGAAGAATGTTAATTTTCAAGGTATTAACCTCAACTTTAACCCCAAAACACGCTCGCTCGCCAAAGAGGTTTTCATTGAAACCGACGACAATAGCCTATGGAAGGAATACATTGTCGATTAATTGACGCCTGGCTTTTTGGGCGCTGCAGGCTTTGGCGATGCCACTCCTGTCGCATCAATCACCACCGGCACCCCGGGAGCTGCCACTCCTATTGGGCCAGGGGCGCAGGGCATTGCTACTTGATAATCTTGGCAACAACTATGCTCGGAGGCGAAGAGCACTTGGTCTCCCTCGGTGAGGCCCGGAATTTCTAGAGACTCACCGCCAAAGGAGTCTGGAATAAAAGTAGTTATTGGGCCTGTAAAAACGCTTTCGTCAAACTTTTTAATAAAAACCTCGTAATTAAGACCACGCCCCACCCATCCCATAGGAACAATAAAATTGGGATTTACTCCCTTGTGGCCATTCATGCTCCACAATCCAATATTGTTATTTTGCCATCGTTGATTGGAAAGCGAATTACTAAAACAACGCGAGCGAGCCACCATGACCGCGGCTGCCACAACAGTGGCTCCTTCATGAATGGACAAAACATCAATGTGCTGTCGTGTAAAATAATCGGCGGCCTCATAACAAAGCGCTAAGGTTTCCGAAACATTTTTTTTATTGATATAGGTAAGAGTTGTCATGAAATTTGATTGACTCGCCTCGCTATTCTTTCCACTCAATTCATGATCGGCCCGAAGACCAATGAAGAGATTCTCCGAGGTTGGATCGAAAGTCATCTTTAGGTTGTCACGATAATCCTCTTTTCGATGTCCCAATAATTCCACCACCATGGCCTCCTCAATTCTCGACGGCGAAAAATTAGGAATGCCGCCTCTGCAGAATAAATTGGGATTACACATTCCAAGCAGATGAGCGGGAATAGCGATAGCATCGGCGTCAAAAATTATTGCCCAGCGATCTTCTTCCTCAATACTTTGATTGCCGCTTGAAGTGATAAAGACCACCGCATCGGTAGTATTGGGCCCATTTTCTGGATTCTCATCAAGGCCGCTTCCGCTTTGATCAAAAATATCTTCGAACAAAAGCCCAGAGCCTGCCCTAATATCCTGCTCATTGAGGTTGCTGTTGGTTAATTGAGTCAAAAGGGTCGCTGAACAAACTTGCTGGTATTTATCATGGTCTCTTTCGA
>CAYJDW010000287.1:0-1811 GCA_964368985.1 uncultured Myxococcales bacterium | reverse complement strand
TCAACTGCCTTTTATTATTATTTATAGTTACAGCGAGCCCAATATATCTTTATCAAAGTCTCTCTATCAAGAAGAAGACACTACTTTTTACTATCTTTCTACCTCTTACCATCCTTCGAGGGCCCAAGTTAATTATTCTCAATTATTTAAAGGTTTTTCTTCAGCTACGGATTTAATTGGTACAATGAATTTAGGCTATAAATTTAAAAAAGAACCTGAATCATTTAAAATTATTAGCTTTGACGAAAGTACATTAGAAGATAAGGAAATGGAACCAGAACAAAAAGAAAGTGAAAATAAAGAAAATGTATCTAATACAAATATAGAAATATTAAACGATAAAAATAACAATAGAGATGATAAAGAAAGTGAAATAAGCACAAAAATATATCCTAAACTTGAGTTTGAGCTTTCCCTAGATCCAAACCTTTACCTTGAAAAAACTGCCTACTGCATTATGGACAATTTTCTGACACAGCATGAAGATTATTTGGAAAATATATGGCCACAAGAAAAGGAATATAAATATTACTCAAGGGAAATAGACTACGATAATCAAGAGCAGGCGACCGTGGGCAGCTCTTTGATCGCACCAATAGACGATTTTTCCATTAATCCTAATGATAGTGACCATATCAATAATGAAGATTACTCATTAGGCTTCTTTACCACATTGTTTAAGGATAAAATTAAGGCTTTTCCGAAGCATATAGACTTCGTCGAATACAATAGAAATATTAGATTTTGTAACAGAGATTTAAATTTAGAAGTGCAATCTATCGAAACATATAGCGTTGCTCTTTCTACCATTAAAAAATTACTCTTAAATAATCAACCAGTTATTGCTATTAGAAACAACTATTACACCAAGAAAAGAGAGTATATTCTTATTAAACAAGCCTATACGAAATCTAAGGCTGGAAAACCGGAATTATATTACTCTTATATAAATGGAAGAGATGGCCAAGTTTATAAAATGCTAGCTATTCATCTTCTAAGGCAAATAAAAACAGGAAGCAACTTTCATTTCGTTACGTGGAATCGCCAATTGCCTGATATAGAAAAAGAGTCTTCAAAAACTGATTCCTCTAAAACCTTGCTAGAAATCTCTTCAGATATTTATCAGAAAGAAGATCAGACGCCTCCACCTAGAGGGAATAATGGTGATACTGAGGTCTCTCAATATTCAGTAGTAACCAAACAAATGGAAATCCCTAGTTCTAGACCTAGAATAAACTCTATTGACGATACTAACTCTAAGGAACCTGAATCTTTTTGGCGGTATTATCTTAAGTCGGCACAAAAGAAGTTGAGCAGCGTTGCACAATGGTTTCTAAGCTGGGTTCTTTAAGCTTGGGCCAGATTGGTATTCTATGCCGTATATCTCGCCTTTGAATAAAGCCCGTACTGCTACGGGCTTTATTTTTAGTCTGATTTACTAAGCTCTTGCGTCGGCAAACGATTAAGTTTAGTGATATCACCACCAAAAATCTCTAAGGCGGCCTTCACGATTGGATTAGCGACTGCTTCATCAACACAGGATTTTGTTGTTGCTCGAGAACAAATTCATAATGCAGCGACAAAAAAATAGAGTTCCAGAGTCTTCGCTACAACCTTGGGTTCGGCATGCCGCCCCAATCCAAGAGGTTTTAAAGGCACATTAGCTTAGAAATCATGATTTTTAGCGAATTACCACAAGGACCGGTGAATATCTTGTTAGCAGTTATTATTATTTAATTAATTCATTTATTTTGTGGAGAAATTTTTACATGTTTAATGACGAAAAAAAAGTCCTATTTGTCTCAGTATTA
>CAYJDW010000286.1:0-1819 GCA_964368985.1 uncultured Myxococcales bacterium | reverse complement strand
GAGCATGAGGGCCCGCTTTTTGAGCAGACCCTCATACTCCAATTGCGATTAAGCAGCACTGCAAAAACGTTGACGCCTTAGCCAACCCGATGAAAATTCACATCGATCCTTGAGTTTATTTTTCGGTTGCCATATATTAGCGTATATGCTAATAATACTGTAGGATTTAATGAGTGACAAAAAAGAAAGAAACCACCGAACTAGCTTATGGAGGAAAGGTTTTTGATATTGAATTTTATAAGCGAGAGTCGGGAGAAGTATTAGCTGAGGCGTGGTTAGAAAGCATGCCCTTGGCTGTTCAAGCAAAGTTTGCTGCGTTGTTCGCATGGATGGGTGATCATGGCCGGATAAATAATGAACGCAAATTCAAACATTTGACCGATTCCGATCAAATTTTCGAATTTAAAGCGGGACAAGGCAGAGTGTTGTGCTTCTTCTTTGTTGGGCAGCGAATTATTTTGACCCATGGCTTCAAGAAAAAGGGAGATAATACTCCGCCAAGAGAGATAGAAAGAGCTGAAGGGTTAAAGGAAGAGTTTGAAAATCGGGAGAGGAAAAAATGACTAAAAAAAACAAAGCAAGCAGTTGGGTTGAAAAGAAATTAGCCAATCCTAAATTTAAAGAGGGGTTTCAACTTGAGTATGAAAAGATTTCTATTGGAGAACAGCTTACTATTCTGCGAACCGAGGCCCATCTTACCCAAGCAGCTCTTGCAAAAAAGGTAGGTACAACTGCATCAGCTATTAGTCGCTATGAAAGTGCCGAATATGATCGTTATGAGCTGCGGACTTTGCAAAAAATAGTAAGAGCTTGTGGAGGCATAATGCATATCCTGATGGAACCAGCCTCGCAAAAACATGCGTGTTAGTAGGTTTGATAACAATGAAACAGAAAACCGGCAAAAGAGATGCTGAAGAAGTTTTAAATGAGCTCTTGGGAGGGCCACTGACTTTTGGCGAGATGCTTCATAGTCTTCGTTTGGGTGAAGAAATTTCCCAGGTTGAATATGCCGATAAATTGGGCATTTCTCGCTCACACCTGTGCGATATCGAAAAGGGGCGCACGCTCGTTAGCCCGCAACGAGCAGTTGAATATGCCAAAAAACTGAAAAACTCTAAGGTACTTTTTGTGCAAACAGCTCTGCAAGACCAAGTAAATCAGGTGGGTGAACCCTATATAGTGGAGCTGAGAAAATTCAGCAAAGCGGCCTAGGCATGACTATTAAAAAGAAATCTGCAGCTCGGAAATTTATGGAAGAAATCACCGGAGGACCGCTCACATTGTCAGCTCTTCTATATGCTATTCGGGTTGGGGAAGAGATGAGCCAGGCGGAGTTTGCTTTGCGCATTGGCGTATCGAAATCTCACATATGCGACATTGAAAAAGGCAGAAAGCATGTGAGTCCAATGAGGGCGATGCAATTTGCTAAGATTCTCAAATATTCTGAAGAGCAATTTGTTCGCCTGGCCTTGCAAGACATTGTTAATCAGCTCAATCAAAAACCGGTATGGCGTGTGGAGCTTAAAAGAGCGGCTTAACACCACACTCGCAAAAATCCCTTAAGTATAAGCGAGCCCCGGTCCATTTTTCCAACCGTATAGCGCTTAAATTTCCTCCGCGAGTGTTTCATCATTATTTTCTCTCGGTCCTACCTCATCCTCTAATGGCCACGGAAATTCCGGAAAATTGGGATGATAAGCTCTTATATTTGCTTCTAAATTTCTCAGTGTCATGCATATCTGCCTAGATATGCCTTTATTCTCAACAATACGTTGAGAAGCTTTTACTAGATTTTTGTGGATGTTAGTCTTTAGCTTAG
>CAYJDW010000285.1:0-1822 GCA_964368985.1 uncultured Myxococcales bacterium | reverse complement strand
TTGCACAATGGCCAAAAAGTGGGTTTTTCCGACGCCAAATTCTATACTCATTGAACAAAGCTAAGGCGGAGTTCTAAAGATGAGTAATTTAAAAAAAATAGCCCATTTCAGTGATTTAGACAGCTTCTTCGATGACATGGGTAAGCATTCTTTGCTGGATCGTTTGGGATGGGATCTGGCGGTCGATATTTTTGAGGAAGATGGAAAGGTGATAGCGGAAATGGCGGTGCCAGGCATTGATCCAAAAAAAATCGAGATCTCCATCGAGGACCGGGTGCTGAGGCTTGCGGGATCTCGCGAGGAAAAGACCGAGAAAAAAGGCAAGCATTATTATAAAAAGGAAATCCGCGGGGGAAGTTTTAAACGTCACATTACGTTGCATGCCGACGTGGATGCCACTAAGGCTAAAGCTGAATATCAAGATGGTATTTTAAAAGTAATTATGCCCAAGAAAAATAACAAAGAATCCAACAGAGTAAAAATTGATGTTCGCTAAAACTCCGATCCACTAAATTTGGGGGCCGTGTTTAGGCCCTTAATTATTCTTCTCTTTTTATCCATTGACGACTCATATCTCCCTTTTAAAATCCGCCTACTTTATTTTTTCCGAGGGATTATGAAAACTTTTAGGTTGAAGATTTTATTCCTTTTCTTGTGCTCTGTGTCGCTACATTCCACACATATAGAAATCATCCAGCCCATTAATCCAACCTTGGATGAAGCGGAATTGAAAGCATATATTAGGCTTTGTAACTTCATACACCACTATGACGTCGATGGACTTGAGAAGTTTGTATCTAAAGAACCTGAAAACGTGAGCCTTCAGAAAATTGTTAATCACTTTTCGAACTTAGGTTTTACTCCTCTCCACCGATTGTTAATCGACAAGAATGCGAAGCTCAGGATGCTTGAAATTTTATTAGAAATTGGTGCAGATCCAAATATTAAATTAACTAAAAATATCAATCATAAAGGTAAATTTTACCGAGGATGGACGGCTGTGCATATTGCTGTTCGTCGCCAAAAAAATGAAGCATTTTTTGAAACTTTACATAAATATAAAGGCAATTTTTTTCAGAGTGACGACGACGAATGGCGGCCCATAGATCTAGTTTTTCATGAGGCCAATTTAAATGCGCTCCTATGGCTGGAAAAGAGCCAAAATTTTAATCTTATTGGCCTCAAGATAAAATGGTCACTCAAAAAGGACGATCTGCATTATAGACTTTTTCTGAATCAATTTCCTTCAAATCTACGTTATGTGCGCTGCACAAACTCTTATTTTGAACTTGCTCGCTCTCTTTGAATTTAAAGCACTGATTGAGGCCACTGCTCGCGTTGATAGAGTTTTTGTACATCAAGATAATGTTGCACCGAGCCCGTGCACATGGCTTTTTCCTTGTCATTGATCGGGCGAAGAATTTTGGCAGGTGAGCCGCAGATAAAAGATTCTTTTTCGAAGCTTTTTTTACCGGTTACTAAAGATCCTGCCGCAACAAAAGAAAAAGTCCCAATCTGGGCTTGATCAAGCAAGATTGAGCCCATGCCAATCAGACAATAATCCTCAATCACGGCACCGTGAATAATTACGCCATGGCCAACGGTTACATTATTGCCGACGATAGTTTCGGAATAACCCGAGGTCATATGACAAATAGTGCCATCTTGGATGGAACTATTTTTGCCGATTCGGATAAGACCCATATCGCCTCGCAAAACTACGCCAGGCCAAATACTTGCGCCCTCCTCGAGAATCACCTGACCGATCACGGTAGCGCGAGGGTGAACAAAAGCTTTGGGATGTATTTGGGGTTTGTGCCCT
>CAYJDW010000284.1:0-1838 GCA_964368985.1 uncultured Myxococcales bacterium | reverse complement strand
TTTATTCGGCGTGGCGACTTATTTTTTCTATCCGTCGCTGGTTTATTTCACCCTGGACGAAGAGACCATCAAGGAAGTTAGGCAAAATAAAGATGCTTTTGCCAAACATCTTCCCTCATGGGCCCCTAGAAGCCATATTGTACCCGGACTCGATTTGCAGGGTGGAATTCACATGGTCTTGGGAGTAGATCTCAATAAGGCCATCACTGATAAAACCGCACGCGCCACCGATCGATTGATCCAGTTTGCCAAAGAGGAAGGGATTGCCATCGCTTCCAGCAAGCAAAGTGGCGACGATCCGACCTTGCAGGATCACGTGGAACTCACCTTGGCTAAATCCAGCGATGTGCCTAGCTTCAAGGAAAAGGTTTTGAAAAAGTTTTCTGACTTTGCCTTCGTTACTTCAGGGGAAAATACCGTTACCGTGCGCCTGGAACAACAATTGATTCAGTCCATCAGGAATGACGCGGTAAATCAAACGATTAAAACCATTATAAATCGTATTGATAAAATGGGTGTAACAGAACCTTCCATTGCTCGACGAGGCGACGATCAAATCCAGATTCAGCTTCCAGGCAATGACAATCCTGAACTGGCAAGAAGCATGATCGGGCGAACTGCGCAGCTCCAATTTCAAATGTGTGCCGATGATACCGATTTCCTAAAAACTCTCAAAGGTCTGCCAGCAGGTGTTGAGCTAGTGGATAGCGGTTATTCTCGTGACAGCGGCTCCGGCAAGGATATTTATCTGAGCTTTAGCGCCGACACCCTAGATACCGTCAAAGGATTTTTGGCAGATAAAGTGCCGTCTCAATACGTAGTCAGCTTTGGCAGCCAAGGAATAGACCGCGGCCCTCAGGCACGTATGCGGACCTATACCCTCGATCGAAGAGTACCGCTCACTGGAGATGATTTGGTTGATGCGCGCGTATCAATGGGCTCAGAAATCAACCCGCGTCCAGGCGTAAGTCTTTCTTTTGGTCCTACTGGTGCCAAGGTCTTTGGCGATTTAACGGGTGCTAATGTGGGCAAACGCATGGCCATTGTACTGGAATCTATTGTTGATAGCGCGCCGGTTATTTCAAGCCGCATCGACGGTGGCAGTGCCTTCATCAGCATGGGTGGTGCTCGTACCACCCAAGAGATGATGGCAGATGCCAATCAGCTCGCCCTGGTATTGAAAGCTGGTGCCCTTCCCGCTCCTGTGACCTTCCGCGAAGAACGAACCGTTGGACCATCTTTGGGTAAAGACTCTATTGATCAAGGTAAAATCGCTTTTGCTGTCGGCAGTTTAGCCATCGCCTTGTTTATGATTTTGTATTATCGCATGGTTGGTTTCACGGCGGTTTTAGGTGTTTTGTTTGACGTCGCTTTCATTTTCGCCATGTTGTCAGCCCTCGGCGCTACGCTGACTCTGCCTGGTGTTGCAGCTCTTTTGCTCACTATCGGTATGGCGGTAGATGCGAACGTCCTTATTAACGAGCGGATTCGGGAAGAGTTACGGCAAGGAAAAATGCCGCGTTCAGCCGTTAAAGCTGGTTATGATTCGGCGATGAGCGCTGTGCTTGATACGCACATCACGACTTTCATCGCGGGTGTTGTGTTATGGCAGTTTGGTACTGGCCCCATTCAAAACTTTGCTACCATGCTGTTGATTGGTACGGTTTCATCGGTGGTTTGTGCTATTTTTATCTCCCGCATTTTCGTCGACATGATGACATCGCGCGGACAAAAAACTCTATCGATCTAAGGCTGTACGAGGAACATTATGAAATTTGTAACTATATTTGATCCAAAAAACGAAATTAACTTCGTTGGGCGTTTCAAGATTGCCACAG
>CAYJDW010000283.1:0-1860 GCA_964368985.1 uncultured Myxococcales bacterium | reverse complement strand
TTTTTCTGTTTGATCCATTTCGTGATCTCTTTGCGATATTTATCCTAATAACCCTGGGGGGACCTCTAAAAATCCCGCACCTGCGCCACCTTGTCGTCCCCGCGAAGGCGGGGATCCAGTAAAACGGCATATAGCCTGTATCCCCGCCTTCGCGGGGATGACAAGGTGGTAGTAACCTGAGTTAAATAAGCTCAAGAAGCTTCATGTTCCGTTGAGATTAAAATTAACTTTGGTTTAAAAGAGGTCCAGAAAGAAAAGACCAAGAGCGAAACAGAAGCAAATCCTAACACTAAACCAAGCCATAATCCTGTCAGGCCCAGGTGGAGCCAAAAACAAAAAGCATAACCTAAAAAGAGAGCGATGGGATAATAGCCAATGATGCTTGCATAAAAAGAAAATTTATTATCGCCGGCTCCTCGAAGAGCGCCGATGGTGCAGCCTTGTAAGCCATCGAGAATGAGACAAAATCCCACTAGCATTATGATATTTTTCCCGGCCGCAATTACTGTTTGGTCAGCGCTAAAAAGGGTCAAAATATGTTCGGGGAAGAAAAATAATACGCTCGCGTTTAGAGCCATAAATACGGTGCCCCAAAAAATCGTGCTAAAGCCCGAGAGTTTTGCTTTTCCCATTTGGTTTTTTCCAATGAAGTTGCCAATGCGTAAAGCCGCCGTGCTTGAGAGTGCGAGAGGGAAGTTATGACTGAAGGTCAAAATCAACATGACAATATGATGCGCCGCAGCATCGGCAACACTGAGTCTCGTCGACATAAACGTAAGTAAAGAAAACAAAGCGACTTCAAACACGCGCTGCCCACCTGAAGGAATACCAAACCAAAACATCTTGAGCATAGCTTTTTTATCAAACGAGAATAAATTCCTCATTTTAATCATATTTTTATCTACCACTAAAAAATAGTGAATGCTCACTCCAATGCACGCAATAAAAACAAAGATCCTCGATATATTAGTGGCGCTTGCAGCACCTGCTACACCGTAGGCTTTGAATCCATATTCACCAAAAATTAACGCTTTATTTAGGTAATAATTTAATATGTTTGAAAGAATGATAATCCAAACAAAAGGCGCTATAACTCTTTGAGCTAATAAGAATCTCTGTATTGCGATATTAAAAACCAAAAATGGCGTTCCAAAAGATAAATAAAATAAATATTCTGCAATATAAGGAGCAATGCCCGCATTCACGTCGAGCATCCAAATTAATTGGGAAAAAATAAATGTTAAGATAAAGAAGATCAATGAAAGAAAAAATGCAATTTGCATGCCGGAAAAGAATATTTTCTCGATGTCATTTTTTCGATTGGCCCCGAGAGCATGAGAGGAGAAGACATCGATAGAAAACAATATCCCCATAAAAAATACCGATAATGGCAAGAAAATAGCCCGAGCAACACCGCTGCCCGTGAGCTCGTTTACCCCAAGCTCCCCAAGCATGGCGGCGTCTACCATGCCTAAACTCATGAATCCTACTTTGCAAAACATGATGGGAAAGGAAAATCTAAAAATATCTCGTGTCTCGTGTGAAAAATTGTAAAACCACGCTTTACTTAAAGCAAAAGTACTCATATCCCCTCCCTGAAAGCAAAATGCATCCATCAGGATGACATGTTTCTTTAGTGGGATAAAAATATTAACTTGTTTTTTTTTGATAACGATTAATTGGTTTAGAGATCAAAACATGTAATTTTTTAGTGATACAGTATGCTGGTTTTATTTTGTTTCATTTTAAAATCAGTATTCTTGCCTATCAGAGGTTGTGATAATATGATAAATTTGCCAATTTTATATACATTTATAAGATGTCCTTATGCGATGAGAGCGCGCTTCGCGCTAAAATATG
>CAYJDW010000282.1:0-1866 GCA_964368985.1 uncultured Myxococcales bacterium | reverse complement strand
TGGTGTAGAGTCAATACCTGAAATACCCTTTGATATCCCAATATCAAAGATTGCTGAGCAGCTTTCTCAGCGATCAATCGTCAAAATACCCCCGCTTCCTGATGAAGTTGCAATTCCTATTATCAATGCAGCTACCCGCCTTATTTTCACCCCCGCAGATGATGTAATGTTTCTTCAGGAGATATATCTATCTCTTATTAGTGATAATAATCCCGTTAATCATCCCACTAGCGGCATCAAAATGAGTGTTTACAACAGTGCTCTTGAGGAGTTCATCTTTTCGATAGTACCTGGAGAGAAAGAGCCTTGGCGGCAGAAAATTGAGCCAGAAGTGTTTCAAAAAGTTAGAGATGTAAGAAATAATTACCACAGAGAGTTTGTTCCAATAGACCCTCTTCAGCAGCTACGGCAGTTGTTATATGAGATCAGAGATGCATGTTCTATTGTTATTCAGGCTCAGGCTGGAGTGAGAATTAGTGAGTTGTGTAGCCTTCGTAGTGGCTGGAATAGCGTAATAGGCCTACCTTCATGTATTACGATCAGAAAGTCTAAAACTGGACTTAATGAACACTTTTATTTGGAAGGAAAAATTTCAAAGACAGTGCGAATTCCTTTGAAGGTAGAGTGGTTGCTTGGTAGTCGTCCTTTGGGGTCAGACCTTATTCCTGCTCCAGTTAGAGCTGTTATCGTGCTTGAGCTATTATTTGACTATTGGCGAAAGTTGGCGATTAGACAATCAAAGAATCATTATTTATTACTTTTACGTCACGGCGAGGCCTTGCGAAGCAGGGGAAAACTATTTCATCAGCAACATCCAATATGCTGTCAGATGGGCAGAATATTTTCATCAGGAAGTACATTGATCTGTCTATTCTCCCTGAAAAAAATATGAAAGGTGAGGATTTGACTCGTTATCGAAATCTCGACGCTATTTGCATTAGAACTCATCAATGGCGGAAAACTTATGCCCATTTCGTCTTCAAAACTGATAGCCGAATGATACCTGCTATTGCCCAACAATTTCAGCATCTCTCCCTTGCAATGACTGAGCAAGGATATATTTCTAATGACCCAGAGTTATTGGAATCACTGAGTTCTGCTCGGAAGGAAAGCACTGTGGCGTTTTTTTATCGCTATGTTACAGAAAAGCCACTTTTAGCCGGGCGACTTTCAAAACTAATTGACCAGCATAGATCGGAGCTGGATTCTCTGGTAGATGGCTTAAAGCCTAATGAGGCCAGACATGAAATTAGCAAATGGATTGAGGCAAAAGACCTTAAAATTTTCTTTTCTACACATGGTAAATGCTTTATCCGTGCATCACCTGCCGATGCACGGTGTCACCAAATTGCGGGGTCATCGTCTTGGAATAACCGCGAGCCTAATTATCTGACTCGTGAACCTGGAGTGTGCTTAGGCTGTAGTTGCTTTGTAGTTGATGATGAGCACCTTGAGTTTTGGAAGAAACGTTATATTGAAAACAAACATGCGTTTGACAGTTTAGGGGCGGAGCAGGGGCGCGTTTTTAAAGAGCGCGTGACCCAGTCAGAGGCTGTTCTTGCAGCTTTTAATTTACAATGTGATGATTTGGAGTAAGCACATGACACAATCTGACAAATCTGTGTCCGATGCCGAGCACGATTTATTAGCCGCGTTATCTCGGCTTATTAACGGTGCCCCGACACATCCAGAATTAGTCCAACTATTTAAGTGTAGAAAGCTTAGGATCAATCCATCCAGTGTTGCCAAGGAAGCAAATCGTTCAAGAACGCTTATTAGTCATAAAAACTGTGCATACCCTGAGGTAAGGTCTAAAATCATTAAGCTTGGCCAAGACAAGCGCAAGGGAGGAATATGTCATTCCCG
>CAYJDW010000281.1:0-1873 GCA_964368985.1 uncultured Myxococcales bacterium | reverse complement strand
GGAATGCTTATAAGTGGAGCTTCGAGTAATGAGATAAGAAGTCCTTAATGGGCTAGCCTTTAGTATTAGGAGCAGAAACCTTGCTCATGTAGGTCAATGAGATTTTTGAGCTAACGCGCGGTAAAGCCATGCTAAGAAAATTACGCAAATTGGCCGCTTGTTAACTTGTGTGTGTATGATTGGTTTTTGCAAAAAGACGTATGCGACACACACAAGTCAAATTTCAAGCCTAGAGGAGTAAAACAGAGTGACTTGGCTATGCATGGCTCTCTAAGCTATTTATATTGGTTTTATGCGCCATACAACTAGCAAAAAAACGATGAACAAGCACCATGCAGAGAAAAACCAGTCCCAAACGATAGAAAATCTTGAGCCATACAACATGCTCTGTGCTTAGGCTTGCCATGAGTGCTTCTTTTTCAGCCATAAATTCTTCATGTGCTTTGGAGCTTGCTGCCCATGCTGGATCGATATGATTTTTTGAAAACCACTCGTTTTTAAATACCTTAGACTCAGGATTATCATAGCGCTGCTTGAGTTCCTGATATCTGGCGCCTTCTTTGTCAGCTTTTTCCTGCAAGAAAACGAGCTCCGGACTGTTTTGCACCACACCTGCCTGCATTTGGCTCTCATTATGGATAGTCCCAGAAATCATCAAATATCCCTCATAGACCCCAGCATAAAGACAAAAGAACAAGGCAAGCCATGAACGCGTGATTGAGTGATAGGCAGCAAAGCCAACAATCATCAGTATTCCGCCCGTCGCTGAATAAATTGAGTTGGTGAAGCCTGCGCTTTCATAGAGAGCAAGTGATTGCTGCCAGAGGAAAAATGAAACTAGAGCAGCAGCAATAAACCAAGCGAGTAGTTTTGGGGCAGTTTTGACAAAATGCTCACCATTAATGCTTGTAAAAGCGCGCAAAGCGCCATCAACGAAGTTCTCATTTCTTGGCCGTGGGATTGTTATTTTTTCGGTAACGGTCGTAGGCATGCTGACTCCTATTTCTGGCACAAGTTCTGCTGGGGCTGTTTTTTCTGGGGAGATGCTTTTTGGGATCACAGATCTGGTCGTCTGGATTTTTGGTTTTGGTGCCGCTACCCCAGATCTTAAGATCGGGGATTTGGGGTTACGCCTGCGATCATAAGCACGTTGACGCAGTTTCTTGAGAGTATCCCGCTCTTCCTTACTATAACGTTCAGCCTTCAAGAGCGGTTTTATCAGTTCGATTATACTTCCCAGATCTGGAAAACTTTTTACAACTGCCAGCCGCTTCTCCAGATAGTTTTCCAGATCTGGAAAGTCCAAATTAATCAGATTTTGGCCTATTTCAAATTCAAAAAGTTTAGCTCCAGACATTTTTTTCTCCTCATCGATTTGGATCGAAGAGTTCCAAATCGGCTATTTATAATTTACTCGTAACGAGGAAAATAATGCAAGTTATTTATATAGATAATTCTTCTCGAAACGAGTAGAATCAGGCAGCGAGTGAGCAACATGGGGGAGGGTTCGGGTGGAGAAGGAAAGAAACAAAGCAGGTCGACCGATCACGATGTCGGCACCATGGGGTGAACTTTTTAAATTGGCAGGCGGCCAGAAAAAACTTGCGGAAAGGCTCGGGGTATCGAAGTCAACCGTGGGGAAGTGGGCTACGGATGTGCATCGAATTCCTATGCTCGCGATGAAAGAGCTGCTGCATTTGTGTGAACAGTATGGGATTGAGGAAGGGATTGAACAGTTCAATCTCTAGGATGCTGAAATCAATTCGTCGTTGATAAAAAGTATATGAAAATCTTTTACGTATTTTCTTAGCTATTGGTTTAATTGAGCCTCGTCAGCCTGCCAATCGACCTGATCCTCATATGCAATATCTAC
>CAYJDW010000280.1:0-1878 GCA_964368985.1 uncultured Myxococcales bacterium | reverse complement strand
GCAAGATTTAGCAGAGCCAGAAGCATGGAAATTAGGTAATGACAATGCGAGTGCAATTTTTGGCACTTCGGTAAGCCCACTCAGAACCGCTAATAATCAAAACGAATTGCAAAAGCAGGTATTGGCTAAAGTACAAACCTATTTAACGGATTGTGAGAGTTTAGTGATTGCGTTGCGTGACTGTTTGCAAAAACTGAATCAAACCACCGAATGCCACCGTTTTAAAAATGCATCGCTCGCGGTAAATTTCTTGCAGTCACTTAAAGGCAAAGAAGGCGCTGAATTGGTCAACGTATTGGCTGATATTGAGCCTGTGACTAATCCACTCGCACTATCCAAATCAATTCTGTCGGCGGCCAGTGTTACTCAGTCTGTTAAAGACAATAACTGGCAACTTTTAGAAACAGTTTGGTCATCTAACGACGCACCCTCCAAAGCCATTAAGCAAAGAATCAGTGTGGCGACTGCTGCAGATGAATTAGTGACTTCATTAGGCGCTGCGTTGCGTCAGGCGCAAAAAGATGCGACAGATATATTATCTAGCCGCATAGTTCCTGCAGAGCCCACTAAAATTGCGCCGCCACCACAGAAGGGATCGAGCCAAAAAATTATTAAAGATGATCACCGCTCAGCACTTACACCGGTGCAAGCCAAGTCACTGTTCGCAGAAATTTTGAATGGATTGAATGATGACTGTGTGCTGGATGTGTCTTATCGCATTAGCACCAAAGCGAAAGAAGGTGAGCAGTAATGGCGAGTGCGGTATTACAAGCTGGCGCCATTGCACCGACCCCAATTTTGACGCAGTTGCAGGCCATCT
The DNA here is from genome assembly GCA_964368985.1 of uncultured Myxococcales bacterium. GTDB lineage: Bacteria > Myxococcota > UBA727 > UBA727 > JABDBI01. The sequence goes on along the minus strand of CAYJDW010000280.1, from coordinate 1,058 downwards.
TTGATCGCGATGCTAATGCTGATTGCATTGCGTTGGTGTGGCCAGAGCCCTTTGATTCGCAAACCATTGATGTAGTTATTAACAATTACGAAGTTTGTTTGGTTCACTGCAGTTCCGAGTTGGCAATGCGAGAGGCGTTGGTTAATCACGATGGCGCTGTTCGCTTGGTACTCTTATCTAAGTTTGATGAAATTCAATTGGCAAAAGATGTTCTGGCAAGGCTTTGGCGTAATGAGCCCCAGCGCATAAGCCCGTGGAAGACACTTCAACAACTGATTAATGTTTCAGAAATTGATCCGCGTTTAATTAATAAAAATTTACGCTGGATTGCGGATGCAATGCTTAGTAGCTTTGATAGGTATCACCAAAAGTTAGACTTTGGTGATGTGTTGGATTTAGAAAATGCGTGGCGCGCGCTGGCGATTGCTTACTTGGATTATCAAGAAGTAACAGTTGACCTTCCATCGATTTTTAAATGGGCGATTAGCCATAACGCATCTGACTTGGTGAGAGACTTACCTGCCGATTTGAAAGTAAACCTTGGTGAGTGGTTACATCCCTCGTGTCCACAATTTTCAGGTCTATTAGAAACCCTGTTTGAAGAAAAGCATGCGGACGATCTATTGGCAATTGGCTTAGCTTGTTCAGTGATGTTTAGTAAAACATTAGAACAATCCAAATTGGTAGACTTACAAACATTATTTTCTGGGAGAGGGCTATTTTTTGGTCGGTTCTTATCTGGCAAAAAGGAACACGAAAAACATCTTGCTGAATTTGGTGCAGTAGCTGAACGCACTGCATTAAAACTAATACGTGATGGATTATTTAAAGAGTTAAGTAGTTCTTTGAGTAAGGCCGAACAAATTTTAGCAAGCTTAGATTTTTCCAATGCCTATGAAGTTTCTAACATCTTGCCTGCTAGTTTCAATCAGCGTTTGGGTAACTATGCTGCTGCTTTGGAACTCGCATTTAAAAGTAAAGAAGTTGTTGGTGCTGAACATACTTTGGCAGCACTGCAAAGTCATGCATTGTCTACACAGCCCGCGCAAAGAACTCAA
>CAYJDW010000279.1:0-1886 GCA_964368985.1 uncultured Myxococcales bacterium | reverse complement strand
GGTGCTTGTTCATCGTTTTTTTGCTAGTTTTATGGCGCATAAAACCAATATAAATAGCTTAGAGAGCCATGCATAGAAAAGAAGAATAATTTGACTTGTGTGTGTCGCATACGTCTTTTTGCAAAAACCAATCGTACACACACAAGTTAACAAGCGGCCAATTTGCATAATTTTCTTAGCGTCGCTTTACCGCGCGTTAGCTCAAAAATCTTATCGACATACAGAAATAGCCAACAAAGAAATTCATCATCATTATGAGCTTTAACCTCGATCGAAAAACAATTCGATACGCCTAATTAGATCGCCATCAAAATCAAGCAATGCTGCTCCTCTGACAACTTTGTTGGAACCAGGAAACTTGATATCGTATGCCAGCATTGCCTGACTTTCATGTGCACATGCGGAACGAATGGTGAGGCTCTCGAAGTTCGGCAAAAATCCTTTAACCCAGCTAAAAACCTCTTGTTTGCCGTTAAATTCAGCAACAGGGCTTAAGAAAGTAACTGAAGGATGAAGTCGTCTTTCAATATCTTTTTCATCCTTTCTGCCCAAAGCTTCATAATAGGACTTAGCAAGTTCTCTAATTGTCTGTTTCATAACTTCTCCCAGCTCATAATAACCATTCCAACGTAAGGGTTTTGTAGCTGGTAAGAAGAAATTTGCAATGAGAGAATCTTATCGACCTACAGGAGCCAGGCTTCTGCCCCTAATACTAAAGGCTATGCTGAATAAAATGGCGTCAGCAAGCTATATTCAGACTATTGCCTGATTCCTACTTTCTGGGATTGCGCCTCTACCAATGTAACTGAATACCGTTTCATCATATACCAAGAATGGCGAGGGGGCATCGCCGGTTCTAAGATGGGTGTATGTTCGAAATGGCCTGGTATGTACGTCGGAGCTGTTTTGTGACAACTACAAAATTAAAAATGGAACAAAGTTTTCAAAAAACAGCTCCGACGTACACAACATGCCGAAATCGAACAAAATCTTAAAAAAAATGCCGAAACCAATCTATAAGTGCTCATTGATTGAGCTTGAATAAAATTATTGAGCGGATTTTCTTGACCACGGTTGGACATGGAGGTTCACGTGGTCGCATAAAGACCATTTTTAGGCCAAAGAACGAATCCTTCTGTTCCAAACACTTATTTTCACAAAGTATGAAGGAGCATCCCGTGACAAGTCACATTCTTATGGCAGGGTTTTCTGTGTTCATTACAACTTCTTTGATAGCCCAAGAGTTAGAGGTGCCATATCATTGTCCATCGCTTGAGGACATCAGGTTTTCCTCTCCCCGTATCGTTGCCAATACTTGCTACAACAATCAAAATTTTGGGTGGTACTCAGACGAAATCTTTTTCAACCAGTTTGTAGATATCGAATTTTCATCGGCGGTAATATGGGATTGTAGTGACAATAATTGCAGCGTAGCCTGCCATTATAAAGTCGACAATTCGAATTATGGGCTAAGACTTGCAGAAATTTTTGGTCCTTCCAAAGTAACTAGGATAGCGGGCGAAAACTGGCATGATGGGACATGTACCGCTAAACATCCAGAAGAATGTGTTTTCCGCGTTGCACCGAGGTTTTAAGGTCCTAATGCCGACAAGTTCACATAATCGTGGTTATGGGCCGGCTAACACTATCAAGCTGGATCTAAGCGTCATCTATTGGGCTCCCACCACGTTAAACCGTTTCCAATGGTCGCAATATAAGTGTGAGTGCTTCGACCGAGAACTCACAGCTTCGCTCATTTTGGGCCAATTAGGGGAATGATGATTTCCCCTTTGAAAAAGTCGTTAGCGCCTAAAAAATTATATACCCTGCGCCAACCAAGGTTAGAGATGCCATTCTAATTCTTCATGCTTATGCGGCTTCAAAAT
>CAYJDW010000278.1:0-1906 GCA_964368985.1 uncultured Myxococcales bacterium | reverse complement strand
GATAAAACTCCCCATGTGGTCGCCCCCCGATTTTGGTCGAGAAGGCCAATGCCATTATTGATTCGTTTGCTGCGTTTCCATTCCTCACTTTCAATGGCAGCCCTCACATCGATTCTAGAATCATTACTTTTTTGCTCTCCCACCTGAATAACCTTGACTTGTTCAGCTTGATTTAAAAATGAAGAGTTTAACAAATCTTCCTCAAAACCCAGCTGATTTCTGCCAAAGAAAGAGATGCGTACGACATCTTTAGTATCTTTGCTGCCGCTCAGATAAACGGCTGCAGGGAGAGAGGCAAAAAAGGTGAGCAATTGCTCTTTAAAGGGAATGGCCTGTTTGGAGAAAAGTCTTCCACGACTGATTAACTCATGCTTAAGACTATAATCCATCCAATAACCATCTCTCTCATGTTTCCCTCCTACATAAATTACTCGCTCAGGATTTTTTTCCATCAATAGGCTTAAGAGAATCAAAGCGTCCACGCTATAAGGCGAACGGTTAATAAAATCTCCGTTAAAAATCAAAAATAATTGATCATTTTTGAGCTTTAAATCTTCGGTCACGAAACCATTGTCACGCAAATAGACAAAATCTCTTAAAAGCGAATGAAAGGATCCATGAATGTCCCCAAAGACTAATATTTTGGTGGCAGCTTTTGCCTTGATATGGATAAAGCTGCTTTTTCCATCGATGAGACCTTTGGCATGATTCACTTTGGTTTGTGCTTTTAGTTGTTGAGCAAGAAATTGAACGCTCCACGGGGGGCGCTTACCAAGACCAAAAAAATGCAGAATTTTTTCAAATTTGTTGGGAAGCCTGGTTTCATAAAATCTTATAAATTGAGGATTTTCCCACTAGGAATCATCCGCCGTCGGGAATTCCGGAAGTTCTGCAGCGTATTTTTGGATCGAAGTGAGGGTATTGAATTCGACGCTCTGCATTGAACTAAACATATAATAAATCATCAAGCCAAGGAGGACTGAGCCGAGCGTGACAAACACAAAACTGATGATGATTTTTTTTCGGCGTAAATCCATAAAACCCTCCTCCAGCGAAGGCCTGGGTTGCATAGGCTTCGATCAATTCGCGCACTCGCGCAGTCATGATGAATCCTTTATGCATCAAGCCTTTAGAGAATAGCAAATATATGGTGAATTTTCATTGCGCTGACACAATCTAATAAATATATAGGGCTACCCTTAGGTTATTTTAGCCTAAAAATACCTCAATATCTCAATATCTCGTCATAGGTGCTGACATGAAAGGAATATCTCTCTTATGTTTAAGACTTTCCTTGGGGGTAGTATTCATCTGGTTTGGTATACAAAAACTTTTTGATTTATGTCCGGTTACAGAAATGATTCAAAATGCCCTTCCTATGGGACTAGGGAAATCTTGTGAAATATTGTTTGGTCTTGGTATTTTTGAACTAGTTATCGGTATTGGTTTTGTCGCAAATTGCTATATAAAATTCTTTTCGTTAGCCATGATGGCCCATCTCTTAATAGCGACTACGGCCGTGTTGATCACCCAAGGTTTTGACCCGCAATTTCCCATACTTTCAATAGCAGGTGAGTTCGTCGTTAAAAACTTCGTTCTCATTGCAGGCCCCCTTGTGATCTTTAGCCATGGAGCACAGCACTAAGATTGCGCAAGGAAGCGAAGCTTCCAGCCATTTTTTTCGAAATCAAAGACCAGTCTATTGGCAGAGCGAAAATTGTTTTCTATGGCTGAAGGAAACTAAGTGTAGCGATACAAATTGGGCTCCTAAAGCTGTGAGTAATTTTATGATAGAAAATGGTATCTACCAACATTAGAAGAAAGAATATTATGAAGTTATCTCCGTAGCGAGACACGGCGAAACTCTCGAGTAACTTGTAGTCTATCGCTGTCTTTATGGCGCCTT
>CAYJDW010000277.1:0-1912 GCA_964368985.1 uncultured Myxococcales bacterium | reverse complement strand
GCTAAAATCTTCCTTAGTAAATCGTTTTTCTTCGAGCTCATCAAAAAACGGCTTGCTTTCATCCAGCGCCTTGGCCACGAGCTCCATGAAGCGAGTGAATTTTCTGGCTCCCTTTAGTTCAGCATTGGTTTTTTCATGTTCTGGAATGTCTTGCGCATGAGTTAGGTAGACGCGGATGAAGGATGACAACACCTCAAACATCGTTCTCTGCTCTCTTCTAGAACGCTCAATCTGCCGCAAGATTTTGTCGGATTTTTTCAATAAAATTTCTTCGTGTTCAGTTTTACCCAAATAGTCTCGAAGCGCCGCCTCAACGATCGAGCCTTCGCTAATACCCCGTTCCTGCGCGACGTATTTTATCTGTTGAACCATATGTATGGGCAAACGTGTGTTCATCTGTTTACTGTTGAGCAACTTCTTCATAATGCACTCCCGATAGCGTTTCTTGGCTCAACAACTGGTGCAGGCTCATTAATCAGTATTTCCACAGGCTCTGATGCCTTCGTTGCTACGGCCACGGGAGCTAGAACTTTGGCCTTGTATCGCCTATCGGCAAAATATTTGATCTTATGAGCCAGAATGGGATACATGCCGTTTACCAAAATAATCTCTTGCTCCTGCGGCAATCGGTTGATCTCCGATGGCAACATCAAAGGCCTTCCGAACTCGATATTCGACACCGAAGAATTGCGCTTAAGCGCGTCAAAGCGCCCACCTGAAAGCGATGTTTGTTCCTTGCTGAGGGTTTGCTCGCCTAAGAGGTTGCTTAATCGACGAGCGGTTTGATCATCGTTGTTGGCAAAAGCTACGCGAATATGACAATTATCTAAGATGGCGTTTCGTTCGCCATAAGCCTTTTGTAGTTGATTGAGTGATTGGCAAATCAACAATGCCTTTAAGCCATATCCCGCGATATAGGCCAAAGCTGATTCAAAAAACTCTAGACGACCAAGCGCCGGAAACTCATCAAGCAGAAAGAGAACTCTTTGCTTGCATGGTTCTTGCTTCTCAGTCAGCACGCGACCCATCTGATTGAGCATCAGCCGCAATAGCACGCGTAAACGTGAAATATCTGAAGGTGGCAATACCAAGTAAAGTGAAATAGCCTTGGTCGATTTTTTCAAAGACTCGATGCTAAAATCATGTCCATCAGTAGCATGGGCAACCAGCGGATCACGAAAAATGGACAGCAATGACACTGCTGTTGATAAAACGCCCGAGCGCTCTTCTATGTGCTTGTTGAGCATCTCCTGAGCAACACTGCTCACAAGGAAATGACTGCTTTTTAGCATGTGCTCAAGTGATTTTTCAAAGCTGCCATTAGGCTTGGTCAAAAACTCCACGACCCCAGCCAGGCTTTTTCGCTCATAGTCATAGAGGACATGAAGAATGGTGCCCACCAAAAGAGAATGCGCGGCATTCTGCCAGTGATTTCGCGTGTCCAATCGGCCATCGGGATCTATAATGATATCGGCAATGTTCTGCGCATCCTTAACTTCAAGCTCACCTTTGCGGATTTCCAGAAGAGGATTGAAACGGGCAGTATTCTTAGATGTTGGGTCAAAGCAGAGGGACGTACCTATCTTGGAACGATAGCCACTGGTTATCTGCCAATTCTCCCCTTTGGGATCAAAAATCACTGTGCTTTCTTGCCAATCAAGCAGGGTGGGAATCACTAAACCTATGCCCTTACCACCACGAGTGGGCGCTATGACGAGTATGTGTTCAGGCCCATCATGACGAATAATTTCATGACTACTTTTGCTTTGCCCTAAAACCACACCATGCTCTTGAAAGAGGCCGGCCCTTTTAAGCTCGTACTCCTTGGCCCAGCGGGAACTACCGTGAGCCGTCGACGGCTCTTGGCGTGCCAGAAAAAGTCGAGAAAGCCACGCGATAGCTATCCCAGCAA
>CAYJDW010000276.1:0-1928 GCA_964368985.1 uncultured Myxococcales bacterium | reverse complement strand
TACTGCCACAGGACATCGTCGTTATGATGTTTCGGGTTTGCTCTATCAAAAAAAAGCACCTAATCCATGTCTTAAAAAGACGATCGCTTATGCGAGGGTATCAAGCCATGACCAAAAAGAAGATTTGACTCGTCAGATTCAAATGCTTGAAATGTTTTGTTCAGCACAAGGTTTTGTATATGAAATTATTTCCGATTTTGGATCGGGAATGAATTACAAAAAACGTGGTTTAAAACGCTTATTAGAAGCTATAGACCAAAGGCAAGTTGGTCGATTGGTGTTGACCCATAAAGACCGTTTGCTTCGCTTCGGAGCTGAACTCGTATTTGGACTCTGCGAAGCGAGAAATGTTGAAGTGGTCATTGTAAATCAAGGTTCTGAGCCATCGTTTGAGGAAGAGCTCGCTCACGATGTTTTAGAGATTATCACGGTATTTTCAGCACGGCTCTACGGTAGTCGCAGCCATAAAAATAAAAAGCTCATCAATGATTTAAAATCGGTGGTGGTAAATGGCTAAGGTGACGCGTGTTTTAAAGTCTGTTGATCTTAATCGACGTAAATATGAGGAGCTTGATCGGCAAGCAAAAATGCTCGGCGACTTTCGAAAAGAGCTATGGCAGCGATTTGGCTCAATCGATGGTGTTGGTGCGGATCATCGGAACATTCGAGATGAGTGGGTAAAAACGCGGGATTTTTTGCCCTTGCCGTCCAAAGCATGGAAAGAAACGCTGCGCGATGTTCTCGACGATATTAAACTCTACGAAGAAGCTGCCAAAGAAAAAGTGAAAAAAGCTATTTTTGCTCATACCCATGACGCTTCTCTATAAAAGCGATTATTTACTTTATTAAAGGGCGATAAATGGGTGAGCAACAGCTATCTATGCCGTATGATGCGTAAACATAAAAAGCATGGACGTACCGAAGTTAACAACCAAATAGTTCTTGAATATGGCGTCTATGGCCAGTTTAGCGGCAAAGATGGCAATACGTGGCTCAAAGTACCGTCTTTTACTCGAGGCAGTCCCATAGCAGTGCCATTAAATAGCAAAGTGAAACTTTCAGGATGCCTAAGATTGATACTGAAAGATGGCGTTGTTCATGTTCATAAAACTATAGAAAAGGCATCCAATAAAAAATGTGGTGACGCAATCATTGGCGTAGATAAGGGCTATAGTGAAGCCTTTGCCGATTCGGAAGGAAATTTTTATGGCGATGAATTTGGCAAGGTATTAACTGAGTCTGGCGATAAAATAAAGCACCGAGGCAAGGCTCGTAATAAATTATTTCAAATATTAAAAAAGAAGCCTCATAAGGCAATAAATATAATTAAATTTAATTTAGGCCGCAAAAAGTTAGAACGTAATATTTCTCATAAAAAAGAGCTTATTCGTAATATTGCTTTTAAAGCAGTGCATAAAATCGTAGATAAAGCTAAAGAAATACGCGCCGAAGATCTGACAAGACCTATACAGAATAATAGTAAATGGAAAAACTATAATCGCCGCATGTCGTCATGGGCGAAAGGCGCTTTAGCCGAAGCTTTAGAATCAGTAACCAAGGCGAGAGGTTCTCGCTTGCGATTGGTAAATGCTGCATATACCTCACAAATGGACTCAAACACCGGTCGGCTGGAAGGCTTACGGGTGGGCGATAAATTTTACCATGCAAATGGGGAGATTTCGCACGCAGATACCAACGCTGCGCTTAATATCAAGAAGCGGGGTGATACCACTGACATCACTCTTTACATGCCTCATCAGGCTGTAAAAAAGATTCTTCTTGAAAGACTAAGCACCACCGGAGGAGTTAGCAGGCCTAAACCGCTTCGCGACCGCCCCTCCAGGACTCCAGTTGCGCGCACGAAAGTGCCATCAACGGAGAGCGAATTACCTGAAAACCTGCAGATTGTACAGATTTGATCAGGTTTT
>CAYJDW010000275.1:0-1934 GCA_964368985.1 uncultured Myxococcales bacterium | reverse complement strand
ATGATCACTGCGGTAAAGAGACGAGGTTTGGGACATGACCACAAACAGACCCCTATTGGCCGCGCTAAATGTAAAAGCTTGCAAACCCCCTTTATTAGACGGATTTAACCCACCCATTAAAGCTTTTAGGCTCATACAATGAATGAATTCCCTACTATTACTACAGATCGGCTACTGTTAAGAAATTTTCTTATCTCTGGCGTCAACTCTGTTTACGCCATATTTAGCAATGATGCAGTTACGGAATTCTATGACTTAGATTCGTTCACTCAATACGAACAGGCAGAGAGCTTTGTTAAAACTCGTATCGACTTAAATAAAGAGCCCGAGAAAAGAGCATTTCGCTGGGCAATATGTTTAAAATCGGAACCAAATACAGTAATTGGCTCATGTGGCTTTCATGAAGTGAACAAAACCTTTTCTTCTATCGAAATAGGCTATGAATTAAACCCAGCCTATTGGGGTAAAAACATTGCTTACGAAGCTGTAGAAGCAATGTTGAGCTATTGCTTTAAAAATGAATTTCCATTCCATATAAATCGAGTGTCGGCAACAACCAATTTAGACAGTATCAAATCGATAAAGCTACTTGCCAAATTGGGTTTTACTGAGGAGGGTGTTCTTCGGCAATATGGTTTTTGGAAAAATAAATTTCATGATGTCCGCTTGTTCTCATTGCTTTACACCGAGTGGAAGATTAAAGCCTTATAAGTCGCTAAACCATCGGAAATTAAGGGATGGGTCAGAGTTATTGAAACTTTTTGAAATACTTTGCGAGCCCCTAAAACGATCATTCGCCGATCTCATGTGCTCGCGCATCAATTTCATAGGGGGACTCATCGTATCCGTACTGGAATATTTGTCGAAGATACTCAGATAAAAATGCATCAATCGATCCAGCGGCCTCATACTGGCGAACATGCCGAAACTCATGTGAAAGTAATCTATCGGTCACATAACCCTTACGCAGATAAACGCCATACCCCAAGGTTATACCTAATGTATTTGGGCCGAGAAAATTCATATTTTTTGCAACCTGCTGCAAAAGCATGTCTGTAGGCGCTGGAATTTTATCCACTACTAATATACGGATATTTATTGGGTGTCTCACACCGACTTGAGTCGCAATCGCGACTTGATGAGAACTTAACCCAACCCCAACTTCTTGAATATATCCCTGTTGTTGTTTAACCCACTCACTTGCAAGCGTTGTAATTTCACTTACCAAAAGGCTTTTGTGCTTCATAATAGAAATTTACCCTTTAACATAAAAACCTCAGTTAAACCCTACTGCGAACGCCTAACGCTTGAATCTGAACGTTTTTTCAAAAAATTGAACTTACCGTAGCGGCCGTAGCGGTGCTACTGCTTTCGCCCAATTTTTTGAAAAAAACACCCATATTATAAGCCTTAGTCGCTCTCGCGACGGGCTCAACTGAGGTTTTTAGTTTTAAAAATAGAGCCTCGTCTCACCTATTTTACTGCTGGACAAAAATACGACCTAATGTAGCCGATCTGCAGGCTATTTTATTGGCAGCAACCATTCCCTAAAACGTTCAGCACAAATTAATCCAAAATCATTTCAGTCTTGTATATAAAAACGAATTTTCCAGACTACCATCGCGACCAGGGCTTTCATAAACATTGTACTTTATAAAATTTTCTATGCTAGACATTAAGAAGTAAACTGGCGTCTCGTCAGCGCATGGGATGCAGCCAATCGCTGGTGGTTCTCCATTTTCCTTCTGACATATAAGACATATTCCGCATTCAGTTGCGTTGATTAATGCGCTGGACTCTTTATTAATTGTTAATTACACAATGACATATCTAGAAGTTGGCAAAGGCTTTCTATTGATGCACTTATTCTCAGGTAGATCCTTGTTCTGGTCAACTTTTTCCGGACACTCTCACAGGCTGAAATAAATAGATAA
>CAYJDW010000274.1:0-1944 GCA_964368985.1 uncultured Myxococcales bacterium | reverse complement strand
TCATCAGACAGCCTCTACGATTTGTTGGATATAGATGTCTGTAAAGCTCAAGGATGCGATTTCATCTTTCTTGATTTCTGTTGGCGCAATATTCCCAGATGAACGGTCTCGTAGCTGCAAGGTGATGACATCCAGCACTTCAGTATGAGCGAGAAGGGTAGCAAAAAATCGAGAAGGATACACTTCAGCACCTAAGCTAAAACACTTTCTGGCAAAGTCCGCTAAAGTCGTTTTGATAGCATTGTCATCAAATTGGCTTTTGACTTTTATATTGGCGTGGAGGGTCAGATGTATGAGTGTGGGCCGGCTAAACTTAACTAGCCTTTCCTGTTTGATAGAATCTTCTACCGTTTGGGTAATGCTACCCGTACTTCTTACCCCCAAAGGTTTACAGGCCCATATTGTCTGGGCGATTTCCAGTTCATTGCCGCCCTTGATAACTACTTCAAAACTGTGTTCGCCTTCCTTGATATAAACTGCTTCCACACCATAGAGTCCCCCTAGACGGGAGCGCATGGAATCTAGCGTAGAGGAACCTACCGCTCTTAGCTCCCTAATCCGCCGAATTCTAAGTTCATCATCAGTTTCATCAATTTGACCGACCTCATAGGTATTGATGATCGATACGCTGAGCCATCCGGTTATAAGCGTCATGATGGTGGCGATTGAATCATTATGGGCTATATTTGGTCCGACGCTTTCAGCAATAAAATCGGCTTCCTTGGTGGCTTCATCATTGGAATTATTGGTGACCTCCGATGTAGTTTTAAAAAAGTGACCGCCTACGGTCATTATTCGGGATCCTCGTGGCAACGAGGTATGCTTGCCGAGTTTGACCATAGCCTTAGCCTTGCTAAAGGAGGCTTTTCTTCGATAAGTACCTGTGAGTGAACACAACGCGTCGAGGGAACGCCCAGTTGCCGCGTCAGGCTGCAGCGAATTATAAAGCCCGCTTAAAGATTCCCACACTTGGCAGGCTTGATTAGCCACAATCCCCGTAAGAATACCTGCAATACTGCCTGAACTAAAATGCAGAGTAGGGTCTACTTCTCTTCGAAGGGCATCTTCCAATTCATCTTTGATAGTGGATAAATCCTTTTGTTTAAAACCGATTTTAGACAAACCCCATGTTGGAAGCATTTTAAATCCTCACTGATTCGTTGATGGTTATAGCGATTTGGTTAGATAAGACGGTCTTGAATTTAACGACGATGAGACGGGATTCGATGCCATCGTTGAAGCTGAAATTGTGTAGCTCTTTTACACTTGGTACTGTTCGAATTTCGTCTGTTATCAGCTTTTGTAGAAATCGATCATTACGTTTTTTACCCAAGATTTTGCTGAGATAAGGAATGCCTATATTGCTATCTAAAAACCATTCACCAGCCAGGATTTTTAATCGAGTGGATATTGTTTGCGCGATTGCATCAGTGTCAGTAGCGCACATCAAAAAATCGCCATTAGCTACTATTAGATCATTATCATTAAGCAATAGATCCATCATTCTGCCACGACCTTTTTGGTGGCGATATCTGCGGTGGGAGTGATTTGTGTTGTAGTAGGTGCGTTAGTAACCGCTCCAAAAGCCGCAGTTGCAATATGAGTGTGGCTATTAAATGCCGAGCGAAACTTTTCTAATTCCCTTTTAACGTTTTTAGCCAGAGCTAACGCTTCATCAGCTACATCTGAACCGAGGCGTATTTTTTCACCGTCGATATGCAACTGCACGCCCTTATCTTTACCCATCACTAGATTTGCCCCATGAGCTCCTGTGAGTGGTTTTGAGAGCGGATAGACTCCTGGTATGGCGATGGCGCCATGAAGGCAGAAACGTTCACTAGAACCTATTCTTGTTGGTTTCTCGGCTAAGAACTCATCAATGCTCGTTTCGTTAAAAATAATCTGAACAAAATCCCCAGGCTGGATAGGGAAGGAGCAAAAAAA
>CAYJDW010000273.1:0-1973 GCA_964368985.1 uncultured Myxococcales bacterium | reverse complement strand
GTTCCGATTTCTCCTGATTCTTTACTAAGTAAAGCCTGTTTAGAATAGGTGTCATAAATCGAGTTTGAATTCGATTGTTACTTACAGAAGAATACAACAAGAATTATCTTTAGGAGGAGCATCGGTGCACGGTGTGTCACCTGCAAGGTTTGATTCGTTTACGGTATCATCATTTGGCATTAGAATCTCGGGCTCAGGAGGCGCTGTGTGGTCATTTAACTTCTGTAGAGAGGTTAATACTATACTAGTTTCAGTGGGTGTTAGTATACGTACATTTGGTGTATCAAATGCACCGGGAGCTGGAGAGGTGATAGGGTTAGATTTTAATCTTAACATAATTTTAGTCTACTAAAATTGGTAATATGAGGTTATTGTAATGAGCTCTAAGTTTGTCAAAAGATCAAACATCTTGTTGGACAACAAGAAGAGTATGTCGCAAAATTGTAACATACTCTCTCTTTGCCGATTTATTGATACTTAATGCTTATTAGTTTTTAATTTCTATTTTTGCATTTTTTTCTAATGTTTCGACATATTTCATAATAGCCTCTTGAGCTATTTTGCCTTTGATTTCTTGTTCAATATCATTCTTTGCTGGAACTTGTATATCGCGTATATCAGATACTTTGATGATATGCCAACCAAAATTTGTTTTTACAGGGCTGGACACTTCATCTTTTTTCATGGCAAAAGCTTTTTCTTCGAATTCAGGTACTAAACGTCCTTTAGTTATATAGCCAATATTTCCACCTTTAACCTTTGAAGCTTCGTCTTTTGAATATTTTTCAGCTAATTTTTCAAAGCTAGTGTTTTTTAATTGCTCTTTAACTTCTTGAGCTTTGCTTTCAGAGTCGACTAAAATATGACTGACTTGAATTTCTTTTTGACCCTTCAAGCTGTTTTTCAGGTTTTGATACTCTGTCTCGATCGCTTTATCTGTCATCAAATCTTTAGTTTTATACTCAAATAATGTTTGTTGTACTAAAACATTTTCAGCATTTTCTAGTTTGTTTTTAAAATCTGCAGTTTTAGTCAAACCTAAATTATCAGCTTCTTTTCTTAATAACTTCATATTAATATAGCTTTTAATTAGAGCTTCTTGCAATTTCTTATCAAGATCAGTGAATTTCTTTCCTTTAGTTTCTGGTTGCTTATCAAGCATCTGCTCAAATTGATTCATTACTTGACCAACAGATACTTTCCCACCAGAGTATGTTGCGACGATATCATCATTATTTGCACAAGCTGAACTACCTAGCAAAGTCATTGATAAAAGAGCTATAGCGATTTTTTTCATAATCTTTTGATTCCCTAAAAATGTTTAAATTGTTAATATACATGACATTGTTTCTAAAAGCTCTAATACCAAATGTCAAATGCATTTTTGCTTTTTTTAGAAAATAGATTTGGAATTCTTTTAAAAATGCAATATCCTGGTGGGCGTAATAACATAATGAAATAATAATAGAATGTTTTCGATATTAACAAAAATATTTGGTACTGCGAACGATCGTAAAATAAAGAAGCTTACTCAAGAAGTAGAAAAAATTAATTCCTTTGAGCCACAACTTGAAAAACTAACGGATGAACAATTATCTCATAAAACTATAGAATTTAAAGAGCGGCTTGCTCAAGGTGCTACTTTAGAGGATTTTGTGCATGAAGCTTTTGCTGTGGTACGTGAAGCAGCTAAAAGAGTTTCTGGTTTGAGGCATTACGATGTGCAAATGATTGGTGGGCTGATTTTGCATCGTGGTATGATTAATGAAATGAAAACTGGTGAAGGGAAGACTTTGGTATCGACGTTACCAGCTTATTTAAATGCATTAACTGGAAAAGGAGTGCATGTGGTGACTGTGAATGAATATCTGGTAGTTAGAGACTCACAATCTATGGGAAAAATATTTAGATTTTTGGGTCTCACAGTTGGGCATGTGATTTCTGGTATGGATGATAAAGCGCGCGCTGCATCT
>CAYJDW010000272.1:0-2012 GCA_964368985.1 uncultured Myxococcales bacterium | reverse complement strand
ATAAGGGCGATTAAGTCACTTTTTCAGTCCAGCCAGGCTGTTTTTGCTCCAAATGCTAGACCTCAATGGTAGATAGATATTTTCAAAAAAAGGCCTTAATCTTACTTATACTTAGTCTCAATCTCTCTCATTAAATTGGTGAGCATCTTATAAACTACTTTCCTTTTTTCAGTTTTTAACACTTCAATAATGGCCATGTGAATATCGGGGTTTGCAGGTTTTATTGCCCGTAAAATTTTGTAAACATAGAAAAAATTCTTGCCCTTTAAGCCATCTACGAGCATGAACTGAAGAGTAAAATCTTCGGGCTTGATTTGTTCCAGCACCTGTGAGCGGAGCGAGGGGGCGGTTGATTCTAAAAAATCTTTAACGATCGTGAGGAGCACCTCAAAGTTCACGGGTTTAATTTCCGCCAATGCATTAGCTGCAACAAAGCGAACCACCTCCTCTTCATCATTCAAAGCATTTGCAAGCATCATGTGAATAGAGCTGTCCTCAGGTTTAATCTCTCCCACCGCTTTGGCTGCAGCACAGCGAACACTTTTATCTTCATCTCTTAAAGCCTCTGCGAGCATCTTTTGAATCTCAAGTGCTTTGGGCTTAATGCTCCCCAGGGCTTCTGCCGCAGACGTGCGGACGCCACTATCTTTATCCCTTAAAGCCTCTGCGAGCGCCCAATGAATTTGAATATTTTTAGGCTTAAAGTCTCCCAGTGCTTGGGCTGCATTAATTCGAATCAAACTTGTTTCATCATTTTTTAATACATCGGCGAAGGCAAAGTGAACCTTAGAATCTGTAGGTTTTAAGCGCCTAAAGATCTTGATAACCCTATGTCGGTCGATTGCAAATTTACTCTCCAGTTCTTTTAGAAATTTATTGTTTAAAGAGCAAAAAGCTTTTGTATGTTTGAGAGAGTCAATATTGTTATCAATCAACTTGGAGATCGCTGCATTGCTGTCCTCAATAAATAAATCTGCCGACAATGCAGCTGCCTCTTCAGCATTTTCAAGTGAAAATGCGTCTACACAAAATAAATAACCGGGCATCATTAAGGATGGTTTTATTTTTAAATAATCCTGTTTAATCCCTAGTTTGCTAATTTTATGAGCAAGAGCGTTTTTATATTGAGCAACACTCACGGCGTGCTCACTATCGATGGAGCATGAATCAACAGTCTTTAAAAAATCTTCAATTGCACTATAATAATCAGCGCCTAAGTAATTCTTTATTTCTCTATCTTCCAAGACATTTAGCATCTGCGACATTTTTTTTGAGTTTCTTATGGTGACTAAGAAATCAAATATGTCTTCTTTTTTATATTCGTCTAGTAAATTATTAGTAACCAAATTGCCACGCGAAATTTCTTTCACCACAAATGAGTTGTTTTCCAGGAAAAAGCTAACTCCTTCATCATTTAGCAAGGCATAATCATAAAATCTATTATTGAATTTTGATTTAAATAATTCAATCTTTTTTCTAATATCAAAATCTTGGTAACAAAGAGAAACTAATTCACCATTTTTAAGATGCTTGGCATAGACAGCCTTAATTGGCGGAAAATTGATTAGTGCATCCAATTTTTTTTCATCAGGCAGAATAATTCGGCTTAGGCCAAGAAGGTTTTTTGCTTTTTCAAGTCCTCTTAGAATAAGCTCTGTGTCTGCAGACGAGACGGTGCTTCCACTGATAGTAATTACATAGAGAGCTTTCTTATTATTCACTAAAACTTCAATGGCGCTCACATAGCCTTTTAATATTTCTTTTTTATTCTTTATGCTTTTTATCAAGAATACTCTTTCATGGGGATCGTTGGGATAAGGAAAGGAGAATCTAGTGGAGCAATCACTGCCAATAAAACCTCTAAATATTCCCACTTGAGGGGGGACTTCTTCAAGCAAAATCTTGCCGCTTAGCTTCTTTGGGCGCGAAATGGTTTTGTTTGCATAAAAATCTATCCACTTAGAAAACTCATTAATCAAATTTTTAACTATTGGATTTTCTAATGCTAACAG
>CAYJDW010000271.1:0-2029 GCA_964368985.1 uncultured Myxococcales bacterium | reverse complement strand
GGTTTATTGACAACCGACATTATCAAGATCCTCATCCCTGCCTTCGATATGTTTGGATTTTTTGCTGGATAACAATTCTGCTGTTCACCGGGCAGACACGAGAAAAGTTAAAAATTTTATTCGTTCATTTGGTCAGCACGCCAAAACTGATAATTTAGATGCCAAAGCGCTTTCTTTATACGGTTATGAAAGACATGAAAGATTGGCACTATATCAAAGAGCCGATAAGAACCACGAAGAGCTTAAGCTTTTGATAGAACGACGCCAAGATCTAAAACAGATGCTGGTTTTGGGAAATGAATCGTTTTCAAGCACCATTAAATGCTTCTCTATAAAAAGGTATTAAAAATGAAAAAAAGCGGTTTATGTTACTTATCCTCAAGCCCCTATTACCAATTATTCAGTCTTTGATGGGCTATTCCCGTTGGTAGGTCTACGACCGGACAAATAGGATTTCCGCCAATTTCAAACACTGAGAGGTCATAAAGGTATAATAAGCGGACCATATTGGAAATCACTTCTGCTGAATGGTGAATGATACTGCCCTGATTCACGTCAGTGATAAATTGCTGGATCTCGCTCGCTGACAAGGGCGTAAGTTCAAATTCTTGATTGATCTCTTGCAGCATTGGTACAAAACCTGGCGGCTGAAGATATTGGCTGAGGCAAGCAAGAATAGTTGTTGCATACACAAAATCCTGATCGGGTAATGCACTCTCGTCGCCGATCCTCGCGTTCAGCACTTTGATTGCGGGAGCCAGCCAAAGATTTTTTACGGGCTGCGTTGAGGTGCTCGCGAATGCAAAAAAACCATTCTCATAAGAAGTACGCTGAGCTGACGTCAACCAGAATTTTTTGAAAAACAACATACTGCGCAGCTGGGCAATAAACCTGTACCCTATGGGAAAAGGTGGAATATCCAGGTCAGTGTAAACCGCCATATCGCTAAGAGTATTTGCCGCGTGCAGAGTTTGCTCGAGCCGCAATATATCGACAATTAGATAGACGTCTAGTTTGGCAGGATCCAAAAGATGGATATATTTTTGCACCTCAGGTAAAGCTCTGAGATTCAAAAGATATAATTTATCTAAGGGCAATTTTGCTTGGCTAAATTGGTCGCACATAAATTGTTGCGTGTTAGCAAGTGCTGTGGAGTTCTCAAGCCCTTCATCATAGCCCAATTGCAAAATACACGACGGGCATTTTTGCGTCCAACCCATCAAGGGATTAACAAGAATTTTGGCAATCTGGGTGGGATCAGAAGTGCCCGTGAGGTAACGCTGTGGCGAGAGCGTACGGTTCTCGGGCGGAATGAGCACAAAATTAATCGAAAGCTCGGCTCTAGCCTGAGCCTCAAACATGGGGAACTCGAGATGTGCGCTTTGTGTGCCGTTAGCATAACGAGCACACCACGCTGCCATATTGGTGGAATGGCCCTGAACTTGCATGGGCATGGGTATCATCTCACCAATAAAATAGATGACCGACATAGTACCTGCCCGTGCGACATTATCCTGAGCCCACAATAATAGCCCCTCAGCCTCTCGCCCAAAAGCATCCTTTTCTTTAGTTTTTTCTGTGCTGAAATGGCTCGTTAAAGGAGGCAAGAGCCGACAGATTTTTGACGCACATAGCGACACAACAACTGAACAGCTTGCTTTAGCAATAGTGGATAAGGTCAAAAGGCTTTCCTGAGTCGAATCGTCGTCGCTGTCTTTAAGAAAATCATAGGCCGACCAAGCCAGCGAACCTAATCCAAAGACTAATGCAAGATTATTTGCCCATCTATAGGTAGAAGTATTCTCTAAATAGCGCCTATGGGTGTCGACGGCATGGGAGGAAAAACCAAGCAATACGAAAAGCAGGATAATAAATTTATTTTTCAACATTATTATTAATCTCTATTATATGTATTTTACCCAATTTAAAAGAGCAAAACACACAGCACTATAAAAGTACCTACGAGAGCACAACGGTAATCCCCCCATTTTTAGTGGGATTCAAAAGTAGACAGTTTTTCCTATGCAAC
>CAYJDW010000270.1:0-2030 GCA_964368985.1 uncultured Myxococcales bacterium | reverse complement strand
GTCGTAACAAGGTAGCCCTAGGGGAACCTGGGGCTGGATCACCTCCTTAAACGACGCATCCACGGACATAAGCGTTCACACGCATTGCTTGATCAATCCCCACTAGTTGCCCTCCCTATAGATGCAGGTGAGATATGGCAATCTTAAGTGCAATACCCGCAGGATTGTATTTTTTAGCTGAGCTCGTATTTTTCAGTACGTTTGTTCATTGTCGCGTCAGCCTAAGGCATACGCTGTCGAGACGGCTGTCTCATCAGGCTACTCTACTCTCTCCGATCAATTGTCTTATCTATCTTTTTTCTAAAATCCCGTCTCGCCTATATTGTGATGTTGAGGATTTTTCCGGAATTAATTTGCTGTTCGAAAATTGGCGATTGATTCGAAATGAGGCCTTAGCACTAAATGAAAGCGCAAAAATAGCAGCATCTGATGCCTTGGATGATATTGGATTAACTCGTTTTTTCGCACCGGATGGCGGCGCTATTATTTGAAGTGGTATGGCACTGAATTAAAGTCCACGCTGCGTGATTGCCCAAAAACTGCAGGTCTGCTCAATCAGATTCCCAGCATAAAAGCTGCAGTGTTTGCGTCATTGCCACCTGATGCCACGTTGGTGCGGCACCGAGATCCCTTCTGGGTCGCTGCGCTACCATTTGGGGCTGGAGTGCCCAGTCCACCCAGATTGCGCAATTTATGTTGATTCAGAGCCCTACGTCTGGTGGAACGGAGAGGATGTTATTTTTGATGAGACATTTATTCATTACGCCGAAAATAAAACTCAGCAGCAGCGCATGGTATTATTTTGCGATCTAGAGTGCCCCTTCTGGTTTTTAACTGCAGCTTGGATAAATCGTCTATTCGGCAGGATAGTTCTGGGTGCTGCCGTAAGTAAAAATGAGCCCGGCGACAAGGTTGGCTGGCTAAACCAGGTTTTTCACTTGTCTATAAAATACGAGAAATTGGTAAAAAATTAAAAGTAAAAATCGTCGTGTCTATTACGTCTTGAAATACGTGCTGTTTGCGGCTGTTGTGTATTGGGTGTTTTTCTAAGGCGTTCTGAATGGTCAATATCATCTGCATGAAATGGGGGGCAAAATATGGTCCCGAATACGTCAATCGCTTGTATTCAATGGTTGCACGTAATCTTTCCATTCCTTTTCGCTTTATTTGCTTAACCGACAATTCGGCAGGAATTTCAGATCAGGTGGAGATTTTTCCGATACCATCGATTGGGATTAATCTAAATGGGCCTGAGCGGGGCTGGAATAAGCTTGTGACGTTCAGGAAGGAGCTTTATGACATCCAGGGTCAAGCACTTTTTTTGGATTTGGATCTTATAATTGTCTCAGCGATTGATGAGCTTTTTGAGTTGTCTGGATCTGTAATTATTATAAAAGATTGGCTAAAGAGGGATGGTACGGGCAATTCCTCTGTGTACCGATTTAATGTGGGCGAGCATTCTCAGGTTTTAACTGGATTTCAAGCTGATTTCGAAGGCGTTAAACGGAAATTCCGCAATGAACAAGAGTACCTATCGGCAGCGCTTTTAACGCAAGGAGCGCTCTCTTATTGGCCGGAAGCTTGGTGTCGCAGTTTTAAGCGGCATTGTATGCACTATTTACCTAAATCATTATGGAGTGCGCCAAGTATTCCACAAGGCGCAAAAATAATAGTTTTTCATGGTCATCCGCACCCTGATGAAGCAATAGCTGGCAAGACAGGTAAGTGGTACCGCTTCGCTAAACCTGCCCTATGGGTCAAGAATTTTTGGGTTGAATGACGTGCGGACCTTAATAGTACCCTCCATGCATATTTGCGTGGTGGGTAACTTTTGAATATCTATTTAAAGTCGTGGAAGACGCAAAAAATGTTTGACAGATATTCTCAAAAGAGTATGATGCGCGCCTCACCGACGGGGTGGGCGGATTTAAAAAGGAAAAGTGGCAACAAGTAGAGCGCAGAGATAAATAATCTATTGATTCTTTATCTCTGATTTTTACGATCAGAAGTTCTTTAACAAGACGGAAAGC
>CAYJDW010000269.1:0-2042 GCA_964368985.1 uncultured Myxococcales bacterium | reverse complement strand
CACGACAAAAAAAATATTCTTGTCTGAAATGCCTAAAGCTAACTTTAAATATCGTGTCAATGTTCATGAAAGCGAAGAAAGCCATAATAATATCAGTGTTTTTTCGGATTTGCCGCAGAATGAACGCAAACGAAGTTTTGCAAAAAGGTGATATTTTTTGGACCTATTTGGAAAAATCAGGTGGTAATCCGGTTATACGCCCACTTCAAGTCCAAATCAGTTGATATTTTTAAAGTAGCGGCCCAACCCAATTAAACTTGCAGTGATATACCATTTATGTTATATCTCATAATATGAGAATCGTCCATTTTAAACAGCCCTCAGGCAAAGAACCTGTGAGAGAATATATTTTGTCACTCACAAAAAGTGAGGCAGCTAAGGTGACGACAGCCTTAGAGGATATCGAAAAAAATGGGCTCGATGGCACGGTTGTGATTTTAAAGCCCATAGAAGGCAAGCTTTGGGAAATCAAGTTGCCGGTTCAAAGAATTTTTTATGTGATCATTTCCGGTCCGACTATGGTTCTGCTTCATGCGTTTAAAAAAGAAGGGCAGAAAACCCCTCAAAAAGAGAAAAAACTGGCTAAACAACGAATGAATTTGGTACTCAGAGGTCAACATGACTAAAAAGATGAATAATCCATATATAGGCAGTGATTTAAGCAGCCTTATTAAAGAACAAATGAAGAATGCCGAGTTCGCTATGGCCTATGAGCTTGAGCATGAACGCTTGAGGTTAGCTCACAAGGTTAAGGCTCTTCGGGAAAAAAAGCATATGACGCAAGTTCAACTTGCTGAACTGGTAGGCACCAAGCAGCCATCTATCGCAAGGCTCGAGACCGGCAATTATTGGCCCCGTATCGATATGTTGGAGAAAATAGCCTGGGCATTAGGTGCTCAATTAGATGTACGCTTTATCAAGAAGGCCGCCTAACCAAACAAAAAGGTGAGCCCAAGCCCTGCATTCCATCCAAATGAACTTAGTTTACCTTCCGCGATAGTGAGCCCATGCACTCCCGATGCGAGTGATATGCCCAGGCTTGTTTTACCCGAAAGCCACCAATATTTGCCAAGCGCCAGATTGGCTGCCAATACTGTTTCAGCAAAATCATGGATATTATCCCGTTGAACAGGGTTAAAAGCCCGTGCTAATCCCAATGTGAAATCAACACCGATATTGGTAGAATCGAATAAAAAGCTTACTCCTGGACCGCCGGCGATTATACTCGCAGACTCTAAAAAATTTCCCCAGACTGACCCAAACAAAGCAAAACCCTCAGCCGCAAAAAAGCCGGCATTAGCTTTACCACCAAAACGCACCCCTTTAGCGTTTGGTTTATCAATAGAGTGGTTCCATTGTGGTCCGAGAGCTGCTGAAAAATAAAAACCCCGGTCGTGATGAAAGTCAAAATCGCTTTGGAATCTACGAAAAACCTTTTGTGGCGGAGAGGCAGGTAGGATAACCTCACTGTTCAGGTCGGGGCTTTCTTCTGCCATGAGGGGGCCCAAGATAAGAAATGCGATAAGGATTGCTAGCGAGGATTTCATCTATGCCTTCCAATAACGATATACAGCAAGCAGAAACACTCTACACTCTGGCTAGCACTTTTGAGAAGAAAAACTCGCTGAGTTTTAATTTACTTTTTGGCTGTCCTAAAATCACAAGACAAGTTTTAAATTTCGAGTCTTCATTACTAAATGCTACTGAACATTTGTTTTTACCAGGGCAAATATTTGGTCTTGAATATCGATCGGCTGGCCGAGATTTTCAGAAATTCCATCATGTTTTAGTTTTACGTTCTTGCCGCGAAGGTGAGCCTGGAACTATTGTCCCTGGTGTAAATCCTGGAGCACAAGTATTAGTTCAAGCATCAACCAATACGGTGTTATTAAATTTAATTTCAGTATTTAAAAAAATACAATCATTTGGAATTTGTTTGACTGAAATAGACAGCAAAAAATATGAATATTTAAATCAGTTATTATCAATGAAAATGAGAACCGATTTTTTCACAGGGGAATTGATTGAACAAGCAAAAAACC
>CAYJDW010000268.1:0-2050 GCA_964368985.1 uncultured Myxococcales bacterium | reverse complement strand
GGAATGCTTATAAGTGGAGCTTCGAGTAATGAGATAAGAAGTCCTTAATGGGCTAACCGTCATAATGACCAATTCTTCCCGTGGGTACCATGTCATCGATGGATTGGAAAAAAAGATCGATGATGTCTATGGTTGGCAGGCTTATAAACCTATTGAAAAAGAAATGTCTAATATCAAATTCGAGCTTCTGAAAAAGCGCGTTGGCATCTCTTATTCAGGCCCTAGATTCGTGGTTTCGGTCATTGAACGAGAAGGGCATTTAGCCATTGTCGATTCAATGGATAACCTCCACAGCCGATTGATATTTTCCCCGAGAGTGAAAATATATTTTTTGATCTCGAGGGAGGCAGGCATGAGTTCACGGCTGATGAGCTTATTTGGACTCCTCCTGGACAGGACGAACAGGTGAGATTTAATAAAATTGGAAAACCATTATGAAAACTAAAGTACTCATCCTATTGTCGTCTTTTGTTGTCTTAATTGTCGCCTTTCTAATGGCCATTGCAAATCCACAGTGGTACTATTTTAAAGATAAATTAGAATATAGAAATTTTTTAGTTTATTATGATAAAATTTTACCTGATGAGACTATTGCAATCCTAGATCAGGCAGAAGTATTGATTAAAAAATCATTTTTTTATCGACCTAATTTAAAATTAAAAATATTTTTGCGAAGTGACTTTAATAAGTATAATTTATTACCTTTTCAGTTTCGTAAACTAGGGTATGGGTGGACAGTTCAATATTTAAGCAATAATATTTATATTTTTAGAAGTGATATAAAAACAAATAGCTCGCAAGATGGAATGGGCGGCACAAGGCTGTTGTCTAATGTTATTGCTCATGAAGCTACTCATGTTCTAATCGAAAAACAGTTTGGCTACCTAAAAAGTAGATTTGGGCCATTTTTTAAGAAATATGAATTTTCTCAATTGGGCTATCTCTGGAAGGAGGAAGGCTATGCTGAATATATCGCTGGTGGTGGTACAATGTTTAACACTTTTGAAGAAGGTATAGCTGTTTTAAGTGATAAGAAAAAATCAGAATATAATATACATAATATAGAATACTTTAAATACTGGGTTGCAATAAAATATTTGCTAGAGGTAGAAAAAATTGAAGAAAGCATGATTTTTCAAGAGGAATTCATTCTAGATGATTTGATATCAAAAGCCATAAAGTACTATGACAACTAATTTGATGAGATGACTTGGAACCATTTCACTCATGGCCTGGCCTGCATCCTCCCAACGATCCCCTCAATAGCCTCAACTATAATCTGTGGCTGCTCCAAGGGAATATTATGGGCACTCTGTTCGGCCACCCGATAAGTCGAGTTGGAAAGCTTCGCCAAATTCTTTTGAAAACGCGTCCAATCGTTTTTCATAATTTCGGCGTTATCTTTAGAACCAGCGATGGCCTCATGGTCAGGACTTTTACCGCAACGATCACCGCCAGAGGCTTGCTGCCAATGGGACCGCAAGCATTGTGGGCCTCTCTAAAGCTTTGCGGAAGCGTATGAAATTCATCCATGAAGGCAAAGGCGCATTTGGTGAGAGCGACTGGGCTCTAATGAGGGCCTTTTCTTCGGGCGAGAAGCCGGTGTCCTTAAGCAGATCCTCACGCACGGCACGGAGGTCACTTCTGAGGCTTGGTTTCGGGCGCACCATTTCAAGAAGCGGTTTAGTCCGAGTTGCGGAAAACCTGATTTTTTGGGCCCTTATATCCAAATTATGAAGAAACTCAAATTGATTTCGGACAGTATTGACAGAAGAAATCCAGAAATTTACAATTCGCGACTTCAGAAATTGACATGACCATCTAACGAACAGGTAAAATCATGAGTAATTTCTGTGGACTCGACTTTGGCACTTCTAACTCTTCCATAAATTCACCCGGTCGTCTTAAACTTATATTTTTCACCGTGGTTTTTTTAGAAATGCTTACTGGAGCGGAGATCGACATATTTGTGCCGAGCTTCCCAGAGCTCCAGGACGTCTTTATGCTGACTCCTTTTTTAGTCGAATTAACCATCAGCGTGAATCTGATT
>CAYJDW010000267.1:0-2054 GCA_964368985.1 uncultured Myxococcales bacterium | reverse complement strand
GTTTTAGATTCGCAGTAGGAAATCCTCCAGTATGTGAGAGAACATGCCTCAAAGTAACAGCAGATAAAAACAGGTCTTCAGATTCTGGGCTTGGTAAATAGGCGCTCAGAGGTTGGTCCATTTCCAGGAGCCCGTTTTCACATAATTCTAGGGCTGCATAGGCAATCAGCGGTTTGCTTAAAGAAGCTGCCTCAAAAACAGTGGAAGAGGTTACAGGATCTAGAGAAATGCTATTCTTAACTCCACATTCAAAAGTCACGATCTCTTGGTCAGAGATCAATGCCAATGACAAACCAGGAATATCATACGTCTTTATGAGTTCGGATAGAGATCTAAGGTGTTCTATCTCAAACATGTATTGCTTTTGATTTGGAGTGTTAGTCTCTTGAACAATCGCAGACGAACTCGCGAATATAATATTTAGGAACATCCATTTTCTTTTTTTAAAATGCCCTGCGTCTGTATCTCGTCATCAAAGTATTTTATAAAAAATGTTTTGGTGAGTTTTGGATTTTTTTTATTTTCCCTTACAAACTCAACGGTAAAACCACATTTCTTGTAAAATCCTGGTGCTGAAAATGCACTTGTAACGAGATTGATGTTATTGAATCCTTTGCCCTTGAAGTGATTTTCAAGCGCCTGCAGTAATTTTTTCCCATAACCTTTCCCGCGAAAAGGCGTATAGACCCACATATCATCAATATACACTTCTGAAAATGCAGTGAAGGCATTGAGAACACCAAGCACTTCTCTTTTTTCATCCCTAAGAATAACCGCAAATTTTTTGTAATTTACATCAATGCCATGACTACTTTCATATTCTACAAGATCTTTGCGCATTTTTTCTTCCACTTCTTCAGGAAGTGTATCGACAAATTCCACTGTGTGACATTTATTATTCATATAAGCCTTCGGGCACTCCATTTTTCATTTTCAACTGTAAAATGAACGGGAACGCAGTTATTAATGACCCATTCACATTCCACCCCTAAGAAGCAGCAGAGCGCCCAATGGACGCCGCCATGCGCAACAATTAGTACGGGACCTTTTTGCTCGAGCGCTTGATTTACCCCTTTGAGCACTTGCTGCATGAATTTACGCACAGGGTCTTTGGCCTGCAAGTAAGCCATTGTTCCAAGAGAGGTCATCTCTTTCCATATTAGACCGGAACATTCACCTAGCTCCTCTATCTCGCAGTGGTGGGCCGACAGTCTAGAGGTAACGATGTCTTTGGTTTCTTGAGCACGTTTAAAGGGACTGCAACAAACAGTCTTAATCGGTAAAGAAGCAATAATCGGTTCGATTCCGTTGGCTTGAGTTAAACCTGTAGAATTTAAGGTGATATGAGCAGGGAGATCAATTTTTTCTTCTGCTGAAATATTATGATCCGTCTGCCCATGACGAATGAAATAAAACTCTTTCTTTAAAATCATGGTGTCCATCCACATTCAGAATAAAAATTCCCTTCCAAAATAGCTTTTAAGGCTGTGACATTGTAATCCACTATGTGTGATGGCAGTGCGTTCAAGGAAAAAAATGCAATGCGCTCGCATTTATCAGGTTCGCAGTTGATGATACTGCCCTCCCAGGACGAGCACTCGAAAAAGACATCTACATTGAGCCGATTTGTTTTTCGGTGCATCATATGAACAGCTTTTAGTTGCAGCGGTTCTATCTGAATCCCAATTTCTTCATATGCTTCCCTAATCATACCCTCCGTGGCTGATTCTCCATCTTCTACATGGCCTGCAATCAAACTCCACATTCCATCGCAATAGCCCGTATTTCTTCTCAAATGCAGCAAGATTTTGTCTTCTTGTTTTAAGATGAGATAAGCATTGACGCTTGCGCCAATGCGTTTTTTGGCTACTAGCGCTCGATAATGCGCATAGGCTTCTTTGCCACCAATCATGATCGGCATCATTTTCATTTCCTCTGCGGACACCCATCGATAATTTTGATGCTCAGATGATAGTCGAACCTCGGGTCTTGTGGCTACCTTGATGCGGAATAAGTGGTAGATATAATCAACTTCCGGTTTTCGAATATAAAGG
>CAYJDW010000266.1:0-2054 GCA_964368985.1 uncultured Myxococcales bacterium | reverse complement strand
TGGCTCCAAATTATAGGCCTTGGGTAGATGGGTAAAATGAAAAAAAGCGGTTTATCTTACTTATCCTCAAAAATTCTACGACGGTATTTGTTAATAGTTTTAAATTTTTCAGCTTAACTAAGGTGTTCATTCATAAATATAATTGCTTGATTGAAATCCCTATTAGCTTCGTATGTGGTTTTATATTACACCATATTTACCCAACAAAATTTGACTATAATGCATAATTCAGCCACCAATTTGGCTGCATATCCTGCTTTTGATGATTATTATTATGAAAATTCACAAAGACAATAACAGTCAATTAATGATTACTCTATTTACATAAATTAATGACAGAATACCATGCCTTTAAGTTGTTTTTTATATTGGAGTTATAAATGAAAAAAATTTTGCTTTTTTTATCGATATTATCGAGTAGTTTTCTTTTGGCAGCAGACGCTGAACAGGCATTAGAAGCTGTTGATGCCGATTATTTTGCCACTAATGACTACGCGACGGTTAATCAGAAAACCACCGAGCAATTTAATAAGCTTTCCCAGAATCGACAAATAAGTTGCCAGGAATTACTGCCTTGTTTTCTCGAGCATTCAACGTGTTGCTCTCCCAGAATAATCTGTGGCGAGTGCCGAGAAGCTAGGTCAGAAAATTGCATGAGACCTGGACAATGCGTTGTTCTTTTTAAAAACTGCTCAAATAAAGATTTGCATGCTCAAGATATATTTGCGATTGAAGCTAAGTGTTATAGCCAAGCCCGCGGTAATGATTATTTTGAAATTATTGCGCTGAAAAAGATTTCCTTAGAGGCAGGTGCTGCACCGGTCCTCTCTAACGCGCTACAAGCTCATTTGTACGTGCATTCTCCTCGTACCAAGGACCTTGACTTTGGTTATTATGTCTCTCGTACGTGTTCAGTTGGAGATAATAGCTTGTTAGAGCTTTTAGTGGGAAATAGAGTCAATCCACTTAGCAGCGAAGAGCGGTTACAAATAACAAAATTGCTCCTTGGAAAAACTTTCGCAATAGGTGAGAGCATTTTATGGGGTGAACATAACTTAAGCGTCATAACCATACACCCTTTTGTTATGAAAGATGAAAAGGGCAATGAATATACAGTTAATCTTCGCTCTGATGGTTGTGTGGTCGATATTCCCCAGCACTGGATCCCAAACCAAGGCCACATGATGGTATCTCATCAAATTTTTAGCTCTAATCAAGCTATTGCCAAGCCAAATTCGTTCAATCCTCATGACGAGTTTTTTTTAGCACCCAATATTGCTGTTATTTCCGTCCTACAAATCCAGAACTTAGAATATCTTAAAAAATTTAATGGCTATTGTTATGACAGCACTAAAAATCCTGAACTCATCTATGCTTTTTTTGGTTCATTGAATGTAGTTCCTCGAGATTTGAGCGTCCATAGGTCAAAACTCGATCGTTTTGGTGGTGTCAATTATATGAAATTTGAAGATACTTTTGAAAAGTCTGCTCATGACGCTTATGAGCTGAGAAATCATTTGGGAAAACAAATTCTAGTAATGAGTATCAAATATTTTTCACCGTTGTTTGTCGACGATTCTGAAGACCTAATTATGAATGCCGAAGCGGTGGCTCAAATATTCTCAACCTGCAACAATGATTTGTTGATTATTAAAAATAGTGATAGCACGAGAAGCTATTTTGTAAGAAATCAAAATCAAATTATGCCAACCTATATAATTCAATACCGAGAAATAAGAGAGTAGATACATATTTCACTACAAGCAAAACTTAGCCTGAAAGATGAACTTCGAGCCTGTCACTATAAGCAGGGGAAAACAAACAATAACTATATGATATTGTTTGTTTTCATGTTTTTTACGATGATGGATAGACAAATATTTTGAAATGGTTGACAAAAATATACTTTTTAGTTTAATTTTTAAGAGTTTAATTAAGCGTACTATTGAGCGCAATGCAGGATTACAGCGCTGTAGTAATAAATACAGTGGTCCTTTTAAGCCCGAGCCTTGGTAATACTTTGCCCAAAATCCTGATTTTGGAGCCAATTGAGC
>CAYJDW010000265.1:0-2056 GCA_964368985.1 uncultured Myxococcales bacterium | reverse complement strand
TGAATGAGCTTAGCTCCATCGCCATTAACCAGAGTGCTTTTCCAGGTGGGTCCTTCTTTAGCGTGGGTACACCTGATCATGTCACCCTGAAAAATCACGCCGACATTGCCTTTATAACCGGCTTTAATCAGCACCGGTACGCGCTTATACTTCGATAGAATCTCGCGATTCTTTGCTCCCAAATTAAAAATATCAATGTGGCATGGATTCGGTTCTTTCTCTAAATTCTTCTCTATCTCAAAAGCAATATCGAGGCCCGTGATTTCAGTATCGCCAACGGTGATTTCTACAACACGGTCAAAGAGCTTCATAGGCTACCAAGCTAAAGTATTGCCTTAAAGTCTCGCGTCCTAATTGCTGCTTATTCGTTATTCCTAAAAGCATAAGAGAAAATGATTTTTTGGCTTCATGATGAGTATAGAGAGGCCATCTAGGTTGAAGTCTTATCCCACAGGCTAAATATTCTTGTTTTTCATCACTAATATGAAGTAACCAAAAATCTTCTCTTGCGACCCATTCAAACTCTAAAAAAAAGGTTTTTTGGAAAATCTGGTTTTCTTGTATGAAATGCGGCGCTGAAGATGCGATGGTAATTTCTAGCATATTCATTTTTTCATCCATTCAATTACGGCATTAAGCATCGATTGTTTTTCAGGTGATGCAACTTTAGTTTCCTGTTTACCAACGCTCTGCTTAGACTTAGCGCGCTCGGGCTTTGGTTGAGGGGGGATATGTATGGTCGCTTGCTCAACAGTGCGAATTTGTTTAGCCGTTGCCCTAAAATGCAATGACTCAAAAGTACCTCCCCCCCGCTCAACGCTTAAGCTTTCGAGCACCATGTTGTCATAATCTTTAAGTGAGGTCACGATAGTGATGGGTTCACGCTTGGCAAAGATATCTTCAAGCTTCTTAAAGGCCGAGCCAACAATATCATTCGATTGATCGTTCAAATAATTATTCAGGGATTTTAGTGCCGTTACTCCAATCCATGTCATCGGAGTATTAGAAATGATGCCATCAATCTGAATAGTAGTGGGCAGGCTACATACATGATCAACAAAGCTCTCACCACGCTCCGTCGGATGCTCTGAAATCTGCGCTCGAAGGTCATGGCTTTCTTTCACTACCGCATCGATAATGATTTCTCCTAACCGATACTCTTTATCGGTAAAAAAGAGCGATATTTCCTGAGCTAGAGACTTCATCTCATAGGCTCAGTTTTGATGGCAATACGGCCTTTTTCTGTCACCGTTTCAATGCTTGCGGGTTTATCCCGACTAACGATAACAATGGGAGCTGCGATAGTCTTTTTAGTTTCGCCACTTTGCTTGTCTATCAAAATCTCAAGTTTAGTCTGGTTATCATTAATGCTCTTGGTGCGATATTTTATATCTATTTCGTCGCTGACTTTACACATAACCTCCCAATGAACATTGCCAAGCTCTAAGGTTTTTTCACAATGGATCGCCATGCCCTTGATATCACCTTCAACCACAGCTTTAAGCGTAGAAGGCGGCTCAAAGATCAAGCCCAAGTGTTTGCAACCACTAAATGGTATTGTTAGGAAAATAGACAAAACAAACTTAAGAAAAAAACTCTTAACCTGCATACTGGTTAACCCCCATAAAAGCATTCATGCGTTCTTTTTCAAATTCTTTGCGAAACGCTTTAGTCACCTCGGTGCCAATCTCATGAGGAGCAGCACCGCTTTTAACATTGACTGAGACATTCACGTTTTGATTGGTGTGGTTTTGGATAGTGTTCGCTGATGATGACACTTGAGGCGCTAAATGGCTTTGTGATGGTTGGTCATACTCGCTTCCTATGCCACCTACATATTCAACAGCGGCTGAAAAACCTTTTTTTACAAAATCGGGCATCACATCTGCAATCAAATTCTTAACATCGATAATGAAATCCTTGATATCTCTCACTGCCTCAGCGAAAGCATCCACAAAAGCACGGGCAGCATAGAGCCAGGCTTGAGCTAAATCGTCGACGATTTCATCAAATATCTTGAGTACTGTGGTTTTTATGGCGGTAAAAACTGGGGGAA
>CAYJDW010000264.1:0-2058 GCA_964368985.1 uncultured Myxococcales bacterium | reverse complement strand
TTACCAATGAAGAACAGCATCAAGACATTTATCGCTTACTAAAAATAGAAAAACTTTTTACAGCCGTTGCTTTAATGCTGCTTGTATTGGTTGCATCCATCAACATTTTCTTTTCATTATTAATGTTAGCCCTCGATAAGAAAAAAGATATTTCAATACTTATTGCTATGGGCGGGCAAGAGCAGCTTATACGAAAGATCTTTTTAAGTGAGGGCGCATTGATTGCTTTTTCAGGCGCTGCAGCTGGCTTGATATTAGGTGGAATCATTTGCTGGCTGCAGGATAGTTATGGATTAGTTGGGATGGGGATGGAAAATGCTATCATTTCAAGTTATCCGGTCAAAATGAAACTAACCGACTTCTTGCTTACCTCTATTGTTATTATCGCCATCACAATGCTGGTATCTTTCTATCCAGCACGACTGGCTGCACGATCCTACTCGATCGATAATCTATAGCATGTAATTAATGAGCATGATTTTGGCTCAAAATCACATAAAATACTGAGTAGAATTGTCTATTTTGCGAGTCTGCATATTCTGTAAAATGCTAAAAATGAGCGTTTAGTGCTCCTTTTGGAAGTAAGCACCTTGCAGGCATTGTATTTTAAGGAAAATCATTAGCCATGAAAGTATCGGCAGCACAGCCATTTCAAATCATTTACTCGCTTTATCAGCACGAGTATTTGGGCTATATTTTTGAGTCATTCATCGTTCACCTTGACGAGAAAGGGAAGCTCACTTATCAACATCAAAATATCTCACATAAAAACGCCCGCGAGTTTTCGAAAGGACTTGACGACCGAGATTTTGAATTAATTGAAATGATGGATGGCATGAGCCAGGATGCCGTGCTAAAACATTTTTCAAAAAAAATAATGAAGCCTGATGAGTTCTTCAGCAAAGTATTTAATAAGGACAAAGGCGATGAATTATTACAAGAGCAGATTGAGGCGTTCATGGAAAAAAGACGCGCAGCCGTGCTTGAAAAAATGCGCGGTAAAATGCTTTTTGAAATGGGAAACGATGGCGAACCAACCTGGCGCCAGGTAGAAGTATTAGACAAGCGAGCCACCATTCAATTTCATTTTAATAGAAGCAACGAAAGCACTAATTATTTTCCAACCATATCCTATGAAGGTAAACGAATAGACATACCAAACCCAACCGCCTACTTAATTTGCAAGCACCCCGCATGGATGGTATTTAATGGAAAGTTATATGGCTTTGAAAAAATGGTTGATGGTAAAAAACTTCTGCCGTTTTTAAGCAAGAAGCATGTAGTTATCCCGAAAAACCTGGAAGAGACTTACTACAATCGGTTTGTAGCTCCACTCATAGCTTCGTTCGATGATATTGAAGCTCATGGGTTTTCGATAAATAAAAACGAATACGACCCCCATCCGCTGCTTACTATTTCTGAGTTGCCGCCAGCAAATTCAAAAGAAATAAAAAGTTTATTTGGTGAATCAAACGATGAAGGTGTTGCCAGTGATGAGGCCGGTAAAATTGTTTTTGATCTTTCGTTTAAATATGGAAAGCATCGTTTTCGTGGTGATGCTTTTGGCCCCGTGAGTGTAACCGTTGAGAAGAAAGAGAATGACTACGTTTTCCATCGCATTAAGCGAAATATAGAAACCGAAAAACAATATTCTCAAACGCTTGCAAAACTTGGGCTTCCCCTGCGTGGCTTTCGAACCGCTGTTGAAAAAGCGCAGGCGTTTTCATGGTTGAATGAAAACAGAGTTAACCTACTTAATCTTGGTTTTGAAGTAAGCCAGCCCGACAACCGCGACAAAAAATATTTCGTTGGCAAGGCCGTGATTGAACTTGAGGTAAAAGAAAATATCGACTGGTTCGACATTCACGCAAAAATCAGATTTGGTGAATATGAGATTTCGTTCAAAGATTTACGAAAATTGATTCTTAAAAAGAAAGTCGAGTTTAAACTTCCTAACGGTGAAATTGCAATCATCCCCGAAGCCTGGTTGATAAAATACGGTGATCTTTTCGCGATGAGCGAAACGCATGGAAACAATGAGAAACCTGTATTAAAGAA
>CAYJDW010000263.1:0-2068 GCA_964368985.1 uncultured Myxococcales bacterium | reverse complement strand
TCGAACTCACGCGCGCATAACCTACCAAAACTTTCGCCATTTTTACCCTCATAATGTCTTAGACGTTGTGATAATTCTATTTTGAGGGATGATTTGAGAGCCTGTCAAGCGATACTCTCAAAAAGTATACATTTTGAGAGGGTTTAAAATCAAAAGGTACAAAACCGTTCGCATGGTTGGCCAGGTAATTTTAGTTCATGTCTCCGACGAGATGGATAATGAAAATTGCTTATGAAAATAATCGGATAAATTTCAATCCTGCAAAGAAACCGCCAATACTCAGGAAAAAACTTAGAGCGCTGTATATTAATGCCTGAGTATAAAGATGTTTCTCATATAATAGAGCAAATTCCAATGCAAAAGACGAAAAGGTAGTGAAACCTCCGAGAAATCCCGACACTAAAAAATAGCGCATATTTTCAGATGCCGACCATTGGGTGGCCATCAACTCGGTAAGAAGGCCCATAATGAGGCATCCAATAATATTAATGCTTAAAATATAGATGGGAACACCTAGTAAGGTTGTTGGCAGAATCTTTGCTAATGCCACTCGAACTATGGCTCCTAAAGCTCCACCTATACCGGTCATGATGAAATTTGCGTAATGCATAGGTATTTTTCTCAAGTATTTATCTTGGCTGTCCATCATTCTATTCGATAATAGAATATTCTGTTGAATATAGCGAAGTGGCTGAACAATGGCCTTAGAGAGTGAAGTCGAACGGCATAAAATCGTAAGCTAGAAAATCCAAACCTCAATTAAATGGCCTCAATCCATATCCCAATAAATTAATATAGCGGGATGCAAAATTTATGGGACCAACAGCCAAAAGAATCCAGCCGCGCTTTCTCCGTGTTCATCGCCTATCGAGACATAGGCCTAAGACGCTCATGTAACGCAGTGGCACGTCAACTAAACATGAACGTGTCCTCAGTGATGGAACTATCAAAGCGACATCGCTGGCAAGAGCGTGTGAAGGCGTGGGACGCTCATATAGACAAAGAGACCCAATCCCACCAAATGGCCGCTGTGAAAATCATGAAGCAGCGGCAAATCGCTTTAGCGCTCAAGGCCCAAAAGGCCGCTGAAAAAGGTATCAAAAAACTCATCCAACAATTTAACGTCGATGCGAGCAAGGGCAATATTTCCCCATACGCGATGAAACCTGAGGGATTATCCCGCTTGCTTGATATTGGTTGCCGCTTAGAGCGTCTTAATCGCGATGAGCCTGAGCAAAATCTAGAACTCTTGCAGCAGCAAAATTTCGAAAAACTTTCACTCGAAGAACAAGAAAATTTGCGCAGCTTACTATTAAAAACAGTGAACAATTAATGCTTAATGATCGTACATTAATCGAGCTAGACCGCCACATGGTTAAAAAGGGTGGTTTGCGCCAATTTATCAAACTTGCATGGCCTCAAGTGGAACCCTCCCGACCATTCATATCTGGTTGGCACATCGATGCCATCGCCGAGCACCTGGAGGCTATCACTAATGGCCAACTCAACCGGCTAGTAATTAATATCCCACCTGGTTGCATGAAGAGCCTCACGTGCTGCGTATTTTGGCCGGCGTGGGTGTGGACCTTTAGACCCGAATGCAAATGGATCTATGCGTCATATGCCATGGGATTAAGCCAGCGCGATAATCTCCGTATGCGCCGCCTCATAGAGTCAGATTGGTATCAGGCTCGATGGGGCAATGTGTTTAAGCCGCTCAGAGACAACTGGGGCGCTATCAAATTCATGAACGACCATGCAGGGTATCGGCTATGCACTTCAACCGATGGGACGGTGACCGGCGAGCACGCTGACGTGCAAGTTTGCGACGACCCTATTAAGCCGCAGGATGCCCGTGGTGGGGCGCTGGCTACCAAGACCATACTTAACTCTTGCTTAGAGTGGTGGAATGAAACCATGGCAAGCAGGCTTGTTGATTTTGAAAAGTCTGCGCGAGTTATCATCATGCAACGCTTGCACATGCATGATTTGGCAGGAGCTGTACTTAAAGAGGGCGGCTATGAGCATCTGTGTTTGCCTATGGAGTTCGAGCCGAAAAACGTTTGCA
>CAYJDW010000262.1:0-2070 GCA_964368985.1 uncultured Myxococcales bacterium | reverse complement strand
GGGGCGTTCAGCTCTCCTCGGATCAGAGTTTCGCCGCGGCCTATGATTCTGATCCTCTGGTCCTAAAAAGCCTCTCGATTCGCGCCTTCGGGCAAATTCTTCGTAGGCTCGAGAAGAGCAAAAATCTTGCCGCGGACATCAAACAGCCTTTTTTTATGCAAGTGGCGGGGAATGATCTCGTCGTCGATAGCGAGGCAGCTTCAGCTTGGTATAAAGCGGTAAATGGTCTGGCTCCTGATCGAACACTAAAAATCTACCAAGACTTTCTTCATGAAATATATAATGAAGATCGTAGATTAGAGCCTATAAGTGATGCTGTTGAGTGGCTTAAGAAGCGGGTTTGAGTTCGCTGTTTAGTATTCTCGCCAAGCGGTCGGGATCAATCTTTATGACAAGGCTTTTTTCTCGTTGAATGCTTACTGCTCCCACCGCCATCCCTTTAATTTTTTTTACATATTTGACTCGGGTATAAGAGACATCCATCGTCTCGCCGCTCAGTTTACTAAAATGGGCGGCCAATATGGCGGCATCAAGCAAAATATCCAGGGTCAAGGAGTCAGCCGAACTTTTAATCACGACGTGAGATCCGCGGGTTCCCTTAGCGTGAAGCCACCATTCATTACCTCTCGTAAAATATTTGATGAGTTCATCGTTATCTTTAGCAGACCGCCCAGCCCAAATAGGCGTTCCATCAGCAGAACTGAAAGCTCGATAGGGCAGACGCTTGAGGCGTTTTTTTTTCCCTGATGAAATAGTTTTGACATCGACATCTTCTAAATTAATGGCTTCAGGTCCAGCTTCATTGAGTGCAACAACTTGATTTTTTAATTGCAAAATCTCTTCATTGGCCTCATTTATTCTGGGCTGAAGATGCGTAAGCCCTCGCTTGGCGCGCTTCACAAGATTAAACATGTGCTTAAGGTTTTGTTCTGGGGAGAGCTTAGGATCGAGCTTGATAAGGCGCTTTAGCGGAGGGTCTTGATAATAATCGAAGACTTCCACTGTGCCTAATCCCTTTTTAAGAAGATGAAAATTGTTCTTTAACGTTTCAGCCTCGCTAAGAAGAGCTATATTTTCAATACATTTTTGCTGATCTTGAATAAGATTTTTTAAGAGCCTTTCTTTTTTTAGTAAGCGAGATTTTAGGCCCGCTAGCATCACCTTAAAAAACTCTTCACGCGTTTTTAAGTCGTGCTCAGTATCACAATTATTTTCAGCTAGGCCAGCAGGCATGGTGCTCTCTAATGGCTGGCGAAGATATTATTTCTTTTAGCCAGTACCCATTGTGTATCAAAATTCCGCATTACAAATAAAGCGATGAAAGCAAATAATATAGACAGCTCAGCGATAAATAAATGGTTCTTTCCAAAAGGATCAAGCAATTGCGGATAATGCGCTGCAACCGATACTATTTGAATTACGAGGCCTGCTCCATAGGTGAGGGTCCTATACATGCCAAGCATTATCAGCAGGCTCAAGGTCAGCTCCAGCGATCCAATAATCATGACAATAGAAGGGCTCAGGTCAAGGAAATACTGGGCGGCAAATAGTTCCGCGGTTGTCGTCGGACTCACTATTTTGTCGATAGACCACAGCAATAAAAAAAGACCTAAGCCAAAGCGCAGCAACCATAAGCCCCATATTATTGTTTTGCTTGGACGAGCCATGTTTACTTCCTCGGTTAAGATGCTTCGTACGTCTTTAATAATAGGTGTGTGTATTTAGAACGTCAAAAATGACTGACTTAAATAACTTAGGTTTCTTTCTACCTCTAGGGTTATTGCGAGCGACACGCGAATAGCAGGTCGCCGCCAAAATAAAAAATCAAGGACTTAGAGGCTGAGATTATTCCCGCCTGCTCAAGCTATCCGAGTTTAAGAAAATTTTCTAAACGAAATTCCAAGGAGAAAATTTGTGTAAAATTTGATCCGCATAATTAAGCAATTTAGTATTTGTTAATCCCGCTTTCAACGCGAAAGCCATTTACAGGTAAATCATGAAACATAAGCTAGTATTTTTGTTGTTAGCTAGTATTTTTGCTTTGTCGCAAACTATCTGGTCCGAAACTGC
>CAYJDW010000261.1:0-2093 GCA_964368985.1 uncultured Myxococcales bacterium | reverse complement strand
GGGGCAGGGCTTGGTTGTGATTGAAGCGATGAAAATGGAAAATGAACTGCAAGCTCCGAAAAGTGGCGTCGTGAAATCTATTAGTTCGGCAGCGGGAACGGCGGTGAATGGTGGGACTTTATTGTTGGTGATTGAGTAACTGTTGGGTCTAAGTATTACAATAACAATGGAAAGACTACTGATAAAATAAATTGTCATCCTCGGACTTGATCCGAGGATCTCTTCATAATTCTATTTTGCTGGATCTTCGGGTCAAGCCCGAAGATGACAATAAATAAAAAAAGCTCTTTTATTTGCTGTGATTGGTATGAAACCTAATCCGCCCCAAAACCGGCAAATGATCCGAAGCCAATCCCGCTTCACTCACCACTCTAAACTCAATGAACGACAAAGGCCCGCTCACATAGATATGATCAAGGCGTCGATCCGGCGCGTTGCTTGGAAAAGTATAGAGTTCAAAAGCATTATTCGTTTCACTACGAGGCACCATTGCATGAGCATTGGGGGCATTGGCCATAAACCAAGTGAAAGTGCTGTCGCGGTCAAAATGAGCATCCGGATCGTCGGCAAATCCATCTTTTTTCGGAGCATCTGGCAAAACCGTATTGAAATCGCCGCCTAAGATAATTGGAATGTTAATGTCATCCATATATTTTTTGGTGACCTTGATCTGCTCTTGTCGAGCGGCAGTTTCCCATGCTTCGAAATGGACATTTAAGAGCGCCACTTTCTTGTCGCCGAGCTCTACATCCACCCGTTCAAGTCCTCGATCAATGTAGCCCCAGTTAAACCAAAATGGATGTGATTTAGGTTTATCGAAAATCAAGCGTTGATGGTTACTGAGAGGATAGCGAGATAGGATGCAGTTAGCAGCGCGAACATAGCCGAGTTGATGAGCAGGTGGCCAATAAGGAAAGGGGACATAATTTTTTTCCCATACATTGGCACAGGCATGAAAAGCATGCCCTGTTTTTTGCTTGATGAATTCAATTTGATTAATGCGATAAGTTCGATTGGAATCTATATCTACTTCTTGCAGCAAAAAGATATCAGCGTCCATCTTCACCATAGCATCTGCAATCATGCTGAGCTGTTTTTCTGTGGTGGCTTTGTCACGAAAATCCCAAGCTTGTTCCTTCACCCCTTGGGCATGGCCAATATTGTAGGAAACGACCGTTAAATTTTCTGGCGGAGGAGGAATTATAGCATCGGGGTTCCCCACTATTTCCAATTGCGAAAAAGCCGGCAGCTGGTCGCCCAAGGCCCACCATACAAATAAAGACAAACCAACCACTAAGGCGAGGACTAAAGAAAGGGCATAGCGGACAATTGATAACATAAGACGTCGGTGCATAATCACAAACCTTTATTATTTGTTAAAACTCATAGTATTGCCCACCCACTACGTGGCTTAGGCCTAAATTTCCAGCCTAAAGCATAGGTTTTTTCGGGCCATTTAGACCTTTGTTGCGTATTGTTAGCGCGGGAGGATCAACCTTCGTTTGAAAGCTCTTTAAGTTTTAGCATTTTTTTGCGGACGAAATTCTTTTTTAAGGGACTTTGATAATCGATCCAAAGAACCCCATCGAGATGGTCCAGCTCATGTTGAAAGCAGCCACCTAAATAATAAAAAGCTTCTCGTTCCTTATGCTCACCAAGCTCATTCTGGTAGCGCATTTTTACTAAATAAGAACGCTTCACTTTCCCTCTAAAACCGGGGATAGACATGCAGCCTTCTTCCCAAGTGAAAGACCCTTCCTTGTGAAAGATCTCTGGGTTTACAAATACTTCTTTGCCATTGGTACCATTTCCATCGTTATGATCGGGGGGAATATCAATGATAAAAAGCCGTTTCAATATACCTATTTGAGGCGCAGATAACCCTGCCATGGGCTCGCTATCCATCGCATCGGAGATATCTTTGATAATATTTTGTAATTCTTGACCAAAATCAGTTACGGGTTGCGCTACTTCTTTTAATAAAGGATCGGGCCAAATTAATATAGGTTTTAGAGCCATAATACTGCCTGTTAAATTGTCTAATTCATCGTATATAATAACTGTTTTGGGGGATTATTCAATGGGTGGGTGAA
>CAYJDW010000260.1:0-2108 GCA_964368985.1 uncultured Myxococcales bacterium | reverse complement strand
GTCGCTTGGCTTTAGAGAGCTGGAATCAAAACCCCGAAAATAACCCGCGCGGCTTATCAATGACTGCGGTAAAATTTGGTATTTCCTTTACCACACGCTTTTTAAATCAGGGCCACGCTCTGGTCCATATTTTTCGCGACGGCAGCATTCAGGTTGCCACTGGTGGCGTCGAGATGGGGCAAGGCATACAAGCTCGGATAAAAAGTTTGGTGGCTGAATTATTTGGCGTCGAAGAAACCCGCGTTCGTGTCATGCCTACTCGCACCGATAAAAGCGCCAACACCTCTCCTACCGCCGCATCCAGTGGCACTGATTTAAATGGAACAGCAGCCGTCATCGCCGCCCAAAAAATTAAGAGTCGACTTGCAAGTATTTTTCGCCAACTCATGGCCCTTGATCCAGCTCTTTGGCCCGAGCATACGGCTGCTTTAGCATCGACACCAGAGCTCGTGGTGGATGATAGGGATGACCCAGAAATTATTTTTTCAGAGGGTCAAGTGTACGCAGCTGCGGATCCCTCTCGAAGGGTGGATTTTGGCGCTCTTGTTAATGCCACCTATTTAAGCCGCGTAGCCTTAAGCGAATATGGTTTTTATAAAGTTCCGGGCCTAAGCTTCAATAAAATCACTGGCCAGGGCGATGCTTTTCTTTATTTCACCCAAGGTGTAGCGGCGTCAGAAGTTGAAATCGATCGCTGGACGGGCGAAATAAAAGTTTTACGCACCGATATTCTCATGGATGCAGGCACCCCCATCAACGACGCGCTTGATCGCGGTCAAATCGCTGGGGGCTTTATTCAGGGTTTGGGCTGGATGACCAGCGAATCGCTCTATTACAATGAAGCGGGTGCGCTGCTCTCACACTCCCCGAGCACTTATAAAATCCCAAGCATCCACGACATTCCCCGGATTTTTAAGATCGAATTGGTGAAAAACCCCCACAACACCGTTAATATTAGAGGTACCAAGGCGGTGGGTGAACCTCCCCTCATGTTGTGCTTTTCGGTATGGAATGCCTTAAAAAATGCTCTCGCCTATAAAACAAAAGAATTGCCTCATTTGCCGATACCAGCCAATGAAGAAGTCATCCTTCGGGCTCTAAAACCCGAAGCTTTTCTGGAACAGGGAAAATAATGAACTCACGATTTATGCAAATAGCCATCGAACAGGCTGCAATAGGCATGGAAAAAAATTACGGAGGCCCTTTTGGCGCAGTCATTGTCAAAGGCGATGAAATAATTGGCACCGGTTCAAATCACGTAACCTCCGATTTGGACCCCACGGCGCACGCAGAAATCTGCGCCATTCGGCAAGCTTGTCTTAAGTTAAAGGATTTTTCTTTGCAGGGCTGTGAAATCTACACAAGCTGCGAGCCCTGCCCCATGTGTTTGGGAGCTATATACTGGGCTCGCCTCGATCGCATCTATTTTGGTGCAACGAGGTTTGATGCGGCCAAAATAAACTTCGATGATCGCCGCTTCTATGAAGAGCTCGAGAAAGCCGCCGATCAAAGAGATGTCCCGATGATGCAAGTTATGCGTGATGACTGCATCAAGGTCTTCGATGCTTGGACTGCTAAAACCAATAAAGTTTTGTATTAAACCAAGACACGGCGATCTCTTTTCTTGATAACCCGCAAAAATAACTCGCTATGGAGGTCTGAGGAATGACTTTCCAAACATCCCCCCTCGCCCCCAGCCTTGACGTGAGCGCTTTCACTACATTTCCCAAACGGAAAACTCGCAGGCGCTTTCGCCTCGCCCCCACTAAGCTTGGCGCAGGCTGCCCCCAAGATCAATATCACCACCGCGCTACACGAACCCACAATCAATAGCTTCTTCATGATGATTCACCCACTGAAATCTTTTTGACGGGTCAATCTAACAAGAATGACTTTTCGAGGCAGGTGATCTTTAAAGAGTGATCTAAAATTATTAAATTTGGCGAGGAGGATATTCACCCACCCCGGAGTTTGTACCGTTCCCTCCCTACCTCCCCCTTTGAAAAGGCGGTGTCGCATAAATAGATTTTGAGACAAAAAATTATGCACCACCCTCCCTCGCCCGCTTGCGGGAGAGGGCTCGGGGAGAGGGTGGAGAAACGAAAACA
>CAYJDW010000259.1:0-2114 GCA_964368985.1 uncultured Myxococcales bacterium | reverse complement strand
ATAAGGATAAGTGATGCCTGGCATTTTACAAACATTTAAATCATGAGTGATTATGAAGTGGTATCTCGGTATTGACATCAGCAAAGGATATGCTGATTTTGTTCTCCTCTCAGACCAGCTCATTCAAGTGGATCAAACATTTCAGTTGGATGACACCAGACAAGGGCATGAGCATCTGGCAAGTTGGCTTGCTACCCTTTACAAGCGGCATCCTGACCTTCATGTTGATTGTGCTGTCGAAAGCACAGGCGGATTTGAAGACAACTGGTATGCACTATTATTAAAACTTAGTTCTACGCTTTCAATTCGGGTGGCAAGGTTAAATCCATCTGTAGTCAAAAACGCATCGAAAGCCATGTTAAATGCAAATAAAACCGATGCCGAAAGTGCCAGAGAGATTGCAAGTTATTTAAAGAGGTTTGAAGACCAAGTGGATTATCGTGTCCGAAGCGACCATTATACTTCCTTTAGGTCCTTGCACAATCATCTGGAACTTGTCAAAAAGCAAAAGACTCAGGTGATCAATGAGTTAAAGCAACTCCTGTATAGTAGTTTTCCAGAACTCCAGCGCTTTTGCAAGCAAGGCATCCCTAACTGGGTGCTTGAGCTATTGAGTTTATATCCTTCCGCTGAGAAACTAGCCAAAGCAAAACCCGAAAAACTCGCTAGAATAAAGGGAATTACCATTGAAAAAGCTCAAACATTAGTGGAAAAGGCGAAAGCCACGATAGGCAGTCGACATAACCCAACGGATGCGTTTTTGATTGCTCAAATGGCAGAAGATGTAGCCCAAAAGCAAGAAAAAGTCAAGAACCTAAAGAGGTATTTGGCTGAAAACTGCAGTGGAAAAGAAAAGGACTTGCTTGAAACGATTAAAGGCATTGGCTCCTACAGTGCATCAGCCATTATGATACATATCGAGGATATTCGCCGATTTGCCTCTCCAAAAGAATTAGCATCATATTTTGGGCTGCACCCGGTCATTAAAATGAGTGGAGATAAAAGAATGGTGTCACGGATGAGTAAACAAGGACGGCCCGCTATTCGAGCAATATTGTTTATGTGCGCCAATAGTGCAGTTATGGCGGATGAACATATGCGTTCAATCTATGCACGACATAGAGCTATGGGTAAAAATCATAAGCAAGCTCTCGGTGTAATCATGCATAAAATGATTAGAGTGGTCTGGGGTGTATTGACTAATGAATTGCCTTACGATGCTAACGTAGATGTGCACAATCAAAATAGAAGCCTGCAAACGGCTTCCCAAGATGAATTAAAGGAGGTACAGAATAAAAGAAGAATCCAAAAATTTGATCTTGAAGCCCCGATTAGCAGAATAGCTACTAAGAAAAGAAAGGTTCATGCCATGTCCCAAGCCGGCGATGCCGGACTCGTGCGGGATCCTGAGCATGAACCAAGGTGAAAATATATAAAAATATTTTCCAAACAATTTGAAATTTAACGGTATAACTCTCTTTAGAAAAAGCATGTGCGTACGACAGCTCTCTTTTCAAAAAGAGAGGGGCCGGGGGTGA
Source organism: uncultured Myxococcales bacterium (assembly GCA_964368985.1). Taxonomy (GTDB): domain Bacteria; phylum Myxococcota; class UBA727; order UBA727; family JABDBI01. The sequence goes on along the minus strand of CAYJDW010000259.1, from coordinate 576 downwards.
GTTGTAAGAAAAAGCAAAAGGAAAAGCAATATCTGTGTCTCTAGGAAAATCTAATCACCCCCTTCTTTAGAAAATCATTCTCGTACTAATGATCACATGACAAAAGGGGGGAAGGGAGAGCGTTATTAAACCTTACCTTTATTCCATGAAAGGAATATGCGTCGCATTTTTAAGTCTTATGATAGTCACAAGCTCCATCCAGGCCCAAGGGAAGAGTGATTATTTGGAAATGCTCAATGAATTACTTGAAGTTACAGGGAGTACAGCAACCACCGATTTATTCATGGTTAAGTTGATTGAAGCAGCCAAAATGGAATATCCAGACGTGGAGGAGGATGATTGGAAAAATCTTGAGTTGGTTGTCCATAATAGCAGACTTGAGTATCGCGAAAAAAAATTAGTTCCACTTTACCAGAAGTATCTTTCAAGTGAGGATTTGGAAGAACTAATAAAATTTTATTACACCCCTGTAGGTCAGAAATATGCTAAAGTCGTTCCGCAATTATCTTTAGAGGCGAATCGTGCTGGAATGGAATGGGGCGAACAATTGGCAAAAACGCTGGAAAAAGAAATAAG
>CAYJDW010000258.1:0-2123 GCA_964368985.1 uncultured Myxococcales bacterium | reverse complement strand
TATTGTTTTTCTCACAAGCATAAGCGTTAATGACCATCAGTGACAAGCACACTACTATAACCACTCGGTTACATATTCTCATCATAACAATTACCCCAATTTAAATACACTAATTAACTATCTTAACAAATAGATATTTAAGCAAATTTCAGGTTTTTTTATGGCGTTCTATCAAACGTTTAACAGTGGTCGGATACCATTTTTTATTCTGTAAGGTTTTTATATTATTAACTGCCAACATCAGACAGATGTCTTCTAGGCTTTTGCCATCTTTGTGAAGCTCTAATATTTGACGAATAATACGTGCTTCCTCGGGGTTCGAACCATATTTGCGCCCCCCCAATGCTACGCCTTTTTTGCTCAAAAGATGCAGTGAATTTTTTATGCGTCCCGAACGCGCCTTTTTTTCTGCTCCTGCACTGGCCCTAAGCATGGTCAAAAAAACGGCAAGATAATTAGGACTAATGAGAAAATCCCCAAGCATCAACGAAATGTTGTGAGTAGTGAGGGAATTAAGGGCTTCGCTCAATTCTTGATAATTAAAAAAAAGGGAACTGGCCTGATCCAACATCAATATTTTAGCTTGATGCTTTAAGCACGAAGTCATCGCATGGGAAAAGCCCAACACAAATTGTTCTTCAGGCACCGCAAAACAACCGGTGATGACCAGGCCTTGATCGCGGGCAAGTGAACTCAAATACGTGTATTGGTCTTGTTTGGCACTTTCATAAGAGATAGTTTGGTTCACAAAAAGGATGACAACATTTTTTTCTTCAGCTTTATTCATGCTAAAACCTTATCACTAAGATATCTTTCGGACAAATAATCATTGTTTGGTGGCTTATTTACTGGCTTTTCTCGGAAGCTGCATTTTTTTTATTTTGGTAAAATTTTTTTCTTGACAAAAGGCCCATCGATCTGCCATAATCAGAGATGTCATTAACGAAAAAGCACCTACAACTTAGGTGCTTTTTTTGTGCCTAAAATCTGGGCCGCTTAAGCGCTCGAGCCTCCCCCTTTAAAGAGGCGTTGTTACATAAATAGATTTTAAGACAAAAAGTTATGTACTACGCTCCCTCTCCCGCAAGCGGGCGAGGAGTTGTTGAGGGAGAATGGGCCGCAACAATGCAACAACGCCTTTTCAAAGGGAGCTTAATGAAAACAGCGCTATTTATTCAGCAAATACCATCTCGTGCCATCTTTAGTATCTTTAATACAAATTCCCTGCGCCAAAAGTTGGTCCCGCATGGCGTCAGCTTGGGCCCATTCTTTATTGGTGCGAGCGGCCTCGCGTTGTTCGATGAGCGACATGGATTCAGGTTCTAGAATAGGCGCTTGAAAGGCGTCGACGTTGAACCCCAAAATCACATCAAAATCACGCATAAGCTCAAGTTTTTCATTATTGGAAAGCCTCGCATCTTTCAGCGTTTCCCACACAATCGACAAAGCTATCGGTGTATCGAGATCATTTTGCATGGCGCCAAAAAATGCTTTCCTTAGCTCTCCCGTGCGTTCAGGATTTTTGCCGGGTTCAGGATTTAATTTGAAGCTAAGCACTCGATTTTTCAATGATTCAAAAGCATTCCGTGCCCCATCTAAAGCTTCAAAGCTAAATAACAGTTGCGAGCGGTAGTGCGCACCCAGGCACAGATAACGATAATGAAGCGGATCGTATCCCTTATCAATAAGGGTAGTCAGTGTTAAAAAATTGCCTGCTGATTTAGCCATTTTTTCTTTTTGTAAGACCAAAAATTCCCCGTGCATCCACCAATTGACCCACTTTTTGCCAGTTTTGGCTTCGCTTTGGGCAATTTCATTAGAATGATGGATAGAAATGTGATCAATACCGCCACAATGAATGTCAAAGTGGTCCCCCAAATATTTAGACGCCATAGCTGAGCATTCAATATGCCAGCCCGGAAAACCTTCCCCCCAGGGCGAAGGCCATTTCATGATTTGATTGGGAAATTTGCTATTGGAAAACCACAACACGAAATCCAGGGGATTTTCTTTGCGCGGATCCACTTCAACCCGAGCACCTTCCAAAAGGTCGTCTAAATTTCTCTTTGAGAGCGCGGTATATTCAGGAAATTTATTAATGCGAAAATAAACATTACCGTCGA
>CAYJDW010000257.1:0-2126 GCA_964368985.1 uncultured Myxococcales bacterium | reverse complement strand
TGGCTTAGCTGTTTTCATTTATTGCACCAGCTTATCAAGACTGCGTTTTTGGTCCGCGGGAGTCAGGGGAATAAAACCCACATCGTCGGCGATTTTGGAACTTTGTTCAAGATAAAACCTTAAGAATTTTGCCGCTGTTGCATTGAGCATTTTTTGATTAGCGTAAATAAATACGGGCCTGGATAATGGCCTATAAGTTTTATCGTGAATACTTTGCTTAGAGGGCATAACCGCTTCCGCACCTGGCTTAGTATCGTCGATAACGGCCAAGGCTTTCAGTTTTTGTTGATTCTCCAAATAATAAGCAAAACTAAAAAAACCGATGCTGTCGACGTTGGAAAAAACGCCATGAACCAAAACGTTATCGTCTTCGCTCGTCGTCATATCGCCTCTTGAGGCATGTTCGACTCCTGTGATGGCGCTGGTAAAATAATCATAAGTTCCTGAGGAAACGCCTGGGGCAAAGATCTCAATTTTCTTTTCGGGAAAACTTGGATCAAGGTCGCTCCATTTAAGAATTTTTCCCTCGGCACTGGGCTCAAATAATTTTTTGAGAGTACTGACCGAAATATTATTGAGCCATTTATTTTCATGGTTCACCGCTACCACAATGCCGTCGAAAGCAACCTCAAATTCTGTGGCCCCCACCTGGTTTTCCTCACAGAGTTTTTTTTCCGACTCCTTAATGGATCGCGAGGCCCCAATTATTTCAACCCGCCCACTGCATAACTTTTTAAAACCTCCTCCTGTCCCAGAGATGCCGATGCTAATATTTCCTGAGTGTTGTTTTTGAAATTCCTCCGCGATGGCCTCGGAGATAACATAGACCGTACTGGAGCCATCAAGCTTGATATTTTCGGCAGCCCGCGAACAGGTACAACCCGGTTGGAAAATACCAACGACTACAGTAAATGCAGTCAGTATTTTTGTTATGGTAGTCATGACGGCCTCATAAAATTTTTTGTTGGCACCAGATTATTATGCCCGAGGCAGGCAAGACAATCTAATCTCACAATTTTGCAAGGTTGTAGCGCGTTATCTGGCACTTTGGATAGGAAAAATTATGACGGTTTTTTACCAATCTTCCAATAACGTCATGGTTATGGTTGAGCCTAAATATGAAAAAGAACGCTCGAAACCGGAGCAATCTCTCTATGTATTTTCTTATCACGTAAGCATGCGAAATGACGGCGCAGTACCCATTCAAATTAGCAAACGATCGTGGATCATTACGGATGCCTTTTTGAATGTGGAATATGTTGAAGGGGAAGGTGTGGTCGGAGAACAGCCCGTTATTATGCCTGGTGACACTTATTCCTATATAAGTTTTTGCCCTTTAAAAACTAGTTTTGGCACGATGAAAGGTCATTATTTAGGAGTGACGGATGCAGGCAAAAGTATAAAAATTGATATACCAGAATTTATTCTCGCTCATCCATTTGCGATACAATAGCGCCGTTTGAATATTGCATATGCTCAGGCAACGGCGCTTCGATTTGTAGCGCGGCTTTTTTGGGATAGAGTGGTATTTCAATCGATTGTGCGTGCAAATGAAGTTTTTCCCTTTTAGCAGCTTCAGTATCGGCGCCATAAATATAATCGCCCAGGATAGGAAAACCTAAATGGGCGCAGTGAACGCGGAGCTGATGAGTTCGACCGGTAATGGGGGAAAGCTTTAGCCACGTGATAGCTTGGTCGCGCTTGATGACTTCGTAGTCGGTTATAGCGCTGATAGCGCCGTAGGGATCCGCTTTCATCCACCAATGTTTTTTCTCAGGCGATTGTTTGCTCAAGGGAATATCGATGCGGCCTTGATCATCAGGCACGAGGCCCTGCACCATGGCGATATAAGTTTTTTTAATGCGCCCTTCGCTAAACATAATTTGAAGGCGACGCGCACTTTCGGCATGGCGTGCGAGAATCAAACAACCACTCGTGCCGAGGTCGAGCCTATGTGCGAGCGCTGGCAGTTTGGGCAAACCAAATTGCAGCAGATGAAAATATTGCTCAAGATTATGCTTGCCGCCGTTAGCCGGGTGCACGGGAATGCCGGAGGGTTTATTAAAACCTAAGATCATGCCATCGCGGTAAATCACCCGCTCAAGAACTTCTTGGTCGCTCATTCT
>CAYJDW010000256.1:0-2151 GCA_964368985.1 uncultured Myxococcales bacterium | reverse complement strand
AACTTTAATTAATGAACTCCTTTATATATAACCATGTGAGTTTACAGGTCTGTAAGATGTGCTGCCTAATGGATGGTGATGGATTGATTGGGCGCACTGTAAGCACACAGGCTGTTTACATTTTGTAGTCGCCGAGCAGGTTGTGATCTCGGTCGAAATTTGATCAGGTTGGCCGCGTCAGGGCATCAAATGCCAGCTCCCATTGAAAAGCCAAAACTTGCGTATTAAAAACCCTGTATTTGCAGCTGTTTTGCAGTCTTAAACGGTTTCGATCCAACCCCGTAACTGATACTCTTACGCCAATAATTGAAGTGGGTCAGCACCCACATGATCGCAATATCGCCAAGAAAATAACTCGATAAATCAATTAGATATGATGGCCTCTCCCGAGGTGCTGCTAAAAGATCAAATTGGCGATTAATTGAGCATTCTGCTAGGCATAAACCCAAGGTTTGTGAGTGCGGCTAAAGAGGACTGAATGGATAAGCTCTGGAAACAAATAACAACGTCTAACTTTGCGTGGGAGCAGGATGCGTTAGCTTTCGCAAAATCCATACTTCCCGACCACGATCCCTATCGCGCATGGGCAAACTTTGAGTTTATTGCGCAAGATGGCTCCATCAATGAGGTTGATCTCCTTGTACTCACGCCAAAGGGCATGTATCTAATCGAAATTAAGTCTCATCCGGGGCAAATCAGTGGCGACTCTGGTTCTTGGGTATGGGATTCACCTGCGCCCAATAGTCGGCGCAGAGTATTTGATAACCCTCGTTTGCTCGCAGATCGCAAAGCCAAAAAGCTCGCGTCACTCCTTCAGGTTCAACGTTCGGTTATTGCATCCAAAGAGCGTTTGCCTTTCATCGGCGCGTTGGTGTTTCTTTCTGCTCAAGACCTCATCGTCAAATTGAGTCCACCGGCAAATTTAAATGTTTGCACAAGGGATACGTTACTCAGAGATATCGCTGAGGTGGATGAAAACTGGCGCCATTCAAAAATTCAAAATAACACTGCAAAGATTGTGTCTCGCGCTATTGAAGAAGCTGGCATTAAAGAATCGCAACGCATTAAGCGCGTGGGGCAGTATCAGCTCACATCTCTGCTTGGCGAGCATGATCACTATCAAGATTGGTTGGCTACACACACAGAATTGAATGTCAGCCGAAAAGTGCGAATTTATTTAACTTATGGCAAAAAGCCAGAGGAAGCACAGCGATTAGAAAAAGCCGCAAAACTTGAGTTCCGCTTGTTAGAGGGAATTGAGCACACCGGGATTTTGAAAGCCAAAGATTACCAAACGCATGACCACGGCCCGGCATTGGTGTATGAATACGATCCAGATGCGCATCGCCTTGACCACTTGCTGATGAGTCTTGAGGATGGGCGCAGATTATCAACCACCCAAGCAATCATGTTGCTACGGCTAATTGCTGAAACAGTTCGTTATGCGCACGGCCAAAAACTCTATCACCGCGCGTTAAGTCCGCAAAGTATTTACGTCAAAGAAATCACCAGCGATAAATACCGCATCAAAATTGGTAATTGGTCTACCGCTGAACGTGTGTACGAAACTGAAACACAACAAATTAGTGCGTTCAGTCATTTAAGCCGATTAGTTCAAGAAGAAGCAGGTCCATACATCGCAATTAAAACGCTAACAGGCGAGGCGATAGATGGCGTACACATGGATGTCTTTTCGCTCGGTACTATTGCGTACCATTTGTTCACGGGCAAAAAACCTGCAAATGATGATTTAGAGCTGCAAGATAAATTGCGCCGAGGCAACGGTTTGCAAATTACTGATGAACTCAACGGTACTAATCAGTCCATTCAATATTTAGTTCAGTACGCAACTCATCCAGACATTATGCAGCGCTTAGATTCTGTTGATGAATTTTTGCAGTGGTTAGAAAAAGCGGAATCAGAATTGGCCCGCACCGATGCACATCGATTCTCAGACCCAACAGATGCCCGCGAAAACGATATTTTTGATGGCGGTATTACGGTTAAAAAACGCTTGGGTAAGGGCGCGTGTTCCGTTGTGTTTTTGGTCGATATTTATGGCCAAGAGCGAGTGCTCAAAATGGCGATAACGCCAGAGCACAATCATCGCCTGCTTCAAGAAGGCGAAGTCTTAAGTAAATTACGTCATCA
>CAYJDW010000255.1:0-2156 GCA_964368985.1 uncultured Myxococcales bacterium | reverse complement strand
ATATTTCGTCATTATTATTTAATAAAATTACTATTGAATATTCGCCAGGTTGATCGCGATTTTCAAGGTCAATTTCTGATTCATTATCGAAAATATTTTCACTTCATCCTAATTTAGTCATTAGATTTATATAGCTGCTTTGAATTTTAGAAAAATCAAAGGCTCTTTTGTAATTAATTCTCGCTACAGGATCTCGATCATTTTGTGTATTATCAAGAGCTAAAGATATTTGGGTGAAAAATACACTATAACTAATAAAAAATATTAATAATTTCATGTTGATATCCTGTTTTTTTATCTGATAGTTGGAAGTGACTATTTAAATAATGCCCAGTCAATACCCTTAGGCGCAGACGCCATCTTTGCCTCAAAGCCCCATTTACAGGCGGATGGCCGCAAAGCATAATGAGCACATTAGTGAGGCAAGCATGGCAGCTATTGTCAATATTATTAAAATATATATTATTTTTTGCGGGTTATTGAGTTCAACTAACTTTTTATGGGCTATCGATACCACCAAAGACTTTGATCTAAAGATGATCCTCAAATTTGCGGTTGAAAACTCTCCCCACCTGCGGGCTGCAGAAAGTGGCATCGAAGGGCAAAATCTGGTTGCAAAAAATACCTTTTATTCTTTGCTTCCAGATCTAAAACTATCGGCGTCCCAAGGGCTTACTCGTTCATTTCTCAATGGTGGGTCAGGGTCTAGTTGGCCTACTGTGGCGGGTCTTAGCCTTGAACAGGCGATTTTATCGAAATCAGCTAATCAGGCTCATTATAAAAAAGAGAAATCCGCGCTCGAGGTTCTGAAGGCCAAACAGCATGAAGCACGGGAAATGCTGGCTCGTGACTTAACTAAAAACTATTACCAACTAGTCCTCTCGCATAAACAACTTGAGTTAAAACAAGCCAAGCACAATGCCGTAAAAGTTGAACTAGGGCGGGTGAGTTCACTACACCGACAGGGACTTAAAAAGCGAGTCGACCAGATTAGGCTCGAAGCCCAGCTTGAGCGGGAAAATATTCAGGTTATTCAATCCATACGCGCCCTGGCTCATCATGAAAATAATCTTAAATTGGGCATGGGTTTGGCGAGGAGCGATCCAAACTTTGACCGTATCAAGTTTATTATGGAAGAGCCACGCGAGCAGAAGGTGGCGCTATTGCCAAAATATCGTCCTACGCTGAGCAATAATAAGACCGCGCTTCGACTTAGTGTTGAGCAAATAGCCAATCAGGCTGAAATAAAACTTAGCGATTATCTCACCTTTCCCGAGTTGAAGCTTGGTGCTTTCGTCAATTATCACCGTGCTGGTATGGATCTAAGTTCAGGTCTATTGCCACTTCCGGGTCATAATATGGTAGCAGGGTTGCAACTTTCCCTGAGCTTTGATCAGTTTATCTGGGGGCAAAGCGCTCGAAGTCAGGGCATTATTAGACACGGTGTGAATGCTAAAAATTATTTACTGTCTACTGAGCAGCTCAATGTAGAAAAAGAGAGCACCGATTTAATGGCCACGCTGTCTGAACAGCATAAGAGCTTTCTACTGAGCAAAAAACTCCTAGCCTTAGAAAATGAAAATTATACCTATCTTAGTGGCGAATATCATCGTGGTAAAATTCAGTATTTGGATTTGATGGAGTCTCTCAATAGCGTGTTCTCTGCTAAAGATGGCTATTTTTCTTCTTATTACAATTTAATTATTGCCCTAATGAACTTCCATTATCTTGAAGGCGGCTTATATGAAAAAATCCTTAGTTAATAAAATATTAATTGTATTGATAGCTCTTTTTAGTATTAGCGCAGGTGTATATTTTTGGCAAACGAAAGAAAGTGAGCCAAAAGCAAATCCTAACCTACGACTTGGGCAAGTAAAACGCGGTGATTTGCTACAGCGAGTCACCATTATGGGTACAGTGGTTCCATTTAAACAAACCATCATTTCTGCTCCTTATAATGGCTTCATAAAGAAAATCTTTGTCAAAGTCGGCGACACAGTGAAACCAGGCATGCCCTTGGTTTCTATTGCCCCTTCTTTAGAAACAAGCGAAACCGTATTTCCATTGCGAGCGCCATTTGAAGGAGTGGTGACCCACGTCCCGCGCTCAGAAGGTGAATATGTGAAGGAAGCCGATATTGAAAAATATATATTAAG
>CAYJDW010000254.1:0-2168 GCA_964368985.1 uncultured Myxococcales bacterium | reverse complement strand
TAATAGAGTTTTTCTTGGGTATCAGAACTAATGCCACCTCGTTCAATCAGCGCACGCACTACTGCTGCGGTATTTTCTGGGCGAAGACAATAAGTATTATCGCCATCAGGCACGATAAACATTTCTTTTTCAACAATATCCGTAGTCTCACCGATACCGCGCTTAAATAAAGCCAATTCCTCGAGAACTGGCGTACGGATTTCTTGATAGCCATAGAGTGGAAAAATACTCTCCACTGCCTGTTCTATTTTCCGCCAAAGACCGAGTTCTTTGGGAAATAAATCATTCATTCCCCTTAATGCGCGAGCGATTACCATAATTTTGCACCTGATTGAGATTTTTTCTGCGCTAAAACAATGAGCTTTAGCGTTTGATCCATTACTTCATCGATAGTCATGGCGGAGGTATCAATCACCTCGGCATCCACCGCTTTTTGCATAGGGGCGGTAGCACGGTTTTTATCTCGATCGTCGCGCTTTTCAATAGAATCAAGAATTTCATCAAAAGTTGCTTTGCCATTATTTTTTTGTATTTCATCGAAACGTCGTTGCGCTCGAGTTTTACTGTTGGCAGTGATAAAAATTTTAAGCGGAGCCTTAGGAAACACGATCGTTCCAATATCCCGGCCCTCGAAAACTGCACCGGTGGAAATATGGCTCAGCAAATCCCTTTGCACTCCTAACAAACACGCTCTTACCGCTTGATGCTGACTTACCATGGAAGAAAGTTTGCTGATCCTCTCCGTGCGAAGCTCATGATCAACCTCGACGCCATCAATAAAAATACGCGTGCTGCAGGCCGAAGCATCGACTCTCACATCCAGCTGAGAAATTAGCTTAACTAAAGCCACTGTATCGTCGGGCTCAACCTGATGATTAGCCGATAGCAAAGCGAGGCCGCGATAAATAGCGCCGGTATCAACGTAAATAAAATTGAGTTTTTGCGCCACTAAACGCGCAACAGAACTCTTGCCGGTTCCCGCCGGACCATCAATCGCAACAACAAATGTCATGGGTAAATATCCATTAAAAATAAAGGGGCATGATTAATCCATATCCCTAAAACTAGGCAATCTCAAACCGGTTTGGTAAAGGATTTTGGGGTTTTTTCGTAATACGGGGGTGAACAATTGGTTGAAAAACCCCTTTAAGAAACCAATAGGTTCAGCCTACCTCAACAACCCCTCGCCCGCTTGCGGGAGAGGGAGCGTAGAGCTTAATGCGAAACTAATTTTAATTCTTTAAGAGTAAGCGCTCAAAGAAGCTCCCTTAAAGCCCGAAATAACTGCCCCAACTCACTCTTCGTTCCCACCGAAACCCGAATATGCTCTGTAAGCCCGAAATTGGTCATCGGCCGCACCACTACGCTCTTTTTCAATAATCTTTCCCACAGCTGGCTCACCGTAGGCATCCCCGGGGCTCGCTTGGCAATGACAAAATTACCCACCCCATGGTGCACCAAAAAACCCATTTCGGTGAGCCCATGAATGAGTTCAGGTTTAAATTCTGCGATGTGCTCAATAGTTTTTTGCACATGCTCACTATCATCCAAGGCCGCAATAGCCGCGTGCTGAGCCGCCACATTGACATTAAAAGGGTCATTTATGCGGCACAAAATATCGATGATCTTTTCATCGCCGACCCCATAACCAAGCCTTAACCCGGCCATGCCATAGATCTTGCTAAAAGTTCTTAAAACAATGGTACGAGGCCGCGTCTGAACATATTCCAGCCCATTTGGATAATCGTCAGCCAAAACATATTCAAAATAAGCCTCATCGATCACCAAAACAATGTCTTTGGGAAGTTGAGCTACAAATTCATCCAGCTCGCTTTTTTTAATATAATTTCCCGTAGGATTATTTGGATTCGCCAAAAATATCAGCTTAACCGGTCGCTCGCTTTTTTGCCGAACGGCAGCAAGCATGCCCGCTAGATCAAAAGAAAAATCACCTTTGACCGCAATATTTATCTCATGTCGGGCATGAGATAAGGCCGCCTGGCGATACATTATGAAAGTGGGCCAACCTGTGAGCATGGCTTCATGAGGGGCCAATAGTCCTCGTACCAAGTTCACGATCAATTCGCTGCTGCCATTTCCGAGCGCAACCTGCGCGGGTCTAATATCAAAATCAGCCAGGTGCAAACATATTTTTTGAATCACCTCAG
>CAYJDW010000253.1:0-2188 GCA_964368985.1 uncultured Myxococcales bacterium | reverse complement strand
ACCAGGAATATAATTAAAAGAAAGCATATTTGCCTCCCTTATTACTTCTTGCTTATTGGTTTCTGAATTTGTGAAAATAAATTGTTGAGGTGCTGATAACCACAAAAGTATATCGCGAACCTGACTTGCAGCTTTTCTTCCCGTGCCAGCTCCGATAATTTTCGCAATTTCTTGATAACCGCCGATCAGAAAAATTCGTCGAGCATCAATTTTATCGACGACAGCTTGGTTGGTCACTGTTGTGACTATCCATCGAAGCAAGCGATGAGCATTAACCGAATTAAGAATTTTAATATTTTCTGGACGCAAAATTTTAAGAATTGCAGAGATATCCATCGAGGGCATTGGTATTAAGTTAGGATCAATCTGCGCTAACTCATGACCCTTATGATTAAGAAGTTTTCCGGAACCTTTATCGTATTTGACTCCCTTCCTCATCATCGCATGAATATTTTCATTCACGATAACTGGTAGAGCCGGAGGCTTTTTGTAAAGCGCTTGTGCACGTTCTTTGACCAGGTTAAACCACAAAACATTCGCAATACACTGATGCATGAACAGAGGATTTTTCCAGCTCGCAATACGTAAGCGGATGTCGACAGGATTTTTATACGTTTCTTTGAAGAGTGAGATTAAATTTTTTGAGCCTTCTCCCATTCCAAGTTTATTGACGAACTTAATGAGTCTTTCGTCTAATAAGAAAACGCCGTGGCTTGTAACTCCAATTTGATTTAATTCTTTGAGATTATACGTTGGAGCAATCACTCGTTCTGCGCGCATAAACTCATACGTTAGTTCATCAGCCAACATTGATTCCGAAGATCTAAGTTTTGCGAGCGGGCAATTGGATTGAAGATTTAAAACGAATCGCGCAGACAAAATTTCTTTGTGACGTAATTGATATTGCGCCCAAACACTATGCCAAAGAATTTCCAGATGGAGAAGCGTATCTAGTGTTTCTTCGCAAATCGGCTTTACGTTAGTTTTATGAATATCCTGTTCCCAGACGAGATCTCTGCTTTCAGGGCTATTGGGATGCTCCGCAGCCAAAAGAGCGAGGCGTAAATCTTCAACTTCACTCAGCAAAAGAGGGGATTCCTTGTTAACGCGTGCAATCATTGCGCTAAAAAAAACATCTCGCTGCTTGTTAATGAGTGTAACGAGATTTTTCTCGTCGATAGGCCAAATTGCGCGTCCATCTTGATCAAAATACTGCGTTAGGCCATCAGGTAATTGTATTGGTGAACCGTCATGAAGAAAACCTTTGCCGTCAAATCCAAAAAACTGATAGCCTTCTTCCTCGCTGACAAACAATCTGGTGCCATCGTGATCAAGAAGCTTACGGCCTTGGTAATCTATATAAATCTTATCAATCATCGCCATAAGTTCCTCGGTTAAAAACGGTCCAATCTTTTCCGTTATCGATTGGGATTGTTTCAGCTAACAAATTGTCGACGAGAGTACGGCGAGAGGATTCACCAGTAATCTCACTTTTGAATTTAAATATGCCGCCTCGGTGAAAGTCTTGTTCAAACTCTAAGATTTTTCCTATCTCGCTATAATTACTTTTTAAAAGCTTTACGAAGATGGAGCGTTGTTCATCGTGCTTTTCAGATCGTTGCAGCCCTAGCACCCATCTAAAACCATCCACGAGTGCGCTTGCACCTCGGCACATAGATTGATCAAAAATTGGCTTTTTATCATTACCGACAGCTCTTAGTGCGGATTTGTTTGTGTGATGAGCTACAAGAATGGCAGGTTTTCCCCCCACCATAGTCAATGCGTCAATCAAATTTACCCAATCTGTCGCGGCGGCATTATCAATTTCCGTGTTTCGACCCATAAAGCGTGCTGCTGGGTCCAATATCACAAGCTTGATATCAGTATCATTGTCTATAAACTTTTTTAGTTCGAGATAATGTTTGGTAGGCTCCCCTTTTTCATCGATGAGCCTCTGATTAAAACCTCGTTGTGGCAATGCGATGATGTTGTCGAGAGCTAAATCAAGAAGAGCTTGGTTTTTGCTTAAGCCCATCCCTTTGGCCATATGATGGAATCGATTCCACAGTTCATCTTCATCTTCTTCTGCGGCGATAAAGAGCACTTTGATTGGCTGGACAGCTTTTGCATTTAGCCATTCAGCTCCTGTTGCTGCAGCGAGGGCGCATTGAGTAAGTAAAAAAGTTTT
>CAYJDW010000252.1:0-2210 GCA_964368985.1 uncultured Myxococcales bacterium | reverse complement strand
ATTGTTGGCGGAACAAAGACGGATAAAAGCCTTGGAAGAGTTAAATCAAGGTGGTAGTGGGGGCGCTGCCGGGCAATAACCCACTATCCCCTCGCCATTACATATAAAAATGCGTTGCTCGAGGCTGCGCATTTTTAATAACTTCTTTATAACTTCCCAATACTGTTGTACTCAATAAATTTGCGGAATATATGGCAAACATGCCCGCTAGACATCGGCACCAATAGCTCAAAAATTGCCGGTGAAATAAAGTAGCAAATAGTGTTATTTATTATACTATAATTGAGGTCATTTAATATGAGTATGAATTATATTTTAAAATATTGTTTTGCGATATTTTGTTGTTTAACATTAACTCCTTACAGTGTTATGGCTGTTGCGGATCTCAAGGAAAATCTCATAGAGCTCGGGCAAACTAGTGATCCGAATAAAATAGAGAATCTCCTGGAAGTCATTTTAAACTCGCCAGACTTCGTTTCATTAGACAAGCTCGGGTTATCGGTAGAGCATTTGGACACTATCTTTGGTGCTTTGCTGAAAACAAAATCGGATAATGCTCAGAAATTATTCTTTAAACTGCTCGAGGCTCCCTTTTCGTGGAACGGATGGTGGAAGGGACTTTTCAAGAATGCCATGCTCTTAATCGCTGATTATGTGAGCCAATTCGACTCCCTGCCTGAGGAGGTCCGAAAATGGCTAAAGATCAAAGACAATCAATTAAGTATCGGGATGATTTTTCGAAATTCCTTCGAGCATTCGGTCGATGCCCAGGATCTTAAGTCGCTCATGACGGTTTTGGAATGGGATGATTTTAACCAAGACATAAAAAATATGCTTTTAGATAAGTTACCGAAAGAGAAGCTGGACGGCTTATTTGGTACGGTGCTGAAAACAAACCCTGATAATCCGGGGAAATTATTTTTTAATTTGCTCGATGCGGTCAAGGGGGCGTCTGGATTTTTTAAAAATGCCATGCTGGCCATCGCGCATTATGTGGGCCAGATCAACTCCCTGTCCGAAGAGGCCCGTGAATCGCTAAAAAGCAAAAAATACCAAACCATTATCGAAAACATTTTTATAAGCTCATTAAAGTACCCAGTTGATGCCCAAGATATTAAATCATTCATGACTGTTTTAAGCTGGAAAGATATTGATCAACAATACAGAAAATTAATTTTATATGACTTAGTTCATACTATGAAATCGGGATCAGAATCGTCAGACAAAGAAATTGAACAACAGATATTGACGAGCATTTTGCCCTATCTTTACAAAAGCGACCTCGAGCAATTCTCCAAAATGGTCTTTAGTGTTCAGCCCGAGAGGTGGGCCGCTGGTGATGAAGCCTTGCCTTCTGCAGAGCCGAGCAAGGTGATTTGCAACCAGGAGGGCTATGATGAAGGGGTCTCAATAATCTGTGAAAAGGGCCAAGCTCTCAAGCTTGATGCTCAGACGCCGATTGGCTATAACATACACTTGCCCCAGGGCGATGTTAAAGCGATTTTCACCCATATTTATGGTGGATTTCAAGCAACTACTAGAAAAGAAAATATGTTTCTTCCTGGCGCATTGGATGCCCTCGATAAATATCTTTTGGCCAACGGCATCGCAATAATAAAGCTGAATTTATTGGATCTGAGGGAATTACAAGATTTTCAGGCGAGTATGCCCGAAGATATTGATAGGCGCCAGCATGAGAGCATCAACAAATATTTTGAAGTATTTAAGGATCCGCAGCTTTTGAAGAAGTTGCATCCTGAGCTCTTAGCTTTGCAGGGCAAACCTAATTTTCTTTTTGGTGCAAGCTTTGGTGGTCGCACCGCGCTCATGCACGCGCAACGTTTTCCAAGAACATTTAAGGCTTACATCAGTTTTGATGGCGGGCTCGATTTTAAAGTTATGGATTTAACCAATGCTGCAATAGCAGTGCAGCAAAGCTGGTCCTTGGTTGAATCTCAGAAATGGCTCGATCCAATAAATGAAGCGGAAAAGATTCAAGATCCGGTGCTCTTGTTGCACAACCTGGATGATAACACCGTTAGCGCGGCAGTCTCCATAGCATTCTATCAAAAAGCTATTCAAAAGAAGAAGGAACTCACAAGGCTTTTGAGGCTTCTCCTGACGAATCGGGGCAACCCCATACCTGCTGATGAGGAGAAAATTTATTATAAAGGCCATTTTTTGCCTAGGGAGCCTGAAAGCATGAAGCG
>CAYJDW010000251.1:0-2215 GCA_964368985.1 uncultured Myxococcales bacterium | reverse complement strand
AGTTGTGAGAGCAATTGTTCCCATTGACTGGGGTCTGATTCTAATAAGCGTTTCTGGGTATTATTTAGCTTGCTTGAGAGCAAGCGGTAAAGCAAAAGCCGTGCCTGTGCGGATCCTTTGATTGTGGGGATATCAGACATCGCCAGCCCTTTCGCCTTGAGCGAGTTCTGCTCGTGTCGTCATATCAATGGAAAAATCACCTGAACTAAATCGCTTAATGGCTACTTCTTCAGGCAGCAGTACCCCTTCTTGGAGATAAATCCGGTCAGTTTCAGCTTCCATGCGTCTGAGCTCAGCTTTTTCGCGGTCGGTCATTTGCCACAGGGCTGGGAAGTCAATCTGAATTTTGGCGTTTTCATCGCCGACTTTGATTTTGACAAGCCGCTCTATTTTAGGTTTGATGGCTTCCTGTTCTGCTCTAACCTGATCATAAAAAAATCGCGTATCGCTCTCGCCGGTGGCGTTCATTCCAGCGGGTGCTTGTCCCATGAGTAAAGAAACAGGCAAGCGAGCTGCTGCTGCCAGGCGAAGCATCATCTTTTCCAATATCTCAGGGATACCGGCAAAACCGTATGAATCCCTCCTAAAATCCTCGTCTTCAGCATCGAGCAAAATGCTGCGCGAGATTGAACGGCTCATATCGACCAGTTCCATTCGTTTTAATAATTCTTCGCTACGGTTAGAGGCGACGGCGCTGTGTAAACCCTTGAGCTTAAACACGCCCTGAGCAGCATCGGTCATGAGATGGGCAGTTGCTTGCCAAGCAGTATGAAATTGTTGCAGTACAGGATAGACGCGTTGCAATATACTTGGCGGAAATTGTCGTGGGCTTAAGGGTGGTGTTCCAAAAAAAGGAATTAATCGCGATGAATGTATAGTCGTGGTCTGATGTTGCCTTGAACTATTAAGGCGATAAAGTTCTGGCTGGCCAAAGTTTTCTTGCTGAGCGTCGTTGAAGAAGCTCTGATGGCTTAGATCCTTAGGAGTTAATACATTGAGGAAGCGCACGCTGCGTATTTTTGGCAAGCTTAATGCTTGTTCTTGGGTTTGACCATCATCGGCTCCAACATAGATAAAAGCTGATCCAAAGATTCGGGCTTTAACCAAAACATCGCGCAATATTTCACTCAAACCATTCCAAGCAAAATCGTTATCTTCGATTTTTATAGAAAATCCTTGGCGAAGCATTTCACTGGGCACTAAATCACATATGCGTGCAGCAATGTCATCATTAACATAGAGCTGTTCCAGATAATCAGGCGGAAAAAGCTGCTTGGGAGAGAGATGATTATAGGTCGATTTATCGCGTCCAGTTCCTAAGCCCGACAAAAGGTTCTGCCAGCTGTCATTGCGCTGTTCTAAAGAAAGCATGAAAGGTTCCCCGTGTTATTCATGGAGCGGGTAAAAGTTCTTAAACGCAAAGCCCGTTCGCGTAGCCACGATAAGGCTTGGGTCATAGCATCGACCTGATCATCAAAGAGTGAGCTTGGGAATTCTAAGAGTTCTTGCACTAGTTCATTGACCCACGCGTATTGCTCAGGGGAGGGCAATAAAACTTGTCCATTGCTCCATAAATTCTCGATGGCGTGAGCGCGTGCTTCCTTCCCTCCCAATGGCATCACGGGGCAAATGCCTGGTATCTCGCCCTGTAAAACATCGATAATTGCGCTGCCATTGGCTTTTTCTTCTATGAGATGGGCTGAGCAAAATGGATATTTAGTGGCAAATTTTCGAATAGCACTCAGAGTTTCGCTAAAACTCATGCGCTTTCTGATTTGATCAAGCAGTACATAGCTTTCGTCATTAGTGCTTATGCCCCAAACCTGGCCCACCACATAGGAAGATCCGGTTTCTTTAAAGGTGCAGTCCCACGATGAGACGATGGTTTTAACAGACGGCCGCTCGGTCCAAAACTGCACATGCTCTTTCTCAAAGACTGAACCAGTTAATGGAACGGGATGCTGTTGCAACTGGGCAGCTTCCCCGCGCGGTCCTAATTCTTTCTTTATCTGATTGATGGCCTCGCTGGAAAATCGTTCGGGCCACAATGGTTGAGCAGTAGCAATGCGTGGATCTTTAAAGCCTATCGAGGTGGTGCAAACGTTTTTCGGCTCAAATTCCATAGGTAAACATAAATGTTCATAGCCGCCTTCCTTAAGCACCGCACCAGCCAAATCATGCATGTGCAGACGCTGCATGATGATAACTCGCGCTG
>CAYJDW010000250.1:0-2234 GCA_964368985.1 uncultured Myxococcales bacterium | reverse complement strand
AAAATAGCTTTGATGTGATTTATGCTCACTTAAGTCTACACTATTTTAATAACGACAAAACAATGGAAATATTCAATGTAATTAAATCTGCTCTCAAACCTGGTGGTTTATTTTTTGTGAAAGTTAAATCTATAAAAGATTGGCAATATGGAGAGGGAAAGCAGATAGCACCACACATTTTTCATGACGGGCATACGCGCCATTTTTTTAGTATCGATAAATTAAAAACAATGTTAAACGAATTTAATATTATAGAAATTATAGAATCAAACGATAATTATAACAGCAAAAATAATGCATTCATAGAAGCTGTAGTTTCTAAATAGGCATATATATTTACAAAATCCTCTTCATCACCGCCGAGGGGAAACTCACCCCAAGCGGCGATGTATGCACGGAATCCCTGATTTTCACATAGCCATGCTTGGAATAAAAACCCTCAGCATTGAGCGTGGCGTCAAGATTGATCTCGCTAAGACCATGGGTTTTAGCAATATTGTGCAGGTGATTTATCATTAACTTGGCTATCCCTTGCCCTTGGTATTCAGGGAGAACAAAGAGTGCTTCCAGGCGCTTTTTATCAACGTCGACATAGCCGGTGGCTATTATCAAATCATTGTCGCTCACCACATACCATTCATTGTTTTCTACTGCTTTTATAAAGCCTTCTGGCATGGCCTTAGGTGCCCATTTTATGAGATCTTCTTGAGGATATCTGGGCTCATTAATGGCTCGGATTGCGCTCACGCGAACATTCCAAATCCCGGGTGCATCTTTGGGTGATGCTTTTCTTAAAGTAGGCATGGTAGTCCCCATCGGCTTCATGATTTTCGTTCTACGGCAATTCGAGCTTACCCACTAGAAGCTAACAGCCTGAAACTTGGCCAATTATTCGTTCCAGCGGTCTGAATCCAAAATATTTTAAACAAACACCGCCTTGTTTTATTTGCTATATATCATATATTTAAGTCTCTATTTAACTCGCAGTTGAGAATATGAAATGATTAAATTACTCAGTAAATATACGTATATCTTTGTCCTTATATTATTCCCTATAGTAAATTCGTTTTCGATGGATGTTATCGCCCCAACCGACAATCCTGGGCCCGCAATCCCCGTCGATGCGATTTCAGCTATCCTTGCCGCATTCGAAAAACATGAGGTGGTTGCACTTGATGAAGGCGATCACACCAACGAACAAGGTCATGCATTTCGTCTATCACTGATACGTGATCCCAGATTTTCAGACGTCGTCAATGACATTGTCGTTGAATTCGGCAGCGCGCGTTACCAAGATATAATGGATCGTTTTGTGAGTGGTGAGGATGTGCCTGACACTGAACTGCGTCAAGTATGGCAAAACACCACGTCGGCGTACGGAGTATGGGATGTGCCTATTTATGAAGAGTTTTTTCGAGCCGTGCGCGAGTTTAACTCGTCTCTTCCAAAGGAAAGACAACTGCGGGTCCTGCTTGGCGATCCACCGGTAGACTGGGACAACTCTCATCCCGAGTATTTCGATAAATTATTATATAGCCGAGATAGCCACCCCGCAGAACTCATCGAGAAAGAAGTCCTTGCCAAAAAACGCCGCGCTCTGATTATTTATGGTGGCAATCATTTTCTTCGGAAAGAACTGGTCTTTACCGATATAAACGACGACAATTTCTCAACAACTGATGGTGATCTTTCGCTCGTAGCTCGGCTAGAAAGTCAAGCTAAGATCAAGGTATTTACCATATGGACCTACACTTTTGGCGAAGACATTGGGATGCTTCAGCCTGACATCCAATCATGGCATCAGCCAAGTCTCACCAAGCTTCGCGCGACGATCCTAGGAGAACAGGACTATGGGTTCTATTTTCCGGGCCCAATGATGAATAAGATGATCGATGGTAAGCTTCGATTCTTTAAGTTCCGACCGGGACAGCGTATGGAGGAGCAGTTTGACGCACTTCTCTATCTCGGACCTACATCAACCATTACGTATTCCGAATTGCCAGTCGAGTTTTGCTCTGATCTTGCCTACATTGAGATGCGAAAGCGCCGGACGGCTCTTGCAGGTGACCTTAACTGGACCGAGCGCTTTAAAAAATTCTGCGACGAAAAAAAAGGAATCAAGGTAAAAGATGTTTAAAAAATTGACCAAAGGTAAGATTATTGCTGGATTGATTTCCATTGCCATCGCCGGCTTTTTTTGGAATGTATTTTTTCCGCCAGGTGGTTCGGGCGCC
>CAYJDW010000249.1:0-2256 GCA_964368985.1 uncultured Myxococcales bacterium | reverse complement strand
TAGATAAAAATACTAGAAATATAAGAATAAAAATATTAATGTTATTTAATTATTCGATTTCACTACTGTCTTTGACTGAACAAGAAAAAGATGAGTTGAACTTGATATTAGAAAAAAATTATTCGCTCAAAGAATGGAATGACCTAGAGTATTTAGATTTGCCGAGATTGCCGGACAAGCCTTTTCCACCATCATTTGATAGCTTAAAAAACTTGAAAATTATTGATATTCGCGGCACGAATTTATCTCCTCAAAACTGCATTGAAACCGAAATTAATAAGACAAATATCCAAACTTTAGCAGGCGACATTTGTCTTGCGAGATTGCTCTATACGGTTATAGAAAAAATTGATGTTTTCAGTAGGGATGGAATACTGTATAAAATTAAAGAAAAAAATGGTCCTCAAACATTCGTTGTAAAATTTTTTAACAATCCCCAAAGCGCGTATAAAGATCTTCTGGTTATTAAGAAATCTCGACATTCAAAGGATTTATTAAACCTTCCTTTAGTGATAAATTTCAGGCACTCTCAAAATTCTGCAGCGAGATCCTATGCAATTTCCCCCTTTTTAAGAGGGCCA
Organism: uncultured Myxococcales bacterium; assembly: GCA_964368985.1. GTDB lineage: Bacteria > Myxococcota > UBA727 > UBA727 > JABDBI01. The sequence goes on along the minus strand of CAYJDW010000249.1, from coordinate 1,675 downwards.
TCATTACTTACTTTGGGGCGCGAGCAGGGAGAATCAATAGCTCGTGACTTTACAAAAGCATGCAAGCTCGTCGAAAAACTAGAGGCTGATGGGCTCAGGCAGGGTGATAATCACAGTGGAAATTTTATGCTTCATCAGGGCCAAAATATAGATTGTAGTTTTCAGTGGCCAATAAAGAGAATTGATTTTGAAGATTTTATAGAAATACCACCTCAGTTAGGGCAATGAGTATTGGCGCCGTTTTCCACGAACTACAGTGGCTTTTTTAATTTGCTATAGCAGATCACCCATGAAATTCTCGGTTAATATTAATAAGTAAAAATTATAGCTTATACAGCTACGACAAACACTTAAAATATAAGTCATGGAAACCATTATGAAGAAAAATAAAAAATTATACATTGCATGTTTTTTTGGGATGGGCCTAATTTCTATACCTCTTAGCGCAAATGACTTTCTTAACAAGAGCGCTGTTGAGCATACAGATGCGTGTGTACATGAATGCAATAAATACTATAAAGAAAAAGGGAACTTAACTGGATTTAACTTTATTAACAAATATCTCCAACTGGCTGATGCATTGCTATCCAATTGGGGCATATCTGCGCCATTTCAAAACGTAAAAAAAGAATATTGTGAGAAAGCAAAAGCAAGCTTAGAACAATGCTATGGCCAAGACAGCAAAGCCTATGGGATATGCAAATCTAGTGCACGATGGCTGAGCTCCCTGGTAACCTCTAATCCTGATTATGTGGATTTATTTTCAAGTTGCAAAGAAACCTGCTCAAATGAGTTGGAAAAATATTGCAATAAATAAAAAATATCAGCCCTATTTTTAGATGAGTATAAGAAGCATAAACGGCTTTGTTCATTTTGCCCATCAGCCCATAATTTGGAGCCAGAACAGCCATCTGTTTCTCAAAGGCTTAACACAAGGACCGGCGGCAAGGGCTCAGATGCTCATAAAGCCGCCATCACCGGCGATATGGTGGGCGACTTTGGCTGATGTGAGGTAAAGCGCAAGCTTATTTGAAAACGGTTGAGGGCAGGCCCTGGTTGACCCGGGTTCAAACATAAAAGTCCTTAAACACGAAATCCAGGCGATTGAGGGTCGCAACGAGATGTTTAATGTTTTTTAAAATAAGTTAAAATTACAACCAGGATATTCTTCCTTACAATTATCAATGGATTCTGAGTTTAGACAAGGGCAATAATGTGCGCTTCCAGGCCCCATTGAAAAATAATAAACTACATATAAGGACAGCACTGTTCCAGCAGTAGCTGCTAGGCATTTGAAAGAAGTACAGAAGCATTTACTACTAGACTTTTTAAGATATTGAATTCTATTTTTCCATGTAATTTTTGTGTTCAGTTTTTTTGAGCAGATAACGCATATATTATGACTTTTTTCCAGGCAGCGATAATGGAAATAAAGCGGCGGATCAGATTCTATTTTTCCTATGTGAGATCCTACACCAAGTACTTCAGTGCAAAGCGTACAAAGAGTACCCCGCTCGGCATCATAGGCTTTATCGCAAGGAAAATCGTCCAAGCTATAGTTCTCTATATCAATAGCTAAAGGAGTGCACCGCTCGGCATCATCATCTTCATCGCCAAGAACATCGCTCAGACTATGGCTCTTTATCTCAGTGCCCGAAGGATTGCAGAAATTACA
>CAYJDW010000248.1:0-2273 GCA_964368985.1 uncultured Myxococcales bacterium | reverse complement strand
AGAAAGCCCGGGTTGCTAGGCGAGAAAGCCCGGGTTGCTAGGCGAGAAAGCCCGGGTTGCTAGGCGAGAAAGCCCGGCTTGCTGAGCGAGAAAGCCCGGGTTGCTGGGCGAGAGTGCATTTTTTTAATGGCATCACTATGCGGCTTTCCAGAGATTTTTTTCCTATCAAGTAATTCTTAAGTAATGTTTAAGTAATTCTTAATTAAGGGGAGATAACGTTTAAAATTCTTAATGCGTTTAAGAACAAATTTTTTATTTAAATTTTTATTTTTTCAAAAAACATAAGAAAACAACAAATGAAAAAATCATTTTATTTTTGAATTATTAGAAAAGACAAAGTTTCAGGGAAATTCGAATAATCCACGAACGTGGTGGCTAGGCCACATAAAAATAATCGTCAAGTTGCTGTGCAACTCCTTCACTTCGTTACGGCCCTACGGGTGACTATTATTTTTCTGCGTCCTGTAATTCCTCTATGGCAAAAAGGCTTCGCTTTTTGCCGAGCAAAAAATCTCTTTAAATCACACTGATTTATTGAGTAAGCTCACAAACTCATGAGGGTATGAAAAGAGTTTTGGGGGAAAAATGTTTCGTTATTTAATTATATCCGCAGTGGTATTTAGTATTGCTTGCGAAGACAGGCCTTATGGAGAAGAAAATTCTCCTCAGAAACAAACAAAAGTACAAAGGCATTTCAATGGAACAGTATTCATGGGGAGTCCCATAGCAGGTGCTAGAGTAAAAGCCTTTGAACTAACGGGACTAAAAAGAGGGGAATTGCTAGGTGAAACAAGTTCCAATGAAAGAGGAGATTATGAGCTCGCGTTCGAATCGTCCTATGAAGGGCCGATTTTGCTAGAAGCAGCAGGAGGGCATTACAGGGATTTGATTTCTCATGAGGATTCAGTGCTTGATAGCAGTAAGCCTCTGTTATCAGCAATTCCTCATACTGACTTAATTAGTGCCACCAACATCAATGCTTGGACAACCATTGCTATGGCGCGAATTTTTGCCACTAAGGGATTTTGGAATTCTCGCGTCAAAGATTTGGAACCTAAGTTGCGTATCGAGGAGGATTTTGCGGCAATCTCGCATTTTCTTTCCAAAGATGGCTTATATGTAAATATAGCCAAGACGCCTCCTATTACAGAGTGGAATAGCCTGACTAAGTCCTCGGCATCATTGCGCCTTCATTTATCGCATGGTGGCCTTGCTGTGCTCGTTAAAAGGGCAAATGAGGAATCTAAGCAAAAGACTGTTCCTGTCACTCTGGGTGATTTGGTTCAGGCTTTGTCCAGTGATATGGAAAATCGCAAATTTGATGGAAAAGACAGCCTCGATAATAGGATTCGATTTTCCAAACTCGCAGAAAAACATTTGAGCAGTTATACTCTGAGAAATGATTTAGCCTCAGCAATTTCTGAGTTTATTCATAGCGATGCTCATTTAAATCAAAATGAAACCAAAACGACGGTGAGCGAAGTTCAACGTTCGATGCTCAAAGAAATTGCCGGTAATAAAGCCCCAGAACTATTTTCTGAGTATGACTTGGTTGAACCCATCGAAAAGAAAAAACCTATACTTACAATTCAATTTCTCGGCCAACACAAGGAGGAAATTTATTTTCCCATTTTTAAAGGCGACGTAAAAGTAAGTATCAAAGCCTCCGATGATACAGGAATTTCAGAGCTAGAATTGCTTGAACCTAATCTGGGAGTCATAAAAAACGGGGAGCCTATTGAGCTTGATCGAAGCTTAGCTCCTCAATCATCAAAAGCTCTGGAAGCTTGTAAAGACATAGATCCTAAACTGATACCCAAAGGATTAGGCGACGAGAAAAGACCTGCCATCTGTATTTGTGCCAAAGCCGTAGATTCATTTTTAAATGAAGCTTTTGCATTACAGTGCTTTGAACGGGAAAAGCCAAAGTTTGAGGCCAAAAGTCCGCCGGTAGACACAATAATCAACGTCAAAGAACTCAGCCAAGGAGTTAATTTAGTTGCAAGAGCTTCATCTGGTTACCCCATCACTGATTGTAGTTGGGAAATAGGATGGGTTCGGGATAAAATAATGGATCCTAATTATACCCTTCCTTCGGGACAGGGACAAATCAATGGTGTGACCTGTCTCATAGAGCATCAACTTACTCAAGAAAATATGCCATTCGATGGTCACTTTCAGTTAAAGGTTAGAATCATCGATGCTGCAGGACAGGCATTCGAAGAAGGTTATAATGAATGGCAAGGTCACTCATTTCGCATACATGCTGAGCC
>CAYJDW010000247.1:0-2280 GCA_964368985.1 uncultured Myxococcales bacterium | reverse complement strand
CTGAAGTTGATTTAGCAGGCGATTACAACTTCCTGTTTAAATGGCTCAAGTTCTCCTTGGAGGTGAACTACGGCGGTTTTTTTTCCGAAGGGGGAATCCTCGGAGGCGGCGATATCCTGGGACTGGTAAGGAAAACTCAAGCAGCATAAGCCCGCCTGATATCCCATGGCGCATCTATCGTGTGGCCATGTCGAAGTATTTTAAGGTTTCACCTCTTGAGATCGAAGAACGCTGGTCTCTCGACGATGTGGACCATGCTCATGATGCGCTTGATTATGTTGAGCATTTGGAATGGGTGCAGATGAAAGCAATAACCAAATCTAAGTAGGCTGTATAAAAATTACTATACTTACGCACAGATATAGTAACTTTTGTACATAAGATGACAATTTTTTGAAAAAATGTCACGCTATGTACAGAAAAACCCTATGTGTAATTTTGCAAGTATCGTACTTTTAGTACTAATGCCATCGTTTTTCGTTGTTCCAGGTTTGGTATTCTTCCCCTTGTTTATGTATGAATTTACAAATTGGCATAATGAAGGTCGTTATTTGCTCTATCGCTGTTGATAGCTCTAGGTTATTTACGATTCTGGACCTTCTTAAAAACGCTTGCCAACGATTTTGATTTTGTTGTTGCTCGTAAAAATCTGCAGATAAACAATTTGGTAGGGAACTTGGTATTTCCGTTTGATAATAATTAAAAGTTTCTGCTATAGCTCGTGTGACATCATCGAAATTAAAAATCCTATTTTTTGTGATGATCCAAATATCATAAAAGTCTTTTAGCCGGGTGGTTGCATCGCCACGAGACACCATGGCCTCAAATTTATCAGCGATTGCGCATTCTAGCGATGAACCTAATAGCTGTGGTGCTTCAAAGCCTAACAAACTTGGATATGATAGCTCCATGGGAGCAGGTACGACAGATGATCCAAATCCGATATCGAGCTGGACATTTACCTGGGCACTATCAATTTTGCCTTTGATCGATACTCGATAGCCGCAATATCTGCTGTCCCTTTGTATTTCTGAAATAGTAATACTTGATGAATCAAAGATGATGCCGTCATCTTGAGTTGGCATTTCTATACAATCGATGAGTATTGATTTTAATTGATGTTCTCTGGCTAAAAAAGTAGCAAGAAAATCAATATCCTTGGTAGCTCTCGCTAAATTATTATCAACGCATTGAAGCAATAAAGCACCTTTAAGAAGTAATTGGCTGCGATGCTTACTTGTTGATAGTCTATACAGAAATCTCTCCATGGCATAGTATTGAAGAAGATCGCTGTGTTGCCTGTTGGTTTCTTTAGCTATATTATTTAATCTATACTTAACTGATTTGCCGATTTCTTTCATGAAAATTCCTGTTGAATATATGGTTTAATTCTATCTTGTATTCTTGCAGTGCGAGCATATTGCATAATTTGACTTGCTTTACATTTGCTTTCTCTTCGAGCTATTTTTAGTGCTTCAATTGCTACATCTAATCCTATGTTTTGCTCAAACCTAAAACAGTCAACTATTGTCTTTGCCGGGTTATAAACGTGTATTTCAATGTTATCGAATAGCTTAGTTTCAATGCCTTCACTATAAGTGGCATGAGAGAAATGGTGACTACGAATTGGCGGAAATGATAGACGAGGTGCCTTTGTTCCTCTCGGTAAAGCTATATCAACTTCATGGGGAATCTGAGTGGTAATTTCATGTATTGATAATGCAGATATGAGACAAATAACCCCTTTAGGTACTCGTAAAGCAACGGTTACCAAGTCTGGTTCTCGTAAATCAGGTAAATGGCTTAATCGATAAAAACCATCCGTTATTAACGTTATTTTACCTTGATCTCTTAAACGATAAAGAGTGCTTGGATGCACCCCTAATGCAATGGCCTGCGAGCTTCGTAATATACCGCTTTTTTGAGTGTTAAATATGCTTAAGGCTTTTTGGTCTAGATTCATGATAGAAATTACTACAGTTTATATCCTTCAGTGGTAATATCTATCATAAGTTTGATAAAATGCAAGATTTTTCATGATGCCCCCACGATTTTGGTCATCCCCTTTAGAGCCACTGCTTTAAAATAGCGCAATGATAATTCGTAAATTAGAAGCGCTTTTTAGCTTTCGTATGGACGGGGCTCAGTTCAAGAAAGCCACCAGTGCCATCGATAACTTTGCCGAAAACGCCAATACAGCTATGGCCGCCTTAGCTGGCCATTTTGCCATTCAGACCATCAAAGATTTTGTGGATAGCACTACGCAAGCAATGGCTGATG
>CAYJDW010000246.1:0-2287 GCA_964368985.1 uncultured Myxococcales bacterium | reverse complement strand
TGGGTGAAGCCGGGGGATTGTTTAAGCGCCTAGTGCAAGTGGTCTTTGGCTTGTCAATTGCTTTTTCAGCGGCGTCATGGGGCATGAGCTTATTTGGCACATCATCAGGAGCATTGCTCTAATGAACAGTCTGCCAGAGGGTTTTTATGTGCCGATCCATCGGTCGCTTACCACCAAGGTGATGCTCGGTGGCATTCCGAGAAAAATTGCCATTATCAATGGGACTATGATCATCTCTTTAGTGGTGGGTGCTCATAATCTGTGGGTCTTGCCTGTTGGAGTGTTGAGCCACCTAGTGTTGGTGGCGCTTCATCGACGTGATCAGGATATTTTGACGGTGATTAAGCGCAATTTAAACTGCCCATCGGTTTTGAGGCCATAACGATGATGTCGCTGAAGGAATACGCGCCGCTCAACCAAGCCTGCTTAGCCGACTATCTGCCTTGGGCATTTATAGTGGCTCCTGGTGTGGTTGAGCATAAAGACGGCGCTTTACAAAAGACCTTTGTCTTTCGTGGACATGATCTTGATAGTGCTACGCCACGGGATCTCATGGCTACATCAGCCCTATTCAACAATGCGATTCGTCGACTGGGTGATGGTTGGACTTTGTTTGTCGAGGCACAACGCAATGCCATAAATGATTATCCGAAATCATCTTGGCCTAATGAGGCAGCGCAGGCCCTTGATGATGAGCGCAAGCTTACTTTTAATCGTCCGGGTCATTATTTTAAAAACGACTATTTTTTGACACTGGTTTTTAAGCAACCAGAAAAAATCAGTAGGCGAGGCGCCGGGTGGTTTTTAAATAAAGCTCCAGAGCAACAACCTGAAAATGATAATTTGGAAATTTTTCAAAAAGCCATTGAAGAAATAACAGGTCTATTGAGTGGTCTTTTACCGCTCTTTCGTGAACTGAATGACGATGAAACCTTGACCTATCTCCATTCAACTATTTCAAGCAAACGGCACAAAATCACCACTCCTGATATGCCCATGTACCTCGATCATATTCTCAGTGACGAGGGCATAGAGCATGGCCTAGAGCTTAAGGTGGGCGATAATTTTGTGCGAACCATATCTATCAAAGCATTTCCTGGTGAATCCTTTCCAGGCATGCTTGATGCCATCAATGATCTTAATTTTCCTTTTCGCTGGTCCACTCGTTTCATCGCCATGAGTCCTGATACGGGCAAGGCTCACATCGATACTATTCGCCGGGTGTGGTATGCCGGCCGTAAACGCATTGGCACTATTTTAAAAGAAGTGGCGAGCCAATCGGAGAGTGCGTTAGGGGAAAGTTCTTCTCTCAGAAAAAGCGAAGATGCCGATGAGGCAAGCCAGCTTTTAGATGAAGGAGTAGTTTCGTTTGGATTTTTTACTGCCACCATCAGCGTGTGGGCACGTGACTCAAAAAGCGCAGACGATAGAATTCATCAGGTGGCAAGCGTTATCAATCGCTTAGGTTTTAGTTGCCATTTAGAATCGCTCAACGCTTTTGAAGCGTGGTTGTCGAGTATTCCCGGCCATCTTTATGCCAACGTCAGAAAGCCAGTGATTCACACGCTTAATCTTTCTCACATGGTGCCTTTGTCAGCGATTTGGGCTGGGGCAGAGGGCAATACCCACTTAAAAGGCCCGCCTCATTTTTTAGCCCAGTGCCGCGGTCACACACCCTTTAGATTCTCCAGCAATGTTGGCGATGTCGGTCACACCTTAATATTTGGTCCTACCGGGGCAGGTAAAAGCACGCTCTTATCGTTTATGGCAGTACAGTGGCTACGCTATAACCAAGCACAGGTATTTATTTTCGATAAAGGTTCATCATCACGCGTGATTACCGAGTGTGTCGGAGGATCTTTTTTTAGCGTTGGCGCTAAGAGTACGGGCTTATGCTTTCAACCACTCAAAAATATCGACCAAGAAACCGAGCGCATTTGGGCCAGTGAATGGTTAGGAGAATTGCTTCAGGATCAAGGCTGTCAACTGAACTCAGAAATACGTCTAGAATTGTGGCAAGCCCTGCTCAGCTTGTCGGAGCATGATCCAAAAGCGCGAACTTTATCGGTGCTTAAATCCTTGGTGCAAGACGACAAAATACGCGAAGCCCTCGAGCCTTTCACTTTGGCGGGCCCCTATGGTTACCTATTCGACGCCAGTGAAGAGCTTTCCGACAATAATTCCTGGCAAGTCTTTGAAACGGGAGAACTCTTTGAGCAAAAGACCGCTCTCAAACCAGCATTATCCTATCTTTTTCATCGCCTAGGCCAGCGCTTTGATGGCAAGC
>CAYJDW010000245.1:0-2321 GCA_964368985.1 uncultured Myxococcales bacterium | reverse complement strand
TCGTGCGCAATGATCCTAAAACAATCAAAAAGCCTGATTATTCGCCATTTTTTCACGTCTTATTCAGTTGATAATCAGCCGAAATGAAGCGTTCATAGAGATGTAAGCAAAGGAGAACGCCCATGAAAAATACCGAGATTTTAGCAACCGCAAACAAAGAATGGGGCTTTTGGGGAACAGCCGAGCGCAACGGGTATGACGCCGCACTCACTTGGAACGCCGCCAGTAGATTTTTAATCGCCGCATTTGATTTAACCGCCGAGCAGGCCCGCGATGTTTTAGACGCACGCTTTGGCAGACACTTGGCTGACGATCTGAGTTTTATCAAAGGCACACTCACCGAAAAAGCCATCACCGCACACTTGAAACTGCGCATTGCCGATACGGGCTGGCGCAAAAGTTTTGAAACGTCGATCAGCGAGGTGACGGGTAAAACCTTCCCCCGCACAGCCAAGCCCACCAAGGCTGAGTTGATAAGCCTGATTGCTGAAAAACACCTGCGCATTGAAACGCTGGAAACCCGCAACGCTGACGGGTTGGATTTTCACGATGTGGCGGTTTGGAGCATCAAGGATGCGCTGGAAGCTGCTTTTGAAGCAGGCCGTAAGGCTGGAAAATAGGGAGGGCAAAATGAACAAACGCACGCAGGAACGGGCAGATGCTTACTACACCGCCAAAGAGCAAATTGTGGCCACCATGATGGAAATTGCCAACCGCATCCATAACCCGCCACCAGCCGAGCGAAAAATGCCGGAGCAGATTGTGGCGCACAATATTACCAAACTTAAGCAGGCGCACATGAAGCTGCGTGAGATGGCTGACATCCTTGGCATTGAAGCCAAAGCACTGGAGATTTGATTATCATAAAAGCAAAAAATCAATATGAGAGTGTCTTTTTTAGAACAGTATTGACTTAATTAAGTAATTGATTAATATAATCTGTATGGATAGATTTGCCGCCCTCGCTGAACCAAACCGCAGACGCATGATCGAGATGATTGCGATGCACGGAGAAATGGCTTCCACAGATATTAGTGACCAGTTCGAGATCAGCGCCCCTGCCGTATCCCAGCATCTTAAGGTGCTTAGGGAGGCCGAACTGCTGACCATGGAAAAGCGTGCACAGCAGCGTATCTATCGTATCAACCCTGAAGGAGTGGATGAAATGTGGGAATGGCTGAATCGAATGCGCGCCTATTGGAATCAACGTTTCGATGCGCTGGAAGGTTTTTTATCTAACAATCAAACCAAGGAGGCAAAACATGAAAAATAACGAACAATCGGTAAAGGAAATTCAAGCCGCGATGGGTGTATGGGGTGAAGCGCTTTACCGCAAAGATTTGGAAGCGATGCATAAAGATTATGCAAGCCAATATTGCCTGTATGACGTGAAGAAAACAGTGAATAGCGTTGAGAGCGCGAAGGAACTATGGCAGTGCTGCCTCCCATTCTTTGATAAGCCAAAAGTGGAATATAAAGATATGGTGATCCATGCCACTGATGATATGGCGGTTGTGCATTTCAGAAGTCGTGTAACCGGCACCGTTGGCCCTATACCTGAAGAAATGGCGAATGCATGGCTGCGCGGGACAGTCGGTTATCGTAAAATCGACGGCGCATGGAAATGCGTGCATGAGCATATTTCCTTCCCCGTTGATTGTGAAAAAATGACCGTAGATTTTGCCGCGTAGATAAGGAGCCTGATATGACTGAATTTGTCACTTGTCTTTGGTACGATCATGGAGAGGCCCGTAATGCAGCAGAATTTTATGCGGCGACTTTCCCGGATAGTTTTGTTGGTAAAACAAATGATGCCCCAAGTGATTTTCCTGCTGGTAAAGAGGGCAATGAACTAACAGTGGAATTTACGGTTTTGGGGCGATCTTTTTTAGGACTTAATGGCGGCCCCATGTTTAAACCAAATGAAGCGGTGAGCTTTATGGTTTTCACAGAAAATCAGGAAGAGACCGATCGCTACTGGAGCGCGATAGTTAATAATGGCGGCGTTGAGAGCCAATGTGGTTGGTGTAAAGATAAATGGGGATTTTCATGGCAAATCACACCGCGTAAATTGATTGAATTTACAACCCATAAAGACTCGGAAATTGCCAAACGCGCATTCGAGGCTATGATGACCATGAAGAAAATTGATATTGCAAAGATTGAAGCGGCGGTAAGTAAAGCAAACTAAAAATAAAAAAGGAAATCAAAATGACTTATGTTACTGGATTTGCAGCTGCTGTGCCGACCGAAAATAAAGAAGTTTTTATTGAGCACTGCAAAAAAGCAGCGATTGTGTTTAAAGAAAATGGCGCTTTAAA
>CAYJDW010000244.1:0-2346 GCA_964368985.1 uncultured Myxococcales bacterium | reverse complement strand
ATAAGTCGTACCTACGACTTATATTGTAATTTACATAAGGCTGCCTTTGGTAAAAATGTGTACTCCCATTTCTCTCTTCCTCCAGTCGGAGAAATGAGGTCGCCTGTCCCCGTTTTCATTTTTGTTTTATCGTTTTTTGTTATTTCAAAAACTTAGAAATTTCCTTGAGTGGTAGCGCAAAAGATAAGAAATCATCTTTCAAAGCTGATGATTTCACCTTATCAAGGAATTTCTTCTTATTTAATAATCTCATTGATTCTCCAGGGAGATTCCCGGACTTTGTTGAATAAAGATCATCAGTGAACCACCTTGCATGAAACAAAGATTCAATACCTCCTATTGGATTTCCTTTATTCTCCTTAAGAACCAAAGGTAAAATAGCATCATTGGCAGTTAGATTTTTACCCTTTTCATAATCTGGATCCCATACAAACACCACTTTGTGCTTTGGGGCATTTTTTAGAAGATGATTATATAAATTCCTAAGATCATCTTTTCCACCACCATCTTTAATCAAATAGTTCCCGAGTGGGTCAAAATATTGCTTTGCGCAATGTAAATACTCCACATTATTTCCTTCTGTATAAATAACAGGCTGCGTTAAATCTTTAATTACTTCTTCAAGTTTCTTTAGTTCTGCTTCAATATTAGAATGCACCTGCTTTGCAAGCTCGAGAATTCCTAATTCCTTTTGCAATAACTGAAACTCATCCGTCTCGGTTTCATCTTTCTTAAACAATACCAACTGCTGTTCTCTAAGCTTATCAGCTGTTGTTATGCGTGAAGATTATTTTGTATCAGTGGGGTCGATATATACTCTGTAAAGACATACCTTTTCCTGCTCACTCAAACTTACAAAGGCAGGAGAATGAGTCGTAATAAGGATTTGAGCATGCCCAATAAAATCTGTCGTAAATTTTTTTGCCAGAGAGTCCACCTTAGAGTACTCAAGTGAATTTTCTGGTTCCTCAAAACCCCAAACAAAATATGTTTCGCTAATTTTTGAACATATGTGATTCAGAAAATGTGGAATATACGACATCAAAACACCGTCACCAGAAGAAAACAGGTCAATAAAAACAGGATTCACACGACTCAGGTCGCCTTTTTTTTGAACCTTAATCCCACTTTCAACGTTAATCTGAACTGCACCAAGAATATCTGAAATGTTCGAAGAAAGTTCTGCCCGAGTTGGAAGGTTTATGAATTTTTCAAAGTCATTACTAATTTCTTTTGATTTCCCATCAAGAATAGTCGAAAGACTTTTTACGATATCTTTAAATTTCTCCCCCTTGTCATCTTCAAGTATTTTTTCAAAAAGAAGCAGCAGCTCCTTAACAAAAGTTTTATCTCTAACAGCAGGAATATATATGTACTCAATTTTATTCAAAAAACGAGTAAATTGGCGACGCAAATTCCCATCTGAAATATCTTTTGGATCATCTGGATAACTGTATTCGTAACCAGATGGGCCTTCCTCAGAAAATTTCTTAGTTATGCAAAAATCTTTTGACAATGCCCCATTCCCTTGGGCGAAAAATGTAACCTTAATTTCAATTGTCCTTTTGTTCCCAACACGACCAGTATACGCCTTATTGTAATCACGGTTGTGGTCATAATCCTGCTTAAATGAAGATTTATTATTAAAAAATAGATTCAGAGCGCGGAGAATATTGGATTTTCCAGAGTTATTTTTCCCCGAAATTACAGTAAGGTCTGAAAGCACTATGCTTTCTCTGTAAATTGACCTGAACTTTGTGATTTCTATTTTTTTAATTAATTTCATAGTTTGATATGCCCATACTGAGACAGCAATGCCCCGAGCTGTAGTTTCCTACCGCGGTCGGGGCTTGCAGCAAATACACAAATTTTGTTTAAGCGATCAGAACGAGATGCGGGGCGAGGCGCCGAGGATGTGATGTCGGATGAGCGGTACGGGTTGTACCGCGACCCGACTCACGACGATGGCAACAAAGCCCCGCGCTCGTTATGACGCTTAAATCTCGCAGACGCCGGAGACACAGGCAAGTTCCTTGGAACCTTGAGTTTCATCAATCTTCTCGTAACTCACAATCCTCGAGAAATCAATATCCTCCCAGCGCTTGGCCAACTCGCGATAGCGATCCTCCGTGATCTCCTCGTACGGCGCCAACTGGTAGATGTGCTCGGAGCGGGGCAAGAAGGAAAGCCCTCCCACGATGTCCCAGTTGTCATAGACCCAGTTCGCGACCGCGAGCCACTCGTTCTCCCCTACCGACACCGTGACGGACGGGTTGTGCTCGGTGTAGTTTTCTTTGATGAGTTTCCAGTGCGAGAGCTGCTCGAGCGAGGTAACGTCGTTGCGGA
>CAYJDW010000243.1:0-2363 GCA_964368985.1 uncultured Myxococcales bacterium | reverse complement strand
TAAGCAGGCAAGGCCTGACAATTCGGTTCGCCAGGATTACATTCACAATCAGTGCCGGTGCAACCCTCTAAGAGATGAGTGGTTGCATTGCGCGCATCGCTCCAAAAATCATGGGAGTTTGGAACAAAGTGTATATAACCAGGATCGCGATTTTTGTGACCCGATCTGCCGCCCCCATTTCCAACGAGACCAGGCCCAAAAAAAGGTGGCACTATCACACCAGGAATGGGGGCCGGGTCCAGCCAGGGACTGATTTTTGTTTCGGAGGGGTCCATGGAATCGCTAGCGCTCATTTTATTATTGATTGAATTAGTATTTGGCGACCCATTTCTTTCTTTATGGGTTTTACAGCCAAATAAAGTAGCTATTATCATGGCGATAACTAGCGAAAATAAACGCATTTCTGCTCCGTGTTTTGTGGGCTTTTTTAGCGTAACAATTTATTAATAGTTTAGAAAATAAAGAGTAATTAATTTTTGGGAATATTTTACTCAGTTTGGGGATCTTTAAATTTTCTCCCATAACACCTAAAATCACCTTGCCCGCAACTTCCTTGTTTGAGCTAAGGACAACGGCGAAGGGTTTTTCTTTTGTTGTAGTGTTAGCAATAAGGAGAAAAATACCTTTAAAGGATGTAAATAAAAAAGATAAATTTTTAAATGTTAAAACCAGGGTAATTTCGCGATTAAATATTTGATTATTTGGCTAATGATAGCACATCTTTTTACCAATCATTTCAAGCGGCGACTGAGTGGTATCTTTGTCTGGATTGCTGATGAATTCAATGGCGTTTTTGAGCTGAGACGCACTTGGATTGAAGACTATTCTTTGAATGCGATTATAACAGCCTGATATTTTATTCATTTTAACATCATAAATTTCAAGCGATACCGGTCTTTTCGACTCTTCTTCTCGTAAGCTTAAATCATCATTATCCCAATATCCTAAAGAAGAAATATATTTATTAAGGGCAATAAACCGCACTGATTTATGCTTATCCAACTTAATTTTATAATGAAGATTTCGTATAAGATTTGGAATATCCATATAGGTATCGACGGCAATAATCATATCTAATAAAGGCAGTCTAACAGGATCATTTTTTCCGGGTTCTATTATATTGATAGTCGACGTAGTCTTATAAACTGCATCCAAATGCTTTATCATTAATTTAAATTCATTAATTGAGTGATTAAGTTCGTCAAATAAAGATATATAATTATCTCGATTGCTCTCTGCCTTTTCCCAAAAATCAAAATAGCGCCATCCTGGTGGTATTATTTTTGGATTGTCGACGAAACTGAGCGCCGTTTCTTTGAGTTGTGGATCTTGATAAAATATATAAGCAAAATCGATTAAATAAATATTCAGATTTTTCCCTCTCGCCAAAATATTAGCAAAAGCGGTCAATTCATTAAGCAGTTTACCAGAGCCAATAGCTAAAATGCTGATTGAATTGTGGTTTGCACCTAACTGCAAGGCATGTTCGCCAACCTTCTCATCGAACACATAGCGTGCGCTGTGGTCTGCTTTTTCCCATAGATTTCTGTGAAAGGCCTTCATACAATTACATTCTTTTAAATGTGACGCATTGATTTTTTTTATATGATTAACAATGTTTTTATAAATTTCGTTAACATGTTGATGATTCAGTTTTTTTGGCGCGTGATTTTGGATATTGCTATGGTTTGTATTGTCTGATATTTTATCATATATGCATGATTGAGTTAATAATAAAAATGCGCAAAAAATATATTTCATAAACATGAAAAAAAACCTTCAAATGGGCCCGCTATAGCGCTCTATCATAGTTGTGCTCTTAGGAAAGGGAGGGCTTGGAATGGGGTGTGACCTAAGCTTATGTTTTTATACTTGACCATTATGATCACCTGCTTTTACACGCAGAACACTAAATGTTTTTAGAAGCCATTCATCTTTGTGATAGCATTTTTTGGTGCCTCTTTTATGAGAACTAAAAATATGTCTAATAATTGCTGGTTTTTTTTTCTTAGCCAAATTTTCTTACAAGGGTGCATACCAAGCGAACAAGTGCTGCATTTTTCGCAAGAAAAAAATGCCGAGAAAATAACTAAGACTGAGACTCTTGCTGCCGTCTCATCTCCCACCGTTCCCTCCTATCTACGAACTCTACAGCTCGAGATAAAACTTGACCCTTATCGACCCCAAAATGAATGGTTTAGGGGAGATTGGCGCATTGCGGTTTACAATATCGATGACCACGGGCGGCCTTTGACTCAAGCTTGGTTTGGAGTCACTAATCCGAGCGGCCAGGCGGATATCAATATACCGGCAATAATGTTTAAAAGACCTTTGCTCGTTATTGCCACTAATGATGCTCATCC
>CAYJDW010000242.1:0-2364 GCA_964368985.1 uncultured Myxococcales bacterium | reverse complement strand
ATTCGACAGTCTTAAGATTATTCTTTTTATACATAACTACCTTTTAACATCCGATCTAAACTTAGTTTCGCTTTTTTTACCACTTCAATTGGCAGGGTGATTTGCGGAGATTGATTTTTCATGCATAAATATATTTTCTCTAAATTATTTAGTTTCATGAATGGGCATAAGCTGCAGCTCGTGCACCCTGCTTGGTTAAGTGATGGAACATCATGAAACTTGCTATTTGGCGAAATTTTATGCATCTGGTGAATAATTCCAGGTTCTGTCAGAACTATAAACTCTTTGCCGGCATGCTCTTTAGTATAATTAAGTAGTGCTGATGTGGAGCCAATAAAATCAGCATGATTCAGCAGATTTTCTGGGCATTCGGGGTGAGCGATAATATGGGCATGCGGTAAATTAGTTTTGAGTTTGACAAGTTCCTTCTCGGAGAAATTCTCATGTACTACGCAAGATCCATTCCACAGCACCATATCTCGACCCGTCAGTTTGATCAAATATTTCCCCAAATGTTTGTCGGGTGCAAATAAAATCGGTTTATCTTTTGGAATGGAATTAATAATTTTTTCTGCACTCGAAGAGGTGACAATAATATCTGATAAAGCTTTGATCTCGGCTGAACAATTAATATAAGTGACTGCAACATGATCTGGATATTGCTCGCGAAATTGCTTAAATAAATGCGGGGGGCAGGAGCTCTCAAGTGAGCATCCAGCTTGCAGATCTGGAATTAATACTTTTTTGCCAGGATTTAATATCAACGCTGCTTCGGCCATGAATTTCACGCCGCAAAACACTATTACGTCTGCATTTGATTCTCGTGCTCTTTTAGACAACTCGTATGAATCGCCTATAAAATCAGCAATATCTTGTATTTCAGAGTCTTGGTAATAGTGAGCTAGAATAACAGCATTTAATTCTTTTTTCAGTTTTTGAATCTCTTGCTCTAGGTCTAGATAAGGGTCAATTAATGCGGAGTTTTCGGTTGTTTCCATTCGGATTATAAGTTAAACTTAGATTATATTAGAAGACAATAACTTAAACTGAAAACAAAATCAAGTTAAGGCAAAATCATGCCCCAAAGCCTTGGCAATTTTGCTTTATAGTGACAAATTTTCCTCTTGTGTCCAAGTTAAAACTAGCTAAATGATACTTTATTAATCATTTTGCGAAAGAATTAAGTTACAATTAATGATATTAATAAACAGAGATTTAGATTATGGCAAAAGGGAAGGAGAACACAGAGTATTTGAAATTAGCATCTGAGATAGTTAATACTATGAAGGAGCATATTCAAAATGAACTCGATATTAATTTAGCTTTAAGTGAAACACAAAAAAATGTTTCAACTTATATAAGGAAAAATATAAAACCTAATACGCAGAATATAGAGTTTAAATCTTCACAAGAATTCAATAATTTTAAAAAATCTTTTGTTGATATTAGTAAGGAAATAATTGATCCAACAATACCACGCTTAAAGGAAGTATTAGATAATTTCACTCCAGAGAACATGGATCAAACCAAAAGTGCGTTGGGTAACATTAGAGCGAGGATAAACGCTGAAAAAGAATTAGGACAAAAAAGATTGGCGTTAGCAGGTGAGATAGCCAATACCATGGTGGAATTTATAAAAAATAATAATCCGAATGACGGTAATTTGCGTGCAGTAGGAGCGCAAGAAGCTTTTAAGGAGAAAAGCAAGAGCTTTGTCAATCGAGAGGGAAAAATAACACTCTTAAATAACCAAGATTTTAATAAATTTAAGAAAAATGTTGATACATTTTCCCAAGCGGTAAATTCGCCAGAAATTAATGAAAAAATAGAGGGTGTAGTAAGTGCTCTGGACGATCTTTCCAAAGGAAATACGGCGAAGGCGCAAGAAAAGCTAGAATCTTTTGTAAAGAATAATCCAAAATTGGCTTCAAAAAAATCCCAAAAGGTTGGAAAGAGAATAAAAAGAGCATTTAAATCTGCCAAAGTAAAAGTAATTAGTATAGGTAGTGCCGTATCGAACAAAGTGACTGAACTCAAAGACGGTGCTACAGAAAAAGGTAAGGAGTGGAAAGATAAAGTCAAAACTCAAGTAAATAGTTGGCGAAATAGATAAGAACTTAGTTTTTATCGCACCAGATTTCTACATAGGGTTGCTGTCTTCCCGCTACTTGATAGCTGGATCCAAGACATTTTCAGGCAAATTCTGTAACTAAAAATTGGATACCGTGATCTAACTCGCGGTATGACAACCTGTGAGTGGAAGGATGGCAAATAGGATAGTGAGTTTGCTATGACGGCTAGGATGGTAGAAGAGGTATGGCATCTGGAAAGGTAAGCGTTGTATGACAGCACTTTACACCGCGT
>CAYJDW010000241.1:0-2404 GCA_964368985.1 uncultured Myxococcales bacterium | reverse complement strand
GAGCACATTGGCGCCAAAATCATGATTTTCGGCAAAGTATTACCAAGGACCGGGTAGTAATGATCATTTACGATCGTAAACGGACCTTAAGTCCAAACAACTATTCAAACATATCGAAGGCAGGGATGAGGATCTTGATAATGTCGGTTGTCAATAAACCTATGGGTTCACGATCGCTCACGCCCGCGACATAGCGCTCCCCGTCGGGAGCGTCATGTCTTCCTTCTTAAGAGCTCTATAGCAGAAAAAAATCTTACGATGGGATTAGCTTCGCGAGTAAAACCAGGACCAAAGTCGTTTTAATGGCACATTAGCTCAGAAATAATGATTTTTGGCGAATTACCGCCAAGGACCGGCAGGAATGACATCGTTGGATTCGCAAACCACGATGTCACCAACGCGAAGAGCAGTCGCAGCCACGACCATTTCAATACCGGTGCCATTAGTGAGTTGGCGAACCGTTTATAGGTTATATATACCCGTTGATCGTTTCTAAAAACCTCACGTAATCTTGAGATTAAGATACTACCGTCGACGACAATAAAACTTTTCAGGAATTCTAGAAAATCCACTTCATAATGAAACAGCAACCGCTTTGAATAGATTTTGCAATAAATAAATAATAAGCGATTCATCGCTCTCCATCGGATTGGTGATTGGATTTCCTACTTTAGCCTTTTCAAAAAGTTGGATTATTGTAGAATTTCTGTCTTTTTCCAGAAAATCTTTGGTGTAGGCATGAATCAATGAATCTATGATTTTCATAGTAACTAATGCTTGAGCCTTTTTATAACTTACCGTTTCTTCTATTGTCATTTCTCTTTCAAAATATGCATTAAGAAACTCTTTTTCGACGTTCGGTGATAACACTAAGCTTAATTCGACTGCGACACGCGCAACATCAAAAAGTTGCCCATAAATACCGGCGTCTTGCCAATCGATTATCCACACATTTTCTTTGTCGGCTAGCATATTTCCTGGGTGAAGATCGGTGTGAGTAATGCCCAAGGCGGAATTAGCAAGGAAATCTCCTTCAATGGCCATGAACATATCTAGAAAATGTTGATACTCTTGAGTAGATGATTTTATAAAAAATCTCTTTCTCATAGTTTCAATTTTAACAGCGTTTTGCATAGTTAATGAATGCAAGGATTTTAAGTTTTTCGCTAATTTTTTCAGTAAGGGATCGCCGAAAAAAGTATGATTGAAATTCTTCCCGCCGATGTAGTCCATGACAATCAATTCTGGGTTTCGCGAGGAAAATATGATGGCTGGAGAAATGCCTTTTTTGGCAGTTTCCTTCATCAGACTTATTTCCCATTCTCGCTCGGCCTCGTCTCTATTGATGTCAAGGAATCTGGCGATAAAAGCTGTTTTGTTTTCCGGCGTAACTTTATAAATTTTTGAATCGGATAGACCAGCAGTAATTTGTTCTATTTTTACAATTTCTTGATTAGAAAAAACATTCTTTATTCTCTGCTCATAACCAACTACATTTTTTACCAGCGAACCTTTTGTGTTCGTTTTTTTTTGAATGCAAGAAGATATTAGCTGTATTAAAATAAAGAGTATAAATAATTTTTTTAACATGTTGCTAACCTTAACATTTAACTTTTGTCTTAGCCTATCTAGTCAAGTCTAACTGGGTAGGGGGACTCAGAGGCTCAGTAGAAATTCGTCCAAAATCAGGCTGTTGGGCCCAGAAACCTAGCCAACCATGCCTCATGGCGGCTTGACTCGGGCCTTACTCGCTAAAGCCGAACCTGTAAGATGTATTATGTTAGCTTTCAAGCAGAGAAATGCTGTTTTGGCTCCAAATTATAGGCCTCGGTAGATGGGATTTTTCGAAAAAAGGCGTTTGTGTTTCTTATGCTCCGGGTGCCTGCGCATAGGTTTGGACGATTTTTAGGGTCAGATCTCACCAAGCAATCAATAAGCGACAATAATTTTTCCTTATTTTAGACAATCAGATAAAAAATATAAAACTAACTTATTTAATTCATTTGCCTTCTCAAAATTTAGAAGATGATCAGTGTTTTTCATTTCAATCGCCTTAACGTTTTGTATGTTTTTACTCAATATATGAGCAATTTGTTTTATATCTTCAGAGTCTTTATCACCATAAATCACAAATGTGGGTATTTTGAGATCTTTAAGTTTCGAAATAGACTCTGAAAAAAACCAGTGAACATTACTAACATCAAAGGTTTCCCATGTTAAAAGCTTTTGGAAATTTTCTTTGGTGATCGCTTCAATCTCAGATTTTATATCTGGTTCACTCATGCTAACTGCATAAAAAGGTGCACAAAGAAACTGTTCTGTCATTTCTTTAGGTTGAGGGACGCTCCAAGAGTATAAGTAAAATAAAGGCCTTTTTTTGAAAATTCTCTTTTGCCTAGACCTA
>CAYJDW010000240.1:0-2425 GCA_964368985.1 uncultured Myxococcales bacterium | reverse complement strand
AAAGATACTATATATTTTCTTAAAGATTGCCCATTCCTTATCTCTTTCACGGTTAGTGTTTCTGGAAAACGGCTGTCCGAAAAGGTGGGGGAAGATCAAAAATTGGCCGACAAGAAAAATTATCATCATTGCTCCTAACGAACAAAGGAACACCATGAATAAAGCAGTAATTACCGCCGTGGCAGGCGCAGTTATATTTAATTTACCATTATTTTGCGGTGAATTTGAAAACAAACAATTTAATATCGCAATACACGACTATAAATCAACATCTAAAACGAAGATGACGCTAAGCAAAGAAGAAACAGTAATGTTAGGATCTTTTATTGATTACATGAAAGATAAAAAATCCTCTTTTTCATCCAACTTTATTGAAACAGAGTTTTTCGATATTTTGGTGGGGAATTGGTATCGATTATCGAGTAACCAGAGCTTGAGGCTAACAAATATACTGGATCTATTCATCCTGGAAGAAAATCGGTGGAATATTAGTAAGGGATCCAGGTCAGCTACTATCTCTCATTCACAAGCTAAATATATTATAAATTTTTCCAAATATAATTCTCGTAGAAGAAAAACCGGATCAGGTGATCTTATTTCCCGTAAAGCGTGGCTTGTTAAAATTTTTAATGAAGCTGACCATTCTACACAAGATTATATTTATATCGACAAAACAGAAAATACCCACCTAGTGGTGAGAAGAACGGAGCCCGTTAATGTGCCTATAGATATTTCTGAAGCGGAGGAGAGAGAATTTTCTGAAGCACTGTGGCGCAAATATCCTCCAACAAGCCTAACACCATACATTAGCTGCCAGGATGTTAATGACTTTTGCAATGACCTAGCAAACAAACTGAAGGATCCCTCACCAGTAAGCAGCGAGGATGAATCAATAATGCAAAAGATTTTTTCTTGCGATGAAGCACCATAAATTTTAAGAGAAACTTCTTTCCCTCCAAAGAGGATCAAATGCTTCCCTTAGCTGGTACCAGCACTCCTTTTTGCACAGAGCAAAAATCTTATTCGAGTCGGCTGACCAAGGCCCAGCAGGGCACCTTACTTGAGTCTAGTCAGCCAATCCTAAATCCATCTGATCAAGTCTGCTTCCACAGATTACTTAATCTCTTTTATCGCTAAGATTCTCTCGTTTGAGCACCACAAATCACCAAAAGTATACAAAACGATAAAATTTCCATTGGCATCGCGGAGCTCAGTTTGACGTCGAAGATTAAATGATCCTTGATTCAAATCAAAGCGCTCTGTTACTACTAAACTATTGATATCAATTTGTTTTCCTGCGGCCTCTTCAAAACAACTAAGAACAAGATCGTTTTCCTCTAGATAGCTTTTAACCAGATCGGCAACGACAACATTACAGTCCTCGTTTATCGGAGTAAGTTCTTCCGAAAAAGCACCAAAAGTAGTCGCTAACGAAAGCAATATTATTGCAAAAAAAACCCTAAGCCTCATAACTTCCTCCATAGTGTTGGATATTATACTTTTTGACTCCGTGATTTGGATGAATTATTTGCTTCGGTTAAACCAGCTTGATTTGAATGCCCAAAAAACCCCTCTTCGCGATATCCTCTGCCGGGCAAAGCCCGTTCTAGCGTCTCGTGACTTAAATATTCTTCTACCGACAAATAGTGATTAATACCTGCCACCTGAACCAAAAAACTTCTGGAGCCTTCGAAAAATTCAATGTGGTCACCTACTTTGATCTTTTGATAGGCCGCGGAATTTTTCCGCCCTTCCACTGGTTTTTGCCCATTCTTTAACAGCGCCTAGAAAATAATGAAATTTTTTTAAACTCGAGTAAAGGAAGCATAAACGGCTTTTTTTCCTTTTACCCTACCCAAGGCCCATCCATGAAGGGGCTTTTCTCAAAGATCACGGTTGATTATTTACTTGAAGAAGAGAGCCGGGGATTGCTTGTATTCCGACAAGCAAGGATTGACGAGCAGAAATGGATCAATTTTGATCCGGTGAGTGCGAAAGCGATCATCAAAAGGAGAGCCACCCAATGTTCAAGATTAACTATTTATTGTTTTTGTTTTTATTATTCGCCGGCGCCTTAAATGCTGATGGTCTCAAAGAACCTGACGGAAATTGTTATTGCGGCTTGCATAAAAAAGTGACGCAGGAGATTCGCAAGCGTTTCTTCTCGGAAGAAGGGAAAAAGAAAGGAAAAAAAATCTGCGGCTTGCCTGGCTGTTTAAAAATCCATCCAGTTGATGGCACGACAAGTTTAGGGTGTGAAACTAGCGTGTGTTGTGGTCTCTTGGCCAAGAATACGAGTTATCACGCACCGTCGTCATCTTGTCGCTGTTCCGTTCTGGCCTGCTTTGCCTGCTCGTGCGGGAAAAATGACGACTGGCGATTTTCAGGATGCAGTTTCTTTGGCGCAGGCATTATAACAGCCATC
>CAYJDW010000239.1:0-2434 GCA_964368985.1 uncultured Myxococcales bacterium | reverse complement strand
GCATTGACGAATGGATCGCTGATTCAGCGCCTGACAATATCTACAGTGAACGCTTTAGCTTGCAGGGCGCGGTGGCCATTCCAGGAGTTTCGCCCGAATCCAAGCCGCTTAGCGGCGCCCATAAAACGAATTTTGTGGCAGGCAAAGATGATGGCGTTCAGCTTCATATTGACGGCGAAAAAATTCGATTAGGCTCAGCAGAAGCCTGTGAAGCTTTGGCCATAGCGAGCCAGGTTGAGGCCGAGGTAAATAAAATCATCACCGCATTTAACACGCACGTCCATACAGGCAATGGTGTGGCGACTACCCCATCTATGAGTCCTGTAGCAAATATAGCCACGCAAAAAGTGGTCGCCGAATAATGGATTTCGCCCTACACGCAAATGACTTGAAAATTTCCAACGGCGACTTTCAGCTATGTGCCACTGACTCAGATTCTATTGCCCAAGCCATATCCATCCGCCTTAAAACCTTGGCCGGTGAATGGTTCATGGACACGGCCATAGGTATCCCGTATTTTACCGAAATTTTAGGTAAGAAACGCAATGACCGATTTTTGCGTCACGTTATGCTTAGGCAGATAGAGAACATGCCAAGTATTCGCCAAATCACCGATTTTAAGGTGGATCAAGAAAGCCCCCGAGGGCTTAAAATTAGTTTCAACGTTGTCCTTAACAATCAGTCAATCATTCCTATCAATGAAACAGTGGAGTTTTAAATGAGTCACGCGTGGGGCCTATCTGATCACGGTTTTAAGGCCAAAGATTTGCCGACAATAAAGAATGAATTGGAAAGCACTTTACAAAGAGAGGTCGACTCTACTTTGAATTTTGGTGAAGGCACCGTGGCGGGCCAGTTAACGGCTGTTGTAGCTAATCAGGCTCGGCAAGTCTGGGAGGCTGCCCATGACCTCTATCATTCCCTTAATCCGGATACGGCTTTTGGTGCATCATTGGACGCACTATGCAAACTAACAGGAACTTTTAGGAGGCAAGCTAAGCGCAGCCAAGTTCGAGTCCTGGTAAGGCTCGATAGCGGCGCCAATCTCCCCAAAGACAGTATAGCAGCAAGCTCTAACAACCTCAATGCGCGTTTTAGAACCGTGGCAGACATCAAAAACGATTCACCAAAAGAGGCTTTTTTAGAAGTTGATATGCTAGCCGATGAGGTGGGTCCTGTCTTTGCTAAAGCTGGTAGTGTGAACCATATAGTCACACCTCATGCTGGTTGGCTTGGTGTGACCAACCCAAAAGATGCTACCATAGGATGCTTCGATGAGACTGATGATGCTTTACGGGTGAGGCGTTTAAGCGAATTGCGATCATCGGCTGCCTCTACCCGCGAGGCTTTAATATCTCATTTGGGTGCCTTAAATGGAGTGCAAGCAGTCCACATTGATGAAGGTGTACATAATTTTACGGCCTACGTGATGGGTGGAGATGAACAAGAAATCTGTCAAACTTTGTGGCTCAAAAAACCATTAGGCGTGGCAACGCTAGGTTCTATTAACCATCCAGTTACGGCATCAAATGGTCAGATTTTTAGCGTGAGCTTTAGCCGGCCCACACTTATACCTTTGTCGTTACATATTGAATTGCGGGTTAAATCGATGCTCGTTAATAACGAGATAGTCGCTCTTCAAAGAAAAATCATCGAATACCTATATGCCAACATCAAGCTGGGCGATGACCCATACCCGTCTAGGTTATATGCCATTTTATTCGATGAACCCAAAATTCTAGATACGCTATCAATCAAGCTAGGCCGAGTTGGTAGCACAGAGCCTGTTCCTAATGACATTAAGCCCCATGAACTTGCAAGTTTTGATATTGGGCAAATCTTCATTCATTCGGTGGTGGGTCCATGAACTTGATCGACGAAGCTGAAAACTTGATGCTCCACCAATTCAGAAACTCATCAAAGCTGATTGGGTTAATTCGTAGCCTAGTAGCACCATTTGAAAAGTGTGATCAACAATTAGCAGGCTTGCTCAATGGGCGCTACATAGAAGAAGCCGCGGGCGATCGTTTAGATATCTTAGGCCGGATAGTGGGGCAGCCTCGAGGGGATATAGACGATGATGATTACCGCGCTTGGATTCAGGTTGCGATCCACCTTAATTTGAGCTTTGGCACACCTGAAAATGTGTTAGCAATCTTAAAGATTCTTTACGGCAAAAAACCCGATGTCATGATCCAGGAACTCCCTCCGAACGAAGTAATTTTTACCTTCCGGTCACTGCCCAAAGCCCCACTTAAAACATTATTTTCGATTCTTCGTAGCGCGTGTCCAGCAACCACTAAATGTTCTTTCATTCGTGCTGAGAATTCAACAACTGAGAGGTTAAACCAATGACCCCTATCCATGAAGTAGTCGCAACTACATCGGTTTTTAGATTCGATGTGAGCGCGTTTTCGGAATCACACTTTGCCGA
>CAYJDW010000238.1:2228-2463 GCA_964368985.1 uncultured Myxococcales bacterium | reverse complement strand
GACGATTATGTTGGCGGCATTATAGGCAGCTGGATAAACCGGAGCCTGATCTAAGCTCTGCGCGTCGCCACCGGAAGTGCTAACGAATAAAATACCTAAATCGTGATGACGTTTGATGGCATCGAGTAAGGCTTGGCTAAATTCACCACCGCCCCATGCATTATTGGTGGCCACGATCTGAACGCCAATGTTTCTGGTGGCAAGATCTGCCGCATAGTCTAGGCATCTGATAGCA
>CAYJDW010000238.1:0-2218 GCA_964368985.1 uncultured Myxococcales bacterium | reverse complement strand
TCAGCTCCCATTTTTATCTAGAAACAAGCAGGCAATAAATGAGACATAATGCATAACACCAGCGATACCCTTGCCGTTATTTCCTTCGGCTCCAATAACTCCAGCGACAAAGGTTTCATGGCCATGGTCATCCATCGGATCGCCGGTACCGCTTATGGCATTGATGCCATGAATATCGTCAATATAGCCATTATTGTCATTGTCGATGCCATCATTGGGGATTTCACCAGGATTGGTCCACATGTTATTGATGAGGTCAGGATGGTTGTAATCAATGCCAGTGCCAATAACGACGATTGCTATTTTTTTACTACCTCGTTCCGAGACCCACGCTTTGGTGGCGCCAATGTCAAATCCTAAAGTGCTTTTTAACCCCCACTGTTCGCTAAACATGGGGTCGTTGGGAATGAACTCATCGTTGGCTGACATGAGGTGAGTGGCGAATAGGCTTGAGCTTAAGAATACAAATACCTGAGCTAAGATTTTCATAGGTCCCCCCTGGTGTTGTGTCCAAGGAAGATAAAATGATCCGGCTTAAATACACCAGCATTTTTTTTGTCTTTATTAGGAATTGATCATCGGCAACCATCAATATTAATGCCCTCCGATTCCGACAATTGACCTCAACCAATAATTGAGGCATGAAAATCTACTTAAAATTCAAGTAGCGAGAAAATATGAAATACATCGTCTGCAAATTATTGTTTTTGCTTGCCCTTCCCATCTTCTCATTAGAACCAGACCAACTTTATCTCAGAATTAATAACGATGAATCTAGCCTAGAAGTTGCTTCAAAAAAATTCATTAATGCCGATGGAGTGACCGTTGAATTAATCGCCACCTTTCATCAAGCCCTTCCTGAGTATTATCAAGAAGTGGATCGGAGGGTTGCTGATAAAGTGGTGTTATATGAGCTACATGGCGGTCCCCTTGAATCAACAAAGAAGGTTCGCGAGAGAGTTGCTTCGTTAGGCGAAGTATACGCAGAAAGATGGTTCAAGTTGTCTCCGCGAGGAGCAAGACCCAATGCTTTGGGTATGGTCAACCAGGATTTGTCATATGCCAATTGCTTAGAGTTGATTCATGCGGACGCCGTTGATGAGCCTTCAAGCGACGATCATGATCCTTTTTCTAATAAATCAGATGATGAATTACGAAAATTAATCGATAACTTAGCCCATAGAGCATTGGCGAATTATGAAGTGCCTTGGGAAAGTGACAATGAAATCAATGAAAAGCTTGATATTTATCGAGATAGAAAGGCCTCAGTTAAAACTAAATATGATGAAAGTATATTTTTAAGAAATTATGTGAAAGAGATGCTCATTACTACCAATCAAGCCAAAAGCAGCAACTACGAAGGACTAAGTGACAAAGAAATTGAATTTATTAATTACCAAATTCTATTTCGCAATCAGATCCTCTTTGGAGCGATGAGAGATTTATGGACTCGTGAAGTAGTTCCCAAGCAAATTGCTATTCCATACGGCACTGGGCATATGCCTTTTGCTGAAGAATTTCTGCTCGAAAACGGTTTTTCGCATGTTGAGGGAAGCACTACTTGGCTGCTGGTAGCAAAACTGGAGAAAGAACTTATTGATACCGAACCAGAATTAAGAAAAACCTACATAAGCGCTGATAAGTTAACCGAAGTTCATCTCATTGGTTCTATTGTCAAAGCCAATTTTTCCGATGAAGACCGATCATTTTTATATAATTTAACAACGACTAAATATCGAGACGAGTTAGCGCTAAGAGGCACGGCAGAAGGAATAAATATAACGCTGCTTAAAGAGCATCCCTTCGAAATTATTTATTCGCCAAAGCATATTCCCTTCGTAGAACGATATTTGTTAAAAACTGGTTTCGAAAAAACTGGTGAAGTTCCAATTTTTCGAGAGGAGCGCAGCGAAGAGTGGTCCTTTGCTTATAAATTTCCTCCAGAATTTTGGGC
Organism: uncultured Myxococcales bacterium; assembly: GCA_964368985.1. Lineage (GTDB taxonomy): Bacteria > Myxococcota > UBA727 > UBA727 > JABDBI01. Next base: position 264 of record CAYJDW010000238.1, on the reverse strand, counting down.
AGGCTTTGGTATTTCTGACCAAGTGATTGAGCCTACACAGCCAGTAATAAATCAACTTGATCCTCACGGGGATATCGACGGAGCAATTTAAAATTAAAACACCTTGACTCAAAAATAGCGTCGAGGTTACTCCTAATTAATCAACATAAATTATTAGGGGGAACCTAAATGCGTTCATTTACGAGACTCAGCTGTCTTGGGGGCTTAATATTTTCGCTCTCGAATATGGTCCACGCCGATTTCGAAGCACCAATTTGAATGGCC
>CAYJDW010000237.1:0-2535 GCA_964368985.1 uncultured Myxococcales bacterium | reverse complement strand
CAATGAGGGCATTCAACCATGGTGCCGCACTGATAACACACGCCGAAACGTGCATAGCCACGTTGATTAAGAAAAAGTAAAACTTGTAAGCCATCCGCAATGGTTTGCCTCATGGCCGTGACCAAGGGCCGCGACAAAATGCACATTTTGGTGCCGGGAGTGTGGCTGAGATCTTGGGTACGAAAATCCACGTCTTCGGAGCGCTCCTTTAAATCGATCACTTCGATTTTTGCGAGCTGGCTATTTTCATGGAAACGATGTTCAAGTTTTAGATGGCTAAGTTTTTGCGCTCTCACGTTAAAAATAGTTTCGAGCGAGGGGGTTGCTGTGCCTAAAATTACCGTCGCTGCTTCATGTTTTGCTCGCCACAAAGCCAAATCGCGTGCGTGGTAGCGAGGGGATTCGTCTTGTTTGAGGCTGCCATCATGTTCTTCATCGACAACAATCAATCCGAGATTTTTCAAAGGTGCAAAAATGGCGGAACGCGCGCCAATCAGCACTTGGCCCTCGTTATTGAGCAAGCGAAAAATCCCATCACGTTTTTGAGCAGGGCTGATGTTCGAATGCATCACCACCGCTTTGAGCGCAAGGGCCCGCTCCACCCGCTCTACTAGTTGTGGCGTCAAAGAAATCTCTGGCACAATGAAAAGCACCGATTTCTTCTGTTCCAGCATGTGGTGGGCAACGTGAATATAGACATGGGTTTTTCCCGAACCGGTGATGCCCTCAAGCAAAAAAGCACCCTGGGGATTTTCTAAGATTGTCGACGCTGCGCGCTCTTGTTCGGCAGATAAAGTGGGAAGAGTTTTTTCCTTGGCAGGTGCCGCTTTAATTTTGGTGCGGCCCGCTTTTTCATTTTTGGGGATGGCTAAATGCACGCAGGTGCCGAGATCGTTAAAATAATAGCGAGCCGCAAATTCCATGAGCGCGAGCTGTTCTTTGGTGATGATGGCAAATTCATCCATCACCTCCACCACTTCTTTAATTTTAAAGTTTGGCGTCTCGCTTTTATCGACCCCAATAATGACACCGGTGAGAACTCGATTTCTAAACTCCACTTTGACTCGACGGCCAAAGCAGCTCTCATCCGTCAATTCGCTTTTTAAGCAATAAGTGAAGATTCCATTATTGTGCGCTATTTTGAGCGCTACATAGACTCGCGTTCCCATAGCCGAGCTCTAGCGATTTTTTAGGGCTAAGACAAGCTCTGGTTAGGGAGCTTTAACTAACAAGTAGGGACATAAAGGGTTTTTTAGCACGAGGTGTCTTGAACAATGCCCATTATCTGTAATTAATGCGGTGTAATCAATTACAAGAAATCGGGAGTGAATATGGCGCTTGAGCTAAAGAACGGTAAAGTAACCCAGGTAATCGGGCCCGTAGTGGATGTGGAATTTGACGCGGGATCACTACCAGCTTTGCTCACGGCCCTCACGCTTGCCAATAAAAGTTTGAGCGATAAGCCTGATAATCTTGTGCTCGAAGTGGCGCAGCACTTGGGTGAAAACACGGTACGCTGTATTGCGATGGATGCCACTGAAGGCTTAGTTCGCGGAACGCCCGTGAAAAATACGGGCTCGCCGATTCAGGTGCCCGTGGGCAAGGAAACTTTAGGTCGTATTTGCAATGTGATCGGTGAGCCCATCGATGAGCAAGGGCCGCTTAATGCTAAAGAAAAATTGCCTATTCACCGTAAGCCTCCCGAGTTTAGCGAACAAAGTACTGAAGTGTCAGTGCTTGAGACTGGTATCAAAGTAGTGGATTTGCTGGCTCCTTATGCCCGGGGCGGTAAGATCGGTCTTTTCGGTGGTGCTGGTGTTGGTAAAACTGTTTTGATCATGGAGTTGATCAACAACATTGCTAAAGGCCACGGCGGGCTTTCAGTTTTTGCCGGTGTGGGTGAGCGTACTCGTGAAGGACGCGATCTCTACAACGAAATGATCGAATCTGGAGTTATTAAATGGGATCATAAGACCAACAAGGTTATCTCTAGCGAAAGTAAAGTAGCCCTTATTTATGGGCAGATGAATGAGCCCCCCGGAGCTCGTGCTCGTGTGGCTTTGTCAGGATTGACGGTGGCTGAGAATTTCCGTGATAATTTTGGCCAAGACGTTTTGCTCTTCGTCGATAATATTTTTCGGTTTACCCAAGCAGGTTCAGAAGTGTCCGCGCTCTTAGGCCGGATTCCCTCGGCGGTAGGCTATCAGCCGACTCTCGCGACCGAAATGGGTGAGCTGCAAGAGCGCATTACCACCACCAAGAAAGGCTCCATCACTTCGGTGCAGGCTATTTACGTACCTGCCGACGATTTGACCGATCCCGCCCCTGCGACAACTTTTGCTCACTTGGATGCAACCACGGTGCTCAGCCGCTCCATTGCCGACTTAGGAATTTATCCTGCGGTAGATCCGCTCGATTCTACTTCGCGAATCTTAAGTGCTGAAGTAGTGGGGGAAGAGCATTATCATGTGGCGCGTCAGGTCCAGTCCATTTTGCAGCGCTACAAAGACTTGCAAGATATTATTGCCATTTTGG
>CAYJDW010000236.1:0-2575 GCA_964368985.1 uncultured Myxococcales bacterium | reverse complement strand
GTCTATCATTTTATATTTCATCTAGGGATATAGTGTTATCTGGCGAAGTGATGAATGATTTACTGGATATTGTTGAAGAGCCCATCTCACGCGAAGAAGGAGAGCTTGCCAAAAATATTTTACAAAAACAACTGCCATTACTTAAAGAAAATACCGACGTTATACGTAGAATATCTATAGCAATTATTAACTGTAGGAATGAAAAGTTACGCATGGATTTAATGTGTTTGTTTCCGCCTAACATTGATAAAAGCAGTGAATTTCTTATAGATTTATTAAATAGAGACATGGTCGACCAAGTTAGATTCTACTTTATCCTGATTATTATTCGTAACGATCAAAGCCAACTAAAAAACTATAAAGAAGAACTGAGTACTATAGCAGATAGGTGTGAAGGTGAGGACAAGAGACGAATGCAGAGGACCTTAGATGCATTAAACAATCCTCAAATGGAGGAGAGTAGTTTGAAAATGTTGCCTGCGATATTTTTAACAACTCCAGATGATAAATCGTGCAATTTACTATAAAATAAACAGCATTTTATGAAGCTATGTCGCAACAGGTGAAAATGCTACGACATAGCTAAAAGTTAAAGCTGGCTATAGTTTTTTAAACTTGACTGTTTATTCAGAACCACCGGTAGAAGGATAGGGAGCATCGGCTCAAAAATCATAATTTTGTAATGATTTTTCGTTGCAACTTTCGGTTAATTATTCTGTGCAATATTAAATATTTAAATCGCGCCATAAAAAAGAAAAATAGGCTGATTTACATTTAGACGCTTTAATGCCACGCTATTATCAATATTTTGAATTTAAAAATTAAATTAATTCACTGTAACAATGCGGGTTTATATGATTAAATACCTTAGTTTTTTTTGTCCCTTGTTCAGCTTGAGTGCTTTCGCTTTCTACGCAGAGAACGATCGGTCTAATTGTTTAGAACTAGATAAATGTTCTATTTCTATCTCAATTAAACCCCCTCTCGAAGTGAAAAAAGCAGCAACAAAATTCGTAAAAGAACTTAGCAAAGAGAGAAAAAGCGAAATTAGTATTCCAAATGAGGCCCATTTACCTTCAGGTCAACTTCTCGTTCAAGGCTTAATTTGGAGGTCTAAAGATACGAAAGAACCAGTCAAGGTGCTTAATGATGCCAGAGGAAAACTGGAATCAGAAAAGAATTGGTGCTGGGCTCAAAGCTGTGGCAAATGGAATTGTCTATTGACCATCCCTACAAAGGACCATCCTATAAAGGCCTTTTTATACAAATGTAATAGAAAGCAATTAGGACCTCAAATTAGAGGGCAAAAATCTCAGATAGCCAAGCCAAAAGCCTGGATTTTAATATATGACCAAGAATTCCTTGTGTATATCGAAAGAGGTCTGGTGAATGAACAAAACACGGATATAATTAATGCGAGCCCAACGAAGCAGTATATGGAATTTCCACAGATGCCCGAGAAAGCTCTTGTGGCTTTATTCAGCGATTCATCATCCCCAGATACTGATAGCGGCATTCCTATTGAGGAACTTAATTTAAAAAAGTTGGAATTTCTCAAAGAGGATATGACTGAGGATGAGATTGAAGCTGTATTTGGTAGCCCAGCCGGCATCCCCATTGAGGAACTTAATCTAAAAAAGTTGGAATTTCTCAAAGAGGATATGACTGAGGATGAGATTGAAGCCGTATTTGGTAGTCCCGCAAGCATGCTGCTTGAGGAGATTAGCCTAGAAAATTTGAGATTTCTCGAACAAGACATGACCAAGGAAGCCAGAAGGGCTATATTTGGTAGCCCACTGGAATAGGCGAACACGCGCCTAGAGCCCATTCTTCATGAAGACCAAAATTAGAGTTTTTTAAAGGCAAGACAGTCTCTATTGATGCGCTTTAAATACAATGCTAACTTCTAGAATCATGCTTAAGCTCATTTGAGCGACAAAATAAAAAGAGTGAATTAATGTATATACAAAAACTTAAGCAAATGTTTCAAGATGTCAGTGTAGATAAAAAGGTTCATCTTATACCTGAACACTATCATAAAGACCTCATGCTTTATACTAATAATCAGGTAATGGATTATCATACATTTTTGCTAGGCCACCAAAAAAGCTGTGCATCTCCTCTCGTTTTTGAGGTGTCATACGACGAGGATACCTTCATTGAACAAGATAATCGCGCTGGCCTAAGAATGTGGATCAGTGTGGGATTGCCTGGCAAAGAAGCCCATAAACTTGAGCTTATGCTCATTGCTCATTTTAAAGATGGGAAGATCGAGAAGCTATGGGAACTATCTTTCCCCGATTGGTCTCATATACCTGAACTGAATAATTACTAATAAAGTTAAGGTCTTGAGTCTTTTGCCCCAAGCCCAGTATTCATATTTTTAAGAAACTCTCAGAGGCAGTATTATAGTTAAACATGAGATGCGCTATCTCATCGGCAAAATGATTCATTCCCACTGTAGCGTTTTTAAAAATGGTCTGCTTAACTATACAATCGACAATACCGGTTTCTTTGTTCACCCGAGCCTTGGTAATACTTTGCCCAAAATCCTGATTTTGGAGCCAATTGAGCC
>CAYJDW010000235.1:0-2614 GCA_964368985.1 uncultured Myxococcales bacterium | reverse complement strand
TTGAATACTACGAATTAAACCAATATTCACACATGGCGCAAGGCTTTGTGATGTTAATCTTTGCCGTGTTTGGATTACTTGCAATAGGCATCCTATACCAATCAATTGCATTGATGCAGGGCAAGCCATTATCAGAGGTGATCAGCGAAGTTAAAGCGGCATTTATTTCTATTGTCTACAGCGGAAAGGGTAACGATAAATGAAACCTGAACTAGATTGGATTGCGGAAGCAAGAAAGCATATTGGCTTAAAAGAAATTAAAGGCTTAAAACACAATACCACTATCGCAAAATGGCTTGTTGCGCTGAAAGCGTGGTGGACTGATGATGAAACGCCTTGGTGTGGTGTCTATGTAGCACACTGCTTAAAAACCGCAGGCGTGCGCTATCCTAAGCACTGGTATCGAGCTTTAGATTATTTAAACTATGGCTCTAAATTAAAGAAGCCTGCCTATGGTTGTGTTGCTGTAAAGACGCGCTCAGGCGGTGGTCATGTATGCTTTGTGGTTGGTCGTGATAAAACATCGGGCAAGCTTGTATGTTTAGGCGGGAATCAATCCGACATGGTTTGCTTTGCGCTTTACAGAGAATCAGATTTTGAAGCATTCATGTGGTATGGCCGAACTTTAGCGCCTGCTGAAATGAGATATAATTTACCTGTATTAACTGGCGTAACATCTACTGGAGTTAAGGAATCATGAGTGTATCAATCACACAAGCAATAAACGGCACACTAACGCTAATCACAGTCGGGCGCGAAATCTATGAAGCTGTAACAGAGCTAATGGATGTCGTGCAGGCAGAGGGCGGGAACGGCTCAAACAAAAAAGCGTGGGTTATGGCCGCGACAAAGCATCTTGTTTTAGAGGGCGGTAGAAACTGGGATAAATGGGAGAAGTATATTTCAGATTTTATTGACGCTGCGAAGTCGATTTATAATTCGCTAAAAGGCATCTTTTAAAAAAAGCCCCGTGATGGGGCTTCTTGTTATTTGTTTAAATACTTATCCGCAGCGTAAAGCGCATTCTTTGCACCTTGTTTTAACTGATTTAAACCTTTTTGAATCTTTGGGTCATCATAAGTTAGTGGAATCAATGACGATGGTACAGGCGGCTGCTTGCCCGCATTGTGATACATTTGATCAATGTACTGTTTGTGAATCATATCAAGCGCTTCGGAAAATTCAGGATTTTTTAATAGGTCTTTCATTCGCAGTTGCTCTCGATAGATGCAATGATTGAAGCATAAGCAGGGTCGGATTCTTTAATGAATAATCCTCCGTGCATTAAACCTTTTCTATTTTTTATGTCGTCATAGGCGATTTGGACGCATTCTTCTAGGGTGTAGTTGCTCAATTGTGCGATGTTAATTAGATTTGAAAATATAAACCCTAATTCCTCGCTATTGCTCATGCCGCCAGAAACCCAGCTACACATCCAGTATCCCGCCCATGTCACATACTCTTTTATGCTGTAATTGTCATTATCTTTTTGAATTGAATCTATGGTTGGGATTCCTAATTGTCTGCACATAATAATTAAAACTACCGCGCAGTCGCCAACATCGTCCCGACAATCTCGACCTTTACCAACATTATCCGCAAGTTCGCCAAACTCGCTAAACAACTTCATTGCTTGGTCAATTGGTTTTGAGCCTTTGATAATGTTTCGGTCATTTGCCCATTGTTCAATTTTTTGGATTAATTCTTTCATTATTTAAACTCCAGTCTTTGGCTGCTAATTAAATCAGCACCATCTATGTGCTCACCGTTTTTAATGGCATTTCGGATTGCTGTTTTATCTACTGTTACAGTGGTTTTTTCTTTCTTGTATTGTTCAGGGATTATAGTTTCATCCTGAATAAATACACTGAAAGGGTTGTCACGGACTTTAATTGAAAGAATTGGGTCTTTAATTTCAGTCTTGCCAAAACTTTGCATCTGAAACAAAAGAAGGTCATGCAAGTTGTCATATTGGCTTTGCATCTGTTTTGACTTTTTAGTCAAGCGATCAATTTCAGACTTAATGATTTCTTGTTGTTGCTTAACGCATTGAAGATACTTCGCCACGTTTACGGCTTTTTTATCCCAATCCGATTCCTGAGCAACCATTTTTTTTAATAGTTCTTGCACTTCTGGGCTTGATGGGTCTGCACCATTTTCAAGTAGCGTTGTAACATTACTCACAATGCTCTCAAGTTCATTGCCGATATTGTATAAAGATGTCATATTGTGTTCTCAAAAGATGCCCCGCCGAAGCAGGGCGGTTATACTAGAATGGTAAGTCGTCGTCTAAATCCTGTGGTGCATTTGGATTGGCACCGTAAGTTCCTGCTTGATCGTATGAATATGCAGGCTCGACCTTCTTATCTCCTTGCTTCATCAAACGCTCATAAGCCTTTGGCAATGCTTCTGCTGCGGTCTTTTTCTCAATCAGCTCTTTAGCCATCAATTGAGATGATGCGTCAAAAGATGCTACAAAGTTCATGCGTACTTTCACATCGTTGTTAGCGTTGTAATATTCCTCAGCTTGAAGCAACAATCCAACTCGCTTGTCTTGAAGCTCTGGCGCAACAACAACTTGCTGCTGCGTATCTTTCTTTTCTTCAAAACTATA
>CAYJDW010000234.1:0-2634 GCA_964368985.1 uncultured Myxococcales bacterium | reverse complement strand
CTTTGCCAATTTTAGGCCTCTGTCAAAAAGAATCGCGGGATATGTTTTATGCATTGTCGCGACTGGGCATCGATTTTTCTTGTTTGGATGAATTAGCTATTGACCCTGAAGAGAGCCAAATTCTTCTCAGACTTTTGCTTAATATCGACGACATTACGAAAAAAATGTGTGCTCGCGCCCACTTGGTCACCAAGATCGGTCACGGCGATTTTAGTGATGAAGTAGAAATCAAAGCAACCGGCGCCGTTCCTACAATCCATATTTGCGCAACCAAAGATCTCGATGAAGAAAAATATGTCGATGAGATTTTGGCCCCTGAATTACTCCGCAGGCCTGCCGCCAATGAACAAGAAGCCCGTTCTTTTCTTTATCACCTAGGCGCTGGACCTGCTCGTTTGCATGATGGCTTTGAGCTCTCGGGCGACGACGCCTTTGAACTCTTAAAAAGCATCAGTCATAAAGATCGTCTGCCCAGTTTCATAAAGCTCGACGACAATGCTCATCCAAGAGTCATTGAGCTAAGTGACAGAGCAACTATTCGCATTAAATCAAATGAGGCTAAACCTACGCGCGTGGAAGTGGCCTTAAGTTTGTCGCCGGAATTTGATGAGACCAACGCGCCCTTTTCTATGCTTGCCAAAGCGCGCGACAATATTTTGGTTCTTAATGAAGATACTTTGGTTATCATCAACGACGACATATTTTTGAGTGTGCGTTATTTCTCGGAGACCTTTGGTTTCGAGCATCCTAATCAATTTAAAAATAAATCTGTGGCTCAAGTTGCGCTTTTAATGAATGCGTTGAAAGACCGCATAACTATCGATGCTGAAGAGGGCTTACGGCATTATTTGCTTAATTTTTCCATTCATCAAACCGAAGAAGATCGCATTTTGCCAACAGATTTGGTGACGACCCTAAGGCCTTATCAGCACGACGCGGTAGCGTGGCTATCCTCACTCCACCGTTCGGGGTTAGGTGGTTTGCTCGGCGATGAAATGGGTCTTGGTAAAACTTTGATGGTGTTGACTCACCTTGCTCGTCTCAAAGAATTGGGATTAAGCACGAAACCCGCTCTAGTTGTGTGCCCCACCAGTGTTATCGACGTGTGGAAAGAGGAAGCGCGCATCCATATTCCGTCGCTGCGGGTCACTAAATGGCATGGCCCAGAGCGTCATCAAATCGACGAAGAGATTAATCATTGCGATATTTTGATAACGAGTTATGCGATTTTGCGACGAGATATCGAAAATAAACTTGGTCAAATTGAATTTTCCACCCTTATTCTCGACGAAGCGCAATATGTGAGAAACCAGCAGACCGATAGTTTTAAATCGGCCAAAGCTATTAAATGTACTCACCGTATCGCTCTGACTGGTACGCCTATCGAAAATCATGTTGGCGATCTTTATAATATTTTGGATTGCGTTGAAGACGGAATTTTAGGATCCCGCAGCCAATTTGAAAAACAATTTGGCAATCCAATTGAATCGGGTATTTCTGCCAATGCATTTAATTTAAAAATGCTCTTGGCGCCGGTGGTAACGAGAAGACGCAAAGCTGAAGTTGAAAGCGAACTTCCGCCAAAGATTGAAAGCATTGTTCATTGCCCACTGAGTCCGGAGCAAAAAACTCTCTACCGCAAATATGTCGGGCAGCTCAGTGGCTCACTTGCGAAAAGTTTGTCCTTTGATCAACCAAGCGATAGTCAAACTCATTTTAGCTTATTGTCTGCTCTCACACGCTTACGTCAAATCTGCTGCCACCCGTCGCTGATTTTGGGTAAAGAAGCCAATGAACATGCTTCGGGGAAACTAAAGGCTTTGAGAGAAATCATGACTGAGTGTTTAGAGATGGGCCGTAAAATCATCGTCTATTCGCAGTTTCTAAAAATGCAGGAACACATCGTCGCTATTGTCAAAGAAATCGATGATCGGGGATCCTTATGGCTCCATGGCAGCACCATAAATCGTGATGAAATTATCCGCGCCTTTCAAAATGAAAATGGTCCACGCGTCATCGTAGTGAGCTTGAAAGCGGGTGGTACCGGTATTACCCTCACGCAGGCCGATACCGTCATCTTTGCTGATCCGTGGTGGAACCCGGCGGTTGAAGATCAAGCTGTGGATCGTGCCCATCGTATCGGTCAGAAAAAGACCGTGCATGTTATTCGGTTGATCGCCGAAGACAGTATTGAATGCGAAGTGGTGGCCTTGGCACAGAAAAAACGGATTGCAGCTCAATCGGTGCTTCATGATGGCTTCAAAAATGCAGCGAATCTCACCCGCGATGAAGTACGTTGTCTGCTGCTGAGAGAAATCGATCGCGTGACGCCAAAAGCTGTCAACGAAGAAGATGGGTATGAGGATTAGGACCAGCGCTTAAACTTTGCACCACAATCAACATTTTCGTTGGCGATGCTTCTGGGCCGGCACGAAGGCCGGCCCCTACCACCAATTATTAAGGTGTAGCTTGAACCTCGAAGGCTCCGATATCGCGGCGAGTTTGGGTATCTATCGGAAATACTCCGATGATATTAACCGGTCGGGGCTCACCGCGTTGATCGGTGATGACACCGCAGGTGGTATCGCCGCTATCGATGGCGGGGCTAAGCACGAGGAGAGCATGGGTTTCAGT
>CAYJDW010000233.1:0-2660 GCA_964368985.1 uncultured Myxococcales bacterium | reverse complement strand
GTTGCAGTTTTGCAATAGCGATTGGGAGCTTGTAGCAAATCAGAAATTGATTATGCCATTTACACCTTTTCAATTTTCAAATGTCACACGTGCCCGGGAATATTGATCAAGGCGCTGTTCAGAAGTTGTTTTAGTTTAATGGTATTTGGTTGGCTCAGGTTGTAAAGGACATACAACCTTTGATCGCTCTGCTTACCGGGGAGGGAAATCTGCATGGCTTCACCCACACCTACGTTGGCGCAGGCCTTATTGCTGTATTTTCAGCAGTGCGCGGCCAATATTTGGCTCAAGTCGAAAGTAACTATTCCACCAGTTGCGAATTCAATTCTTCGAGTTTAAGGGTTTCAAGCAACACATCGCGCTATTGTTTGCCACCGCATTCAAAAATTGCAAACTAACTCAATTACTTGCTCCAATACTCTGCAACCAAAAGCTAATTTGGACTGGACGACTCGAAGTGGCTTACGATATGCTTTGTGGGTTTGTGACTAGCGTCGTAGACGGGTTTTAAGGGGCGCGGACGCATGCCGAACACCCAAACCATTCACAACACAATATAACAATATAGATGTAAATGCTTATTTCCAGCCCCAAAATCAACTTCAGCTTTTATGGCGACAACGCTTCTTAAGAGCGCCATAAATTGGACAACAATAAACTGAAACTAGGAATTTTCAATATGAAAAGATCATTCGCTAAGATTGCAGGGCTTTTAGCTTTGCTCAGCGCATTCATTTGTGTCAATACCGCGCAAGCAAAACCGACATTGAAAGACTATGGCAACCTGCCTGAAATCCAATTAATTGCGATATCACCGAGCGGCGATCTGGTCGCCTTTCGTAAAGTAACTGCCGAGTACGACAGAGTGTCGGTTATCTCCATTTCTTCGCATAAACAAATTGCTTCGATTGATGTTAAAGCCATACAGCCTGGTAGCCTATATTTCCTCAATGAAGAGCAATTGGTGCTGATCGCTTCTGAATATAAAAAATTAGAAGACATCGTCAATAGTTTCAATGTCAGTACTGCGTTCATGTTAAACCTGAACGATAAATCTATTCGACAATTACTCATCCCAGGGGAAGAACCGGTCTTGAAAGGGCAATCGGGGCTTGGAAGCCTGATAGGCATATCTCCAGACGGTAAATATGCCTATATGCCTGCATTCAGCTTTGAAACAGCGCTCGGCCCTGATGTTAGCTTGAAGAATGATAGAGCGGACTATTCATTACTCAGAGTTAATCTGAAAGAAAAAAAGGCGCCCTCAATTGTTATCACAGGCACCAAATCTACGTATGATTTTTTTGTTGATAACAAGGGCAACGTATTAGCCCAAATAAGTTACGATCAAAAAAGTAATATTCACCGTGTTCGTGCTCGCCAAAATAATGAGTGGGTAGATATTTTTAAAGAAACGATAGAAATACCCGAGAAAAGCTTTGTTGGCGTAACCCCGGATTTCAAATCGTTAGTGGTACTGGACACTAATGAAAAGACCGGTCGTATTGCGTACTACACCATGTCACTCGCTGATGGAAAACTTTCAGAACCATTATTTGGGCGCGAAGATGCTGATATTGAAGGCACCATTAAAAGCTTCCAGCGCGTGGTTTACGGCGTGCGTTACTCAGGCTTTTCACCCAGCTACCAATTTATTGATGCAAAACTTAACCAGCGCATGAAAGACATAATGGCTAAGTTTCCTGAGCAATCAGTTCATTTAAGCGACTTTAGCGAAGATTGGAAAAACATTGTAGTGAATGTCGAAGGTTCAAATTCGCCCAGTGAATATTTTTTGTTTTCAGAAGGTAAAGAACCTCAATTTCTAACATCATCTCGTCCAAGCATAAAAGCTGAAGATATACACCCCACCGGAAAAGTGACTTTCGCAGCACGCGACGGTTTAAAAATTCCCACGCTGTTAACTATACCCAAAGATAAAGTTAGTGCGATGAAAAACCTGCCTACGATAGTCATGCCCCACGGTGGCCCTGAATCCCATGACACAATTGGCTTTGATTGGATAGCGCAAGCCTTTGCCGACAATGGTTACCTTGTGATTCATCCGCAATTTCGTGGCTCAGATGGTTTTGGCTTAAAACATATTCAAGCAGGCTATGGCGAGTGGGGCAAAAAAATGCAAGACGACATTTCCGATGCTGTAAACTTCGCAGTTAAAAAAGGCTATACAGACCCAAATAGAGTCTGCATTGTTGGTGCAAGCTACGGCGGATACGCCGCTTTAGCGGGCGGTGCATTTTCACCCGATTTATATAAGTGTGTTGTCGCGATTGCTGGCGTTAGCAATCTAAAATCAATGTTGAGCTGGGAGAAAATGGAAAGAGGCGGGAAAAGCTCTTCTGTTAGCTATTGGAAAAGGCAATTCGCTAAGGGAGAAATAGACCACGCAGCTTTAGATGCTGTTTCACCAGAAAACTTTGCGAAAAACTTCAAAGCGCCGGTATTGTTGATTCATGGCGAGCGTGATAAGACTGTACCGGTAGAACAATCTAAAAACATGAACTCTGCGCTTAAAGCTGCAGATAAACAGGTTAAATTCGTTAAGCTAAACAAGGAAAATCACTACTTGCAAGAAAGTGAAACAAGATTACAAACGCTCGAAGAAACAATTAAATTTGTTAATGCGGCTATTGGACAAA
>CAYJDW010000232.1:0-2669 GCA_964368985.1 uncultured Myxococcales bacterium | reverse complement strand
GGTGCAGGGCCTTAGCCCCAAAATTTATTTATGCAACAACGCCGGCTTGACCCGAGGATCTCTTCATAATGCCATTTCGCTGGATCTTCGGGCCAAGCCCGAAGATGACAAGGGTGCCAGCCCAATTAATTGCGGGGATTGGTATAACCACCGCAGCGCAACATGCTTTACGACGCTATTAGCCCATGCTAGACCTCGACGAAAATCGCGAGGTTAATGATGAACAACGCAGTTATTATCAGCGCCAAGAGAACTCCCATTGGATCGTTTATGGGCTCTTTGTCAAGCATTAGTGCCACAAAACTTGGATCTGTCGCGATTGAGGCCGCACTGAGGAGTGCAGGGCTTCAGCCCGAGCATATCGACGAAGTTATTATGGGCCAAGTTTTACAAGGTGGCGTAGGGCAGGCGCCCGCGCGACAGGCCGCTTTAGGGGCGGGCCTGCTTGCTAAAACTCCCTGCACGACGGTGAATAAAGTTTGTGGATCCGGCTTGAAGGCTCTTATGCTCGCCAATCAATCCATTGCTTTGGGGGAGACTCACGTCGCTATTGCTGGTGGAATGGAAAGCATGAGCCAAGCGCCTTATATTTTGCCGAAAGCGCGAGAAGGATTTCGCATGGGCAATCAATCGGCGGTGGATTTAATGATTCACGACGGACTCTTTGATCCTTATGGGCAATCGCACATGGGTAATTTTGGTGATCAATGTGCGAGCGAATTTGGTTTTTCGCGCAATGCACAAGACGAATATGCCAAAAATAGTTATCAAAAGGCGCGTGAAGCCATGGAAAATGGCGATTTTCACGACGAGATTTGCCCGATCACTATTAAAAATCGCCAAGACGAAAAAATTGTGAGCGAAGATGAAGAGCCGGCTCGTTTTGCGCCCGATAAAATGGGCCTTCTTAAGGCCGCTTTTTCGCCCACCGGCAGCGTGACCGCTGCCAATGCCTCGAAGATCAATGATGGCGCAGCCGCGCTCGTTCTAGCCTCTGAGGACAAAGCACGCGAATTAGGGCTTAGCCCTCGAGCCCGAATCATTGCGACAGCAACTTATGCAGCTGAGCCTCAATGGTTTAGCACGGCTCCTGCTGCTGCACTTAAAAAACTATGTTCTATGGCCTCGATTAACATCAAAGACATTGATCTTTTTGAAATTAACGAAGCTTTTTCGGTAGTCGCGATGTATTCAATCAAAGAATTGGGATTAGATGAGGCCCGCGTAAACGTTTTCGGAGGGGCTGTGGCTCTCGGGCACCCTATTGGTTGTTCAGGGGCTCGTTTGGTGGTCACTTTATTAAATGCTCTTTCGAGAAAAAATAAACGCATCGGTGCTGTTTCCGTGTGCTTAGGCGGCGGGGAAGCGGTTTCAATGCTGATTGAGCGTTGTTAGGAGTTTATCGTGGTAAGCAAAATAGGGGTGATTGGGGCTGGGCAAATGGGCGCAGGGATTGCGCAAGCGGCTGCCTCAGCCGGTTTTTTTTGTGTGGTTACGGATGCGCGCAATGATGCACTGGTGGCCGGGGCCAAAGGTGTCGAAAAAAGTTTAGCGAAACTTGAAGCTAAAGGTTTGGTGCCTAACAAAAAAGAGATTTTTGAACGCATTCATTGGCATGCAGACATGGAGCGTTTGGCGCAATGTGATTTGGTGATTGAGGCGGTGGTGGAAAGCGAGTCGATTAAGAGGGAAGTTTTAAGAAGTCTCGACGCGCAGCTCAAAGAAGAGGGCATTATTGCTACCAATACTTCCTCCATTTCCATCACCCGTCTTGCTCATGCAACGACGAGGCCGAAGCAATTTATTGGGATGCATTTCATGAACCCTGTGCCACTTATGAAGTTAGTGGAACTGATTCGGGGGCATCACACCAGCGATGAGACGCTCGCGACAGCTAAAGACGTCGTCGAGAAACTTGGTAAAATATCAACCATTGCCAATGATTATCCCGGTTTTATTGCTAATCGGATTTTAATGCCCCTCATCAACGAGGCTTTTTTTACCTTGATGGAAGGCGTGGCCAGTGCTCATGATATTGACCAAACCATGAAACTCGGCTGCAATTTTCCCATGGGGCCCTTGTCGCTGGCTGATTTAATTGGCCTCGATACCTGCTTAGCGATCATTGAAGTGATGCATAAAGGTTTGGGCGAAGACAAGTATCGACCTTGCCCCTTGCTCAGGAAATATGTTGAAGCGGGCATGTTTGGTCGAAAAACACATCAAGGCGTTTTTAAATACGCCCACGAATAGGAAACATATGGCCTACGAATATCTAATTTTGGAAGACAAAGCCTTTACCCGGGTGATTACCGTTAATCGACCCAAGGTTTTAAATGCACTCAATAAACGAGTGATGCTGGAACTTGAAAGAGCGCTTACGGAAATTGACCAGCATAAAAATATCCGCTGCGTCATTATCACCGGAGGCGGGGACAAGAGTTTTGTGGCCGGTGCTGATATTGCCGAGATGAAGGCGCTTTCGCCCCTGGAGGCCGAAGCATTTTCGACCTTAGGGCACCGGGTGATGGATGCTATTGCGAGTCTGCGATTGCCGGTGATTGCGGCGGTAAATGGCTATGCTTTGGGCGGTGGGCTTGAGCTTGCGCTGGCTTGTGATTTTATTTACGCCTCGGAGAATGCCACTTTTGGTTTAGTCGAAACGAAGC
>CAYJDW010000231.1:0-2674 GCA_964368985.1 uncultured Myxococcales bacterium | reverse complement strand
TCAAAGCGAATATCACCAAAGTCGCGAATATTATCAGAGAAGGATTGATGATTTGAATCTGGTGCATGAGCGAATGAAAGAAACTTTTGGGAGTCTTTCCAAGGAAACCTTGATCCAAAACGTTGATCTTATGAATTCCTCGTTTAAGCAAAGTATTGAGCAATTGCTACAAACCAGTGCTCAGGAACGAATAGCAACCAATGAGCACCTTAAAAATGTGGTGGCACCTTTGAGAGAATCGCTTTTATCAATGGATAAAAAAGTTGGTGACCTCGAGGCTATTCGTCTCGGTGCTTATAGCGGTTTAAGAGAGCAGATCGATGGACTGTTAAAAAGCCAGGCGATATTGCATAAAGAGACGGGGACATTGGCCAAAGCCCTTCACGCGCCGACGGTGCGGGGACGCTGGGGTGAAATGCAATTGAGACGTGTGGTGGAGCTTTCCGGCATGTCGCAATATTGCGATTTTGTCGAGCAGCTCAGCATTAAAAGTGGTGATGAGCTTCTTCGGCCCGATATGATCGTGACCTTGCCCAAGAATAAGAAAATCGTTATCGACGCTAAAGCCCCTTTAGAACTATTTGGCGATGAAGGTGCCGATAGCAATCAGGAATTAGTGGCAACTTTGAAACGGCATTTAATGGTTTTGAAGAAGAAATCCTATGGCAAAATTATTGGCGAGAGCCCTGAGTTTACCGTCATGTTTTTGCCTGGCGAATCTTTTTTGCACCGGGCCTTGGTCGCTGACCCGATGCTTCTTGATTTTGCCGCGCAAAATGAAATTATTATTGCGACCCCGATAACGCTGGTGGCCCTGTTAAAGGCCATTGCTTTTGGTTTTAAGCAGGAATCGATCGCTAATAATATCGAAGAGGTTCGGCGTCTTGCTCAGCAACTCATTGACCGAGTTCATGTGGTGGCTGGACATTTTGAAAAGCTTGGAAAAAATCTGAAGATGGCGACGGAATGCTACAATCAGACTCTTTCATCGCTCGATTCCCGCGTACTGGTTACGGCTCGAAAATTGAGTGAAATTAAATCTCTTAGTCCTGATGTCGAAGTAGCCTTAGTTGAGCCCTTGGCATTTATTGATACCGTACCGAGAGAAGTAAGTTTAAGGCCAGGTAATGAACCGTGAAACAAGATAAACTTGCAGAGCTTCAACGATTATTTTCCAAACTTCATGACTGGCCGATGCCGCAAGTCTCAAGCCTTGTTCCGCTCGTTTTGCATAACCTCGATATTTTAAGCGTAATCACCGAGGATCACAGTAACGTAAAGAATATAGCGACGAATCTATCGCTTATTTTAAAATCTCGAACGAATGCTGAGCAAACATTACGCGATCAATTTTTGGATATTGAAAACTCATTGGAAAATGATCTGCGTGGTTTTTCAAGCCTTTTGGATTTAGTGCTTGAGGAAAACACCATTCGTTTGGACACTTGTGAGTTACTTGATCAGTTACCAGGGAAATTTCAAATTCTCGCGGATCGCTTCAATCGCTTAGTGCGCCAAATTGATGCTTTGGTTGATTTAGAAATGGCCTTTGATATTGGGCGACCACAGGTTTTGTGCTTGCTATTTTTACTTGGTTTCGAAGAAATTCTTGGCCTTAAGCTTTCGAGCTCGCGAAGAGAGGCTCGCCGCATGATGGTGGAAGGACTCAAGGACCATATTCCGCAAACTATTTTATACCCATTGCTCGATTCAGACATTGATTTCGAAGATACCCATTCCGTATTAAAATATTGCCAAGCTGCATGCCCCGGTTTCGAAGACATAGCCATAGCCTTTTTGTGCCGCGTTTCGGCCGAGCAAATAGTGCTGCCAGCTGATTCTTATGCGCAGCTTGACACCGTAATTATTCAAATAGGGCTTGATGGTTTGATGCCTCTGGTGGAGTCGGGCTTTATCACGCTTGAAGGCTGCCCTAAGGGTGATAACGTTGCCAAAATCTTTTATGTAGTTTAAAAATATGACTCTGCTGCTAGTGGGGAATCAACTTGTTTCAGGACATAAGTATGGTGAAATCACCGACCAAAAAAAGCCCTAATGTCGACCCAGATCAACTCATGAAATGGTATCGTCTCTGCCTCATGGCACGAAAAATCGACGACAAAGCTGCCCTCTATATTCGCCGCGGCATGGGATGGAGCTATCATGCTCGCTGTGCGGGTCATGAAGGGATTCAAATAGCTTTAGGACAATCATTTCGGCAAAGCAAAGACTATTTATTTCCGTATTATCGGGATACTGCGACGGTTTTGGCAGCCGGCATGACGCCTCTTGAGTTGATTTTGAATGGGTTGTCCAAAGCCAGCGATCCCGCGTCAGGCGGTCGCCATATGTCAAATCACTTTGCAAAACCTAGTATCCATATTCAAAATGTTTCCTCCTGTACGGGCAACCATGCCCCTCACGCGGTGGGAGTGGCGCGGGCTATCAAATATTATGGCGACGATGCCATAGCCTTTTCGAGCCAAGGCGAATCTTCCATGTCTGAGGGTTATTGTTATGAGGCCATCAACGGGGCATCTCGGGAAAAATTGCCGGTAATTTTTGTGATCCAGAATAATGGCTACGGGATTTCGGTGCCTACTTCTGAGCAATCAGCGAATACGCTCATCAGCGATAATTTTCGTGGCTTTGCCAACTTAGGCATTTTTAATGC
>CAYJDW010000230.1:0-2675 GCA_964368985.1 uncultured Myxococcales bacterium | reverse complement strand
GTCGTTTTTAAGGCACATTGGCGCCAAAATCATGATGCTCCGGCGAATTGCCTCCTCAGTGAGTTTTTGGTAAACTGTCTCAAATATCAAAACATGGGCGGCAACATGAAGTTCTTCTATCCAGCAATCGGCTTTTTATTAAGCGTTCTTTTTCATACGCACGTCGCTGCTGTGGTGACCGATACCTTCTCTTGTAGCTTAGAGCTGGTCGACGAACGCGGACGCGTCGGCGAAAACCAGATCGTGCAACTTACTGCGATTCGCACACCTTTTATCGACGATAACTGGCTCGAAGGAGCAGTAGGTTGGAAAGCATCACTAACTACACAATTATCAGACCCCGCTACGGAGACTACGGCCTCCATCAATCTTGACTATGAAATATTTCGTTCCGCTGACCACACTGTTGCAGCGCAGTGGCTGTGTTTAAGTTACGACATTCATCTTCCGAATTCCGCTTCTGGTTCTGCCTGCGGGAGGCCTGGAGCGGAATTCCCATTTGATCCTACCACCCTCAATCCAGAAACAGGCATTAGTCCTAATGGCCTTCCCATTTTCAGAGCAGAAGATCTTGCAGAAGAGCAGATTGTCCAGATCGGAAGCCAAAAATGGCGTGCGTTTCGCTTTCGTTGCACGCATCTTGGCACTACTGAGACCATAGAAAACTCATAACTAAAAGGTTCCGCGATTTTCTCTTGTATTCAAGAAATTAAAAACAAAGGGCGACGTTTTGGGTGACAAAGCACCCACCTTGCCCTCCATCGCTTGGTTTTGATCAGAAGTTTGTGAATATTTATCATCGAGCTTATCTACAGCCCAGCTCTCGAAAGACCTTAGTAATAACACGGTTGCAAATTCTGCTCACGTCTACCTGCATATACGACCCCGAAAATCGAATAATCGCAATGAACAAGTGCGGAGGATAAGTAAGATAAAGGCCTTTTTTTGAAAATGCCTATCTACCCCGGGTCCAACATTTGGAGCCAAACCCACAGTCGGTTGCTGGTTAGTTTACATAAGCGCAATTATGGGTTCGGCTTCGTGAGCAAAATCCTAGCCTAAGTCGTTTTTGAGGCACATTGGCGCCAATATCATAATGCTTCGGCGAATTACCTCCAAGATACCGGTCTTCCTAAATACTATTTTTAATGCCTTGTCTTAGGTTGACAAATTTATATTTTCATACGAATTAAGTAGAGATATTATTGCGGTATATATGAGATTAATAATGAATAAATTTTTATTTTTTTAATAGCACTTCAAGCGCCTGTTCTATTGGCAATAGATGAAAATCCCATAGGCAAGAAGCGAGTTCGAGAAGAAGATCTTATTGATTTTGAAACGCCGCTCGCTAAAAAAAACGCAGTGTTTCCGCTTCATCAAGCTTGCTTGAATGGCAATTTGCCCGAAGTAAAAGAAGTTTTTTCTAGCGGACTTCTAAATGTCAGAGAGTTAAATAGCGAGGGGTTGAGCCCTATGCAATGTTTAGAGGCCTCCTATAAAGAGTTCATAGATACTGACATGAACTTGTTATTTACTAATCCAGACTCGCGAAACTTAGAGAATGAAAAAAAATTCATTAGAATAGCGGCAGCGCTTATACTGAAGGGCGCAGACTTACCTAAAGATAACTTTTTACTTGACGGGCTAAAAGAATATTTTAGCGCCATGTTAGCGGGTTATATCAGAAAGTTAAAAGATAGAAGTTGGGAACCAGGAATGTCTGCTGGCTTTGAACTAATTATTAAGACTGGCCTTATTGACCTCACCGAAACGGCGCAGCGTATAGTGGATATATGGCCTATGGATGGGAGAAGATTTGCTTCTGACATAAATTTTCCATTAGCGTTATCTGTGCTCTATCACCATGGCGGTTTTCATCCTGATTATATGAAAAGTCAATTTTACCTGGATCGCATCTACAACTATAAGCAGCTACTAAGGGCTTCTTTAGCTAATAACGACCAAAACGGCTCTGATCGGGTCATAACCGCCGTAAAAGAATTAAAGGGCTACGTAAAACCTCTACGGTATAAGAATCTATTACATAACCTACTCAAGATTCTTAGTGAAAGTAGAAATCTTAATGCGATAACCTATGTTGAAAAATTGATAGAGTTAGGGCTCGATATTAATAATCCAGATCCTGATGAATCGACCTCCGCACTCTTAGTATCTTTAATGGATAAGAACTTCGCTATAGCAAGCTTACTCTTAAAACGAGGGGCAAATATTGATCGGAAAATTTCCGAAAAAATAGTAAGTATCCATAACATTGGGATAATCTGTGAATCGTCCTTGATTCATGTATTTGTCAGTACTCGTTTAACAGAAGTGGTAGAATTTTTGATTGAAAACGGCGCCGAGATTGCTGCTGTTGATAACAAGGGTAATACTCCTCTCCATACGCTTTGCCAAACAAGCAATGCTCCAAATTATCCCGATAATGTCAAAGAACAGGACTTAAAAATAATGGCGTTCTTACTGAAAAAAGGCGCCAATCCGAATATAAAAAACAAGAATGGCTATACACCTATCATGCTCGCCCCCTCTGTAGAAATGGCGCGGCTCTTATTAAGCAAAGGCGCGATCATAGAGAAAGCTACAATCAATATTCCTAGCGTCATTAGAGCAGGCAGAACGAATAATTTGGAATTGTTGGAATTATTAATTAA
>CAYJDW010000229.1:0-2676 GCA_964368985.1 uncultured Myxococcales bacterium | reverse complement strand
GCTTTCGATTTCCCCGGCTTCGTACCGGCTTATGTGCGTCCCTTATTCTGCAAAGGCATTGGTCCGTTCCGTTGGGTCGCATTGAGTGGCGATCCGGAAGACATCTACAAAACCGATGCGAAAGTTAAAGAACTGATTCCCGACAATCCGCATCTGCATCGCTGGCTCGACATGGCGAAAGAACGCATCTCGTTCCAGGGCCTGCCAGCCCGCATCTGCTGGGTCGGCCTCGGCGACCGCCACCGCCTCGCACTCGCCTTCAATGAAATGGTCCGCAACGGCGAAGTCAGCGCTCCCATTGTTATTGGTCGTGACCATCTTGATTCCGGTTCCGTCGCCTCGCCAAACCGCGAAACCGAAGCCATGCTCGACGGCAGCGATGCCGTATCCGATTGGCCATTACTCAACGCCATGTTGAACGTCGCCGGCGGCGCTACCTGGGTGTCATTGCACCATGGTGGCGGAGTGGGGATGGGGTACTCGCAGCATAGCGGGGTGGTGATTGTTGCCGATGGCAGCGTGGCCGCCGATGCCCGCTTAGGACGTGTACTTTGGAATGATCCGGGCACTGGGGTTATGCGGCATGCGGATGCGGGGTACGAGATTGCGAAGCAGTGTGCGAAAGAGAAGGGGTTGGATTTGCCGATGGTGTGATCCGGTTAATGGTTAAGTCGGTTTATAGTGGGGCGGAATTGCTGATCGTGATTCCGCCCTTATTACGTTATGGGCTTAGCGTGAAGTTGAATTCGCTGCGCGAGGTTCTATGTAGGTCAATTCGTTTCTTAACCAGGCGAGCTGTCTTTCTTGTACATATGAAACAAATTTCTCAGTCAAAGCAATAATTCGACAGGTTGGAAAAATATAGTATGGAGTCTATATGTCAAGCGAGATAATAAAGTTTGTCAGAAGCAAGGACCTAAAGTTTGTAAAAGAGCTCGGGCAAGGTGCGTGCGGCAGGACAGTTATCTTGCATGATGACGTTATTGATGAAAGCTTTGTTTGTAAAAAATATTCACCTCAACACGAGGCGTTAAAAGTCGAGCTGTTTGCAAACTTTGTTCGCGAAATAAAGATTTTGCATTTACTAAATCATGCAAACGTTGTGCGAGTTTTCAACTATTACCTATATCCTGAACATTATGCAGGTTATATTTTAATGGAATATGTGGTCGGTCAGGATATAGAGGATTATTTGATTGATCATCCACAGAATGCAGGGCAGGTCTTTTTGCAAGTGGTTGAAGGGTTCGATTATCTTGAGAAGAATGGAGTTCTGCATCGAGACATCAGGCCATTGAATATTTTGGTTTCGAATGATGGAGTTACAAAAATAATTGATTTCGGTTTCGGAAAACGAATTGAAAAAAATGAGGATTTCGATAAGAGCATAACGCTAAACTGGTGGTGCGATCCACCTGCGGAGTTTAAGGATGGTATTTATGATTTCACGACAGAAGTCTATTTTGTAGGGAAATTATTTGAGAAAATTCTTGAGCTGGCGGGCGTAAATGACTTTTCTTATAAAGGCTTGCTGGCTCGCATGTGCACGTCGGACCCTGCAATGCGCATTGCATCCTTCAGTGATGTAAAGCATGGAATGCTAGCCGGAAAGATTGACGAGTTTTCATTTACCGAACTAGAGATGGAAGCATATAGATGTTTTGCAAGTGACCTTTCAATGGCCGTAAAGAAAATAGAAAAAGGGGCGAAATATTTCGATGATGTTAGTGTTTTCGGAAGGATGTTAGAGAGCGCTTATAAGTCCGTCATGCTTGAGGAGTCGGTGCCATCCAATGATTTAGTTATAAGTTGCCTTGTTAATGGAGCATATAGATACTCAACTAGAAATTTCATTTCCGTATTAAATGTCTGTCAGTTTCTTGATTTTTTTAGATCATGTTCAGCCACAAAAAAAGAAATCGTTTTGAGTAATCTCATAAGCAGGTTAAATGCGGTTCCGCGATTTAACAAAGATGACGTATTTCCTAATGATGATATTCCTTTTTAATAAGGCCGTAAGGCGCAATCAAAAAAACCACGTAGGGTGGATCCCACCTGTCAAGGTGGAATCCACCAAGCCGAACGAAGCCGCAATGTGCTGTTATGTTTTGTCGCAATGTTTGGTGGAATCGCAAAGAAGACGGCAGTTCCACCCGACGGATGGGCTCACAAAAAATAAAAGTCCTTAAGGCGTAACGCGGTGAGTCGGACTCGACCTAAGAAGCTACGTACAACTAAATGGATAAATATGAGACTCGACAGTCCAAACGAATATTACCTCGCAATCTCACAAGAACTGGTAAGCCTAATTCAAGAGCCATGGCTTAGGGTTCGCGTTGAAGTAAATCGGCAAGATGATTACCTCGATATTAAGACAGTCTATGACCGCCCCGATGGCACGAGTGAAAGTGACGTTTATTCAGTGGAACTTGGCGAGTATTTTTTTGATTTAGCCAAAATAATCAGTAACTGTGGCAATGTACTGCCCGGAATGTATGTAAATGCAGAGGTTGCTCTCAATGGAGAAAGAAGACAAGCACTACCAGACGATGCTATTGTGAATTATGGAGGGAAAGATTTCATATTTATATGTACCGGCTCAAAAATATTAAATGATGAGAGACGCACTGGATATAGAATGATTGAGATTAACAAGGGTGCAAACAATCAAGGTTA
>CAYJDW010000228.1:0-2724 GCA_964368985.1 uncultured Myxococcales bacterium | reverse complement strand
GACACAGCGGCAATGGAAAAAGATGGCACTCTTGCTAGCTTTTCGAGTTTCGGCCCGAACACGGTGCACGTGGCTGCGCCAGGACAGAATATTGTCAGCACCACTTTGAATGGTGGATATGATACCTGGAGCGGATCACCGGCTACAGGCTTCGTTTCAGGCATTATTGGTCTTATGAAATCTAGCAATGCCAAACTAAGTGCCGTAGAAATCAAACAACAACTCATGGCCACGGTATTGCCTCTTGCCACTCCTGAAGAAAAAGCCAAGCTCATATCCGGAGGATTGGCTCGAGCATTTGAAGCGATCGGGCGCTAAAACGCTTTCTAGGTGCGCCTCACTGCGAGGCGCATACTATCAAATACTCAACCTGCGTCTAAGCCTGATCTCATGGACCATCAAGCCTACAATGCAAACTAGACTCAACGCCGAAACAAAAATAAACGACAGGACGCTTCCCTCGAGAATATTGAAAGTCTGAGCTTGATTGAAAATAACGCCATCCTTGGTGATGTCTCCGGAAAAACGCCACCAATTCCACGCTACGTGGATCACAAAACCAAAACCAATATGATTAAAAGTCAAATAAAGAGCGTTGGCTGATAATGCAAAGAAAAATAAGGTCAAGAGTGTCAACATATCGAGCGGCGTGTTCATTGGACCCACGTAAAAAAGCAGCAAATGGAGCAAAGAAAACACCAATGCCGCAAGAATTGCCAAATATGCGCGGTGCGTGAAAAAGCGCGCGAAAAACCCGAGCAATAGCGCACGTAAGAAGATTTCTTCGTTGAGAGGCTGGCAGATGCCCCAAAGCGTTCTAGCCAGCAGAGGATAGCTGCCAAAATCCTCTAAAAGAATGCCGCCTGCTGCGTGTGGCTGCTTTTGATAGCCGCCGTAGCTCAATACAAAATCAATAAAAAAGTAAAAAACTAAAAATGCCACCATGCCAGCAAGCACACAGGCGATGACTTGTTTTAGGCTCTTGGGAAATCCCAAAACCGTGGCCCACTCCTTTTTAAAAAACATGGCAGCCACCGCCATAAGCGCGAGGGTGGCCAAAACAAATCTCCAGGCGCCGGGTAGAGCAGCAATCGGCCAGCTATAAGGCCAAACAAAGATGAATTGTGCCAACTGGTAAAAAATCCAAGCGTTTTTGGTGCTATATCGATTAAGCATAATTTTCTATTCAAAAAAACGTTTAATTTCGTCAACAATGATCTCAGGCTGATCCCGGGGAATCCCGTGTCCACTTTTTTCAGCGAAAACCTGGCGGCTATTCCTAGATTTAGTGGCCAGGTCTTTTTGCAAAATATTCCAAGCTTCCTCAAATGCCTTAGTCCATGCGGCTGTCTCTTCACTCATGCCTTCGTGAATATGCGAGAGCCCGGCAGTAATCACTGTAAGCGGTATATCACCCAGTTCCGGTTGCTGAGCCTGAGCCACCTTTTTTAGCTGTTTTAGGCTGTGGTCCAAGTGAGCTTCTTCTTCGCTTAAAGCCCGGATGAATTTAGTTGTGCTAAGTTTGGCCAAAGCCATAGCTTTGAGTTCAGGTGCAGCATCATGTCTTAGGCCATTTGGGTTAGCGTTTCGTATCCATAAACGAGCTAAACCAATGTTGCCCACAAAAGCTGCCAGCCTTGGGCGACTCATAACAAAATATTCAAGTGAGAAAGAGGAGTGCCAAAGGCTCAATAGTTTTTCGTTTTTGTCTTCGTGGACCGCATCTACTAGCACCAGGCCAGCAACTTGCTCATGATATTTATGGGCAAAAATCCTTATAGTGGCGCCGCCAAAAGAGTGGCCAACTAGGATAAATGGACCCTGTTCTCCCGAGTTTGCTAAGAGTAGTTGAAGCTCATCAGCAATGTATTCACTAGTGCGTGGAAGAGGGCTTTCATCGCTCCAGCCATATCCTGCTCGATCAACACTGCACACCCTAGCAAATTTGGCTAACCCAGGTTGAACCAAAATCCAATCAATGGAAGAAAGGCCCTTTCCAGCCTCTAATACCACCGTGGGCTGCCACTCCTCGCTAATGCCAGTGCAGTTAATATGAAGATTATAGCCGCCAACATCGACCATTTTGCCCGGGGCCGGGTAGGCACGCTCGTCTTTCTGGGTGCTCCAATACTGATAAATTGCGCCCGCCGTCAAAGTTACCGCGCTTACTGCCGCCACGGCCTTGGCGCCGATAACAATATAGTCATAGGCATAAGATTTACTGGTCCAGACAAAAATCATTAAGGCTGATATCAAATTCAATAGTATTTTTTTCTTCATAACCTAAACCACTAACAG
Organism: uncultured Myxococcales bacterium; assembly: GCA_964368985.1. Taxonomy (GTDB): domain Bacteria; phylum Myxococcota; class UBA727; order UBA727; family JABDBI01. Next base: position 426 of record CAYJDW010000228.1, on the reverse strand, counting down.
GTACGATATGCCCCATATCCTTAGCAGGCCATTTTAGAGTGAATAGCCGGGGCCTTGTCTTTGATTGGCCTGATTATTCCCAAAAACCTGCGATTCGGGCTTAATCACCAATGGGATTAGGGTAAAACACTCTAAATCCCCCACTTGTGCAGTCCTAATGCGGGCCGTATAGATTGAGGATGTTTTTTATCCTGAATATTTTAGTGGATGGTGGCCCGTGAAAAAGATATCTATATTTGCGTTAATGGCGGCGGTTGTTTTGATTGGTTATTTCACCTTAAATAAAACTGACAAAGAATCATTTATTGGCAGTGTCAAAAAGACCGGGGATAGCACTTTTGAAATTGCGCAAAATGAATTAGACCGAATGTTTGGAAACGTGGATGAAGTTCTTAGCGAGGCGCGTGTGGTCCCAGCCTTCGAAGG
>CAYJDW010000227.1:0-2741 GCA_964368985.1 uncultured Myxococcales bacterium | reverse complement strand
GCACCAAGGATGATGATACCGAGCAATACAAAAGTGAGCTTAAGGGAAATAAACAAGCGCCACGAAGCCTCAATTATCTTTTGCCATTGGCCTCTCAACACCGGGTGCTCCTTTTTGAGGAATAGTGCCCTGGTGAAAATTCCGGGCCGCCTCTGTATTAGACCAATGATTAATTTTTTTCATTGCGTCGTGAGGGGACCATAGATTTGCGTCGCGAGAATGACAATGCAGGCAACTTTCTGCGCTTGGATTTTGCTTGAATAAAAGCTTGCTTAATACCGCATCTTTCTTGATATGAAGGGCTGCATAATATTGTCCAGGTCCATGACAGGATTCGCACTGAACCCCCGCAAAAATTTTATCTTTGGACTCTAGCACTCCGGTGGCATGACAACTTAAACACGCCTGATCACCCTTTTTATTATCAGGCAAGCGAGCAAAAGCCTGCGCGTGAGTTGAGCTTGCCCACTGGGCATATTCTGCCTGATGGCACGAGCCACAATATTGAGCACCCATGTAGGCATCGCGCTGAATCGGACCCGGCACAAACCAAGCGGTACTCGCCACGACTAAAAGCCCAAACGCCGATCCTAAACTAATCTTCTTTACAAAGGCCCCTCGTCCGCTAGACTTTGGCGTCTCTGCTGATAGATTCATTTTTGACCCCTCCCCACGAAGGTAACGATACAATGATGCTAATCGGCCTCACCGGCAGCATGGCCAGCGGTAAAAGTACGGTAGCAGCCATGCTAAAGAAAGCCAAGGTACCCGTGATCGATGCTGATGACCTTGCTCGTCGAGTATGTGACATTTCTTCGCCGAGCCTCAAAAAAATCGTTGAAAAATTTGGGTCAGGTGTTCTTAATCAAGATGGCTCGCTGAATCGTTCAGCTCTTGGAGCCTTTGTTTTTAATGATCAAAGAGCCCTTAAAGAGTTGGAAGAGATCCTTCATCCTGCCATCCACCAACTCTATCTAGAGGAATTGACCTATTTAAAGGACAAAGGCGAAAGAATCGTCGTCTATATGGCGCCGCTGCTCTTCGAAAAGAAGTTAGAAACGAGCTTCGATAAAACTATTCTCGTAACTGCTCCCGATGCAGTTTTACTTAAAAGAGCCGCCAAAAGAGATAACATGAGCTACGATGAAGCAAATAAAAGATTAAGTCAGCAAATGAGCACTCAGCAAAAAGCTCTCATAGCTGATGAAATTATCAATAATAATGGCACCAAAGAGGAACTATTTATGCAACTAAAAGAAGTTTGGCAAAAAATTGCAAAAATGGATCTCACTGAATGATCTTTTTTAAGGCTGTTGATTTTTATTTAGCAAATGATTACGAGTTAGTCGGAATAAATACCAATATTTATTTGGAATAACCCCTCAAAAATCGATGCGATGGAGCAATTTTTTGCTGCTAAAAAATCAGATGGCATATGGTGAAAGTAAATTTTCAGGTATCGAGCAACGCCATAATTTATTCTTATAATGGCACTTTGATACTTTTTTTGAACACTTTTAGATAAACTATGCCAGGCACTTAAAAAGATTTGGCAGACAAAAAAAGTCGATTAAGTAAGGCTTTATTAATGAGCGCATTAAAGGAGTAACCAGTGATACGTTATCTAGCACATGAGGAACTACGTTGGCGCTTTTTGGACTTCGCCGGTGCCCGTCTCATCCTTGACCAACGTCGTACCAAAAAGACGGGGCGTATTGGGGCAGTGGCACAAGATCGTGCTTTATCGGCTTTGGAATTGGGCTTGGGGATTAAGCAACGCGGCTACAACATATTCGTCGTAGGTGCTTCAGGCACGGGGCGAACCTCCACCGTGGAAAAATTGCTCGCCGATCGCGCCCAAAAAGAACTCACGCCGGATGACGTGGTGCTTCTCTACAATTTTTCTGATCGAGATCGGCCCCTGTCGGTGGTTCTGCCTGCATCCTTGGGACCAAAACTTAAAAAAAGTTATGAATCCTTGATGGAGAAGGTCATAAGCCACCTTGAAAAAGCTTTTGAGGCTGACAGTTATATTTTATCCCGCCAAGTGATTCAGGAAGAATGTCGAGAGAAAACTGACCAATCACTCAAAGAAATTGAAAGTGAAGCCAGCGATAACTCCTTTGTGCTTTCCCACACAGGGGTGGCCATTACTCTCACTCCCGCCAATAAAAAAGGCGAACCACTTACCGAAGAAGAATTTGACAAACTCACCGATAAAGAAAAGCAAAAGCTTGAAATATGCGCCGAAAAGCTTGAGGCACGCTTAGAAGAATCCATGCGCAAGGTTAGAGTAGCGGAAAAAGAAAGTGAAGACGCTTTTGAAGAACTCGAACGTGAAACAGCTCGCCAGGCGATCGAGAATATTTTCGAAGCCCTGCGTGCCACGTGGAAGGGACAAAAACGCATTGTTGCGCACCTAACTTTAATTGAAGAAGATATATTAAATCGTATTCGCCGTTTTATTCACGACGACAAAAGTGCACCTTCTGAAAATAATGAACCAAGCCCCACGAGCCAAAAACGCAAATCTCTCGATGAAGACGACGAAAATGAATACGATGAGCCTTTATTTGTGCGCTATCGCGTGAATGTTCTTGTCACTCATGCCAAAGATGCGGGCGCGCCGGTGGTATTTGAAACGCACCCCACCGCTTCAAATATCATTGGGCGCATTGAGCAACGGATTCGGGCTGGTGAAACCATCACCGATTTTACTCGCATCCGCGCAGGAGCTCTTT
>CAYJDW010000226.1:0-2741 GCA_964368985.1 uncultured Myxococcales bacterium | reverse complement strand
ATTACTGACAAATATGTGGGTGCTATTTTTTTTGAAATCATAGTTGATAATAGGCGTTATGTTACGTTTTTGAGCAACCGATTGATATTTTGGCTCCAAATGTTGTGCTTGGGTAGACGCCAATTTTGAAAAAGAGGCTTTTATATTTCCTATTCTCTAGCCCCGCAAATCAATGCTTATTTTTTATCGCTGCCGGCAAAAATTATCGGTGGATTAATGATGTTGTTTTTTTCTTTACCTTTTCTTATTGATGATTTTTTAGAACATTCTCTAGAGTTCGCACTTTTATTTAGTTTTTTGCAATTATGAGCAAGCACTACCGTAGCAGCCACATGGCTCAGCATTGGCCGCCCGAAGTCTTGGTCTTGCGAGAAAGGATTTAGAAGATAATGGTTTCATTGAATAAAAAGATCATACTCTTTGATTATTGTCGTTAGAGTAATATTACAGTTTATTTAGTGTGATCAACTCAAGAGAGCAGCGCTGTAATGAGAGATGGCAATGTTTAAAAGCATCTTGCATGGGTGGCTTTTATTGCTTTCGTTTTTCTTCCTCGATAGAAATCAAATTTTAGTATGGTAAGATCATCACATAAAAACAATCAAGGAGTATATATGAAAAAGCATATATATATTTTTTTTGTGTTAATAGTAGTTAGTTCGTCGTCTATTATGGCGACGCTTCCTCAGAGAGTGGGTGCTCAGCTAGGGGGCATATTTTTTATCATGGGGTACGGGTTTTCTCCAGGTGGATTTTATCAATTGGCATTTCATAGAAACTTCGCTTTAGAAATCAATGGCAATTACAATTTTGGAGTGATGCCGTTGGGGGGAGGGCCAACCCATTCTGGGGGCTTGGACATTTCTCTCCAAGCGATGCTTTATAATTTTGGAACACCCCATTTCTCCAAAGGATTTGGCGTAGGTTTGGGCGGAGGTTTCCATTATTTAGCTGATTTCAATCAAAATTTGTATTTAGAGAAACAGGAAGACAATTATGTATCGAAAAAAGGCACTTTTTTGTTGTTTCCTATGCATTTAGAAGTTTTTTATCAACATTTATTCGACAATAACTGGTTTATTAAGTCTGGATTCAAAGGATATGTAGCTCAGATTACTCACCAACTGGAAGGCCCAAAAATAGACTCAGGGACGGCGGCTAAGATACTGCCATCAGCATATTTTGCTGTGGGATATTCATTTTAGTTAAACGCATTAAAAATTCATATAAAGATTCGTGTTGCTCTCTAGGGGCAAGCCTATATGTTGGACAGCAACCGTCTCTCCCCTTTTGTGGACGAGACGGTTAAGCAATAATCCCATCAATCCGGTGAGCCTATGAATAAATTTTTCCACACCGCCAAAAAAAGCGATTTACGCTTAGTGAGTTTATCATCTTCATGTCGTGCTTGAGCTTGATGAGCTGCAACACCACCAAAGTTAATTTAAAAGAAATTAAAATCCGTAACGACGCCTCCCTTCAAATCGACGCGCTTAACCATTTTTCTAAAGAATTTTTGGTAATGCCCGGCCAAGTAACGCTAATCCAATTTCCCTATTTGGGTCCCTTCAAAGACGAAGCCCTGTTGTGCAACAACAACCCTGTTCCATTTTTTACGTCACCGCATGAGCAAGGCATGGCAGCCGCCTATCTCGCACGGCCTTATTTTGATGTTGACAAAGCGTTCGCTTGTGAGTTTCGTTTTCACGTCAACGCTAACGACACCGAGTTTACCAAGCTTCCCTTTGGCCGCTTCGTTACACGCATGCATCCGTATCCGCGCGAGCAACTCAATGTGGATCTCAAGCGCGTAATTTTATCGCAGTCTGATCAACAACGCGCCGAGAGCGAAAAAAAGATGCTCAAGGATTTATATCTCGATAACGCCACCACGTTGCTCTTCAACGAACCATTTATCGCGCCGTTGCAATCAAAGATCACGAGCATCTACGGCACCAAGCGATTAATGGCAACCTCGAGACTGAGCATCTCGGTACTGACTATCGCGCACGAATCGGTACGCCCATCAAGGCCTCTAACAGCGGTCGCGTGATTTTTGCCGGCGATCTATTTTACGGCGGCAACACCGTTATCGTCGATCATCGCATGGGAATTTTTACGACCTATTCGCACCTCAATAAAATTATCGCAGAACGAGGACAAAGCGTTACCGGACCTTGGTGGGTAATTCGCCCAAAATCATGATTTTGGAGCCAATGTGCCATTAAAACGACTTTGATCCTGGTTCTACTCTCGAAGCCGAACCCATCGTAAGATTTTTTTCTGCTATAGAGCTCTTAAGAAGGAAGACATGACGCTCCCGACGGGGAGCGCTATGTCGCGGGCGTGAGCGATCGTGAACCCATAGGTTTATTGACAACCGACATTATCAAGATCCTCATCCCTGCCTTCGATATGTTTGAATAGTTGTTTGGACTTAAGGTCCGTTTACGATCGTAAATGATCTTTTTATTAAAACTATCGAGGACATCATGCAGAGCTTGTAGACTAACTTTATTGGTATTGATATTGGCAAATCCGAATTTGTTTCTACTAAAAAAGTGATGATAAGACAAAATGTTATAAGAATAATCGCAGCGGGTTTCAAAAATTCTTGAGTGACCACAAGGATAATTTGGCTCACTCGCTGGTTGTCTTAGAAACGACTGGCGGCTATGAAAATGCTTGTTTGGATTTTTTGCTGGATAACAATTCTGCTGTTCACCGGGCAGACACGAGAA
>CAYJDW010000225.1:0-2751 GCA_964368985.1 uncultured Myxococcales bacterium | reverse complement strand
AAATCTCATTAAACAAGCCAAATTCTTTCGTGGCATAAGCCAAAGCCGTGCCTTGATTGTACTTATTAATGAGGCGCTGGATAGATCCACGATGGTGGATACGCTGAGAGAATTTAAAGCTGACGTGGTGACCTATGTTCCAAGTCAGGAACTAAAAAGAATAATGCGAGGTATTGATTTGCCGTCAATGTTTGCAAGTTTGCTCGCTCAAAGGCTGCGAGTTCCAGTTCGGCCATTGTTAAAGAAGAAGCGTTGGTCGCAGGCCTTATCGCTGGTCACTAATCGCGTAAAACGGAGGAAAGCGGTGGAGGGCACCTTGAGCCTTATTGACGAGAAATGCATTTATGAGCGCTTGGTAATCGTGGATGATATCTATACCACTGGGGCCACCTTTGACGAATCAAGGAAAGTGCTTAAAAGCTCTTGCAAGGAATGTCGATGTCTCGCCATTGCCAGAACACCATAAATAGGAGTGGTTATGAATAAATGGATAAAAATTTTTTCCCAGATTTTTGTGGTTATCAGTATGAGTTCGTGCCAAAAATCCTGCGAAACTAAAAAAGAAGCGAATAGTCCTTCGGTATTTTTTGAATCACCCAAAAATGGTGAAGAACTTAATTCTCCTTTCGAGGTGAAATTTGGTGTGAGAGGAATGACGGTAAGGCCGGCCCTAGAAGATATGCAGGATAAAAGTTCTGGCCATCACCATATTTTAATAGACCATCCCCAAGGATTTATTGAAGATGGGCAAGCTATTCCTGTTGATGAGCGACATATTCACTACGGTAAAGGGCAAACCACAGCCACGCTTGAGCTCAGTCCAGGTACTCACACACTCTCCATGCAGTTCGCTGATGGCGCTCATTTATCCTATGGAAAAAAGATGGCCGCCACCATTACCGTGACCATCAAAGCAGCAGCTATTCCTTAGAGCGCATCGCTAAATAAAACCTGCACGAGTTTTGCAGATTTTTTGTCGATCAAACTCAAAATGGCCTGGCGAATAGTCTTTTTTACTTCCGGGGATTCAGTTTTATGAAAACCCGCCAGCAAGATTTCGCTTAAAAGATCATTATTGAGGCCGTCGCGCATTTGCGAGATCGAAATAGCAGCGGCCATCCGCATGGCATCGCTGCTATTAATCATGATATTTTGCAAAATTGGCAAAATTTGACGATTTTTGGGAAAACCCAGCATTAAAATGGCAATAATTTTTTCCTGAATAGGGCCATCGGGATGGCTAATGGCTGCTAGGTGGCGCTCGTTGGAACTTTGATCTTGCAGAATAGGGGCTAAAGTCTTCGCTAGCCTCACATTTTTCTCAAAACTGGTTCCAGCACTTTTTAAAGAGGCTTCCATTTTTGAAAAGAGTATTTTGGGGACAGTTGGACAGGGAGCTTGATTTTTGTAAGCTAAATTAAGAATATTCACAATAATCACCTTTAAATAATGTATTGTAAGATGGTTTATTATGTTTTTACTGACAACACAACCCAGGTTTAATTCTTATTGATAAAAATCTTAACTGCTTGATCGAAAACACTTAATATAGCCTGATCTTGGACTTGGTTTCCCGGTCCTGGCAGAGTGGCTCGGGCAGCCGTTTTGACGCTCGGAAAATCCATGTTGGCCCGGGCTAAGTGAGCTTCTCTTAGAGATTTAAGCTCATTTTTTTCGCGCTCTATGCATTGCCTGGTACTTTCGAGTTCAGTGATGAGGCCTTCGTAAACTGCGCCGTAGTTCTCCCCTAAGGCAAAGCCTGCGCTAACAAAACCGCCTAAGAAACCGCATAAAAGTGCCGCCACTACGCTCAAGCAAACAGCAAATGAAAAATTCGATTGTCGAGGACGACTTCTTATTATGAGCCCTTTTTTCTTTTGCCAGCTTCTAGTGACTTCTTCGGAAGCAAATGCCATATTTTACTCTCATTGATAAATACACTTAAATAACGTGCTCACTAAGTATTTATTCCGCATGGGCAATTTTGGCCAAAAATTTAACGATAAGTTTATTAAATAAGGGCGCATTCTCGAATATAAAGCGATGTCCCCCTTTCAATGAGACTAGTTGAGATAAAGGGTGACTTAATTTTAAGCCATCAATATTGCCTAATTCATTTTCGGCCGCAAGCCACAAAATCGGTAGAGTGAGCTCGTTAATTGCTGGTACTAAATAGGACTGTGAACCTAACGAGAAATAGCGCATGGCCGACGAAAGGCTTTTTCGATCATAGTCATTTTCTCGTCGAAAAATTTGGATGCTGCTTCGAAGAGCCGGCATATTTTCCCACTCATTCATAAGCAAAGACCATTCGATAGAATTAAATTTTCTCGCCCATTGGAGATCTTGAGCTAAACGCTTCGATCTTTGATGAGAATCTTTAATACCAGGATGGGCAGCGACGATAATGGCGCACGAAAATATGCTGGGATTATTGAGAAGACAATGAAGAGCAAGTCGCCCACCCATGGAATAGCCCAGCAGGGCTTGTTTTTTGGTGATGCGTTGATTGAAACGTGCTGCCCAATTTTCGAGAGGACAAGGCGGACTTGAGAAAATATTTGGGGCTCGGAGATTTTCTAGTTCCAAGATTTTGAAGTCTCGGGGGTGTCCTAGGAAACCGTGTAAAGCAATTATCGGAACTGACATCTGAGAGATTCCTTTCGAGTAAACTAGTGTTCAGTATCGTCATTGCGAACGCAGCGCGGCAATCCAGAACTTGTGGCCCTATTGTCGATTGCCGCGCTGCGT
>CAYJDW010000224.1:0-2761 GCA_964368985.1 uncultured Myxococcales bacterium | reverse complement strand
TGTCACCGGTGTTGTTCATCGATTTGGAAAAGGTTGATAAACGCAAAGCCCGCTCGCGTAGCCATGCTAAAGCTTGCGTCATGGCGTCTACTTGATCGTCGAATAGTGAGCTAGGAAACTCCAACAGCTCTTGAACCAGCTCGTTGACCCATGGATAAAGCTCGGGCGATGGCAAAATAACCTGGCCGTTAGCCCAGAGGCTTTCCACAGCGTGCGCCCTCGCCTCTTTACCGCCTAGGGGTAGCACTGGGTAAATCCCGGGAATTTCATCTTGCAAAATATCAATAATGGCGCTGCCATTGGCTTTTTCTTCGATGAGATGGGCGCAGCAAAAAGGATATTTGATGGCAAATTTTCGAATAGCGCTTAGGGTTTCACTGAAGCTCATGCGCTTTCTGATTTGGTCGAGCAGCACATAGCTTTGATTGTCGGATGTAATGCCCCACACCTGCCCGACTACGTAGGATGAGCCGGTTTCTTTAAACGTACAATCCCACGATGAAACGAGTGTTTTCATCTGCGGCCTTTCTGTCCAAAACTGTACGTGCTCTTTCTCGAAGACCGATCCCGATAAAGGCACAGGGTGTTGTTGCAGCTGGGCCGCCTCCCCGCGGGGGCCTAATTCTTTCTTGAGTTGGCTAATGGCTTCGCTTGAGAAACGCTCAGGCCATAATGGTTGATCAGTAGCAATGCGTGGATCTTTAAAACCTATAGAAGTGGTACAAACGTTTTTCGGCTCGAACTCCATAGGCAGACACAGATGCTCATAACCACCCTCCTTAAGCACAGCACCGGCCAAATCATGCATGTGCAAGCGTTGCATAATAATCACTCGCGCCGACTTCTCAAAATCAACGAGCCGGCTCGCCATGGTTTCATTCCACCATTCGAGGCACGAGTTGAGTATGGTCTTGGTTGCCAGCGCCCCACCGCGGGCATCCTGCGGCTTAATAGGGTCATCGCAGACCTGGACGTCGGCGTGCTCACCGGTCACTGTCCCATCGGTCGAGGTGCAAAGCCGATACCCGGCATGGTCGTTCATGAATTTGATGGCGCCCCAATTATCTCTGAGCGGCTTAAATACGTTGCCCCATCGAGCTTGATACCAATCTGACTCTATGAGTCGGCGCATGCGGAGATTATCGCGCTGGCTTAATCCCATAGCGTAGGACGCATAAATCCATTTGCATTCGGGCCTAAAGGTCCACACCCAAGCGGGCCAGAATACGCAACACGTGAGGCTTTTCATGCAGCCAGGGGGGATATTGATCACGAGGCGGTTAAGTTGGCCATTAGTAATAGCTTCCAGGTGCTCGGCGATGGCATCGATGTGCCATCCTGGTACAAATGGCCTAGATGGTTCCACTTGAGGCCAGGCGAGTTTGATGAATTGGCGCAAACCACCCTTTTTAACCATGTGGCGGTCTAGCTCGATTAACGTGCGATCATTAAACATTAATTATTTCCTGTTTTTATGAGCAGATTGCGTAGGTTTTCCTGCTCTTCGAGTGAAAGCTTTTCAAAATTTTGCTGATGCAAGAGTTCTAGGTTTTGCTCAGGCTCATCGCGATTGAGGCGCTCTAAACGGCAGCCGATATCGAGCAAACGTGATATGCCATCGGGCCTCATAGCGTGCGGTGAAATCTTGCCTTCGCTGTCGGGGCTGAATTGTTTGATGAGGATTCTTATGCCTTTTTCAGCAGCCTTTTGAGCTTTGAGCGCTAAAGCGATTTGCCGCTGCTTCATGATTTTAACAGCGGCCATTTGTTGGGATTGGGTCTCTTTGTCTATGTGAGCATCCCAAGCTTTGACACGATCTTGCCAGTTATGGCGCTTTGATAGTTCCATCACTGAGGACACGTTCATGTCTAACTGGCGTGCCACTGCGTTACATGAGCGTCGTAGGCCTATATCTCGATAGGCCACGAACACAGAGAAAGCGCGACTCGATTCTTTTGGTTGTTGGTCCCATAGGTTTTGCATGAACGCGATTTTAAACTACTGGGCTTCAGAGGGATGCTTAAAAAATGGAGTTAGAAAAATAATCTTGGCGGTGGTAATTGGTTATTCATTACCCGTAATCCATAAAGCCCCAAGCCCATTGCATCAAAAACGTTATGTTGTTTATCAAGAGCAATACTATCGATATCTCTTTGAATATTTTTTAGCCCAGTGCTATCGCAAATCTTTAATAATTCATCCTTGGTACTATCTTTACTTTTATTTTGTTTCCATTCCTTAGGAGTGGGTCGCAAAACGTTTCTCGGAGAAAAATTGGCAGCTATTTCGCCAACAAAAGATGCTAAATCTAACAAGGACCTAGGATTGACAGGTGAGCCTCGGTACATATCTGGTTGTTCGATTACAAGCACGCTCGGTTCAGAGGAAAACCCGGAATCAGCATGCCATATTTCTTTTAATTTATGGCTTAGTTCCTTCATATTTCTCAGACTGCATTCATTTGAAAATGGTTTTAAAATGCCACTTCTATGAATTAGCGGCTTATTTTTTATTCCACCAAAAATTTCCGGTTGCTGGTTTAATATCGCCCACCCAAGCACTCCGGCAAAGGCCGGATCAATAGCGAAAATTTTAGGCTCATATTTAGTTTTAAAATCCAAAATCTTAGCCATGAAACACCCCCCACGCATGCTGCACAAACTCCTTCCCCGCTCGAGTAGTTTTGCTCGTGCACGTGAGTTTAAGTCGGTGCCCTCTTAAGGGATTGTCGGTTCCTACCGAGCCATCACAAACCGTTTTA
>CAYJDW010000223.1:0-2787 GCA_964368985.1 uncultured Myxococcales bacterium | reverse complement strand
GGCAAAGCATCCGAAGCTAAAAATACTAAAGATTCAAGTTATTTGATCAAGAAAAATGGTACTACCACTATTCTCAGGAAAACCGTCAATGACACAATTTAATATGGTTGATTCTTCTCAAGGCCCCGATCCGAAGCGATTATTATTGGCCGTGGTGGTTTCGAGCGCCATTTTAATGGCATATTCATATTTTTTTCAGCCTCAGCCTGCCACGGTGGCAGAGTCTCAACCAGCCGCAAAGGCCATTCAAAATGAGCAAGGGAAAGAAGAGCCGAAAATAGTTTCTCACGCAGGCGCATTTGCTGAAGCTACGCCCAGCGATATCCCTGAAGTGAAAAGAGATTTTTTCGTTAAAGAAAGTCTTCTTGAGGATTTGCCCGCTCGGACTTCTTATCGAGCTCAGGTAAGTAATCGTGGTGCATTGATTAGCGAATTTGCCCTCACTGATTTTAGCCAAGAAAAATCTTTACTGAGTCAAAAAGATACTGGCTCATCATGGCTAAGATTATCATCAATCAACAATAAAATTTCATTAGATGAAGATGCTCTTTATGAAATAGTTAAAGAAGATAGTTCAAGCATAGTTCTGCGTCACATAACCAAAGAAGGCTTGAGTATTGAGCGGAATTATCTTTTTAGCACCAATGGAAAATTCAGCGAAACCATTACCTGGAAAAATCTTTCTGCTGAGCCGCTAAAAAGTGAATTTATGCTGAGCGCGGTAAAGAGTGGAGAGACGGGTGCTGAGCCTGGTCTGATGAATCCAGGTGTTCAGGGCGAAGCTTTGGTAATCAAAACTAATGATAAACACGAACGTCTTAGTTATAGTGATTTAATTGCTAAGCCTAAGACAGTCACTAATATTACTTATTTGGGTTTTGAAGATCAGTTCTTTTTATCAGCAATCTTGCTGAGTGATTCCAGCTCATTTGATAAGATTGACGCGAAAGTTGTTGAACTTGAACCTACCAAAAGAGAAGCGAGATTTGATATCCACTTGAAGTCCTTTATCCTCATGCAAGGCGAGGAAAAAACTCTCATTTATGAGATGTTTATGGGACCCAAACAGGTGAAATTATTGGCGTCGGTAAAACCGCCTTTGGATGAGAATATCGATTTTGGATGGTTCGGGGTCTTAAGTCGCCCGATGTTATGGCTCTTAGTGCAAATTTATGGTTTCGTGCATAATTACGGCATTGCCATTATTTTGATCACGTTGATCATCAAGCTGCTGACTTATCCGCTCACTGCTAAATCTTTTTCTTCGCAACAATCCATGAAAGTGTTGCAGCCGAAAATAAAAGAATTACAGCAAAAATTTGGCCACGATCGAACCTTGCTAGGGCAAAAGCAAATGGAACTCTACCGTGTGCACGGGGTGAATCCGGTGGCAGGATGTCTGCCCATGCTCTTTCAGCTGCCGATTTGGTTTGCATTTTTTCAGATGTTACGAAGTTCAGTCGAGTTATTTGATCAGCCATTTTATGGATGGATCCATGATTTGACACGGCCTGATCAGTATTATGTTCTGCCCATATTGATGGGCGGTAGTATGTTGGTACAACAATTTTTTACTCCACCTCCGTCTGATCAACCGCAAATGAAATATGTGATGTGGAGTATGCCCATCTTTCTAACTTTTATTATGTTAAATATGCCTTCTGGTTTATCTCTCTATATCTTGACGAATAACTTGCTAACTATTTTGCAGCAGATAATTATTAAAAGACAATCGAGTAAAGTGAACGCGTAAAAAAAAAGCTATTACTGAAGCTAAAAGGTAAGTAGTTAAAAAAATCAATCGAACAAAGGTATTGTCGATGAATGTAGGCAGGGGTTTTCGAGGCAGGGGTATGGTTAACAATGCTCGACCAGCGGGCGATCAAGCGGATGTAGGGAACCGCAAGAGTTTTGACGAGATTAAGGTACCGCCTGATAATATCGGCAACAAAGTTGAGGCTGAGTATGTGGCGTCGGCTATCCACGACACTTTGGGTAATTCCTTGGATGAGGAACCCTCTCATCTAAGAAGCGGTATCTTATCGAGTCTTCAACACTCGGAGAAAAACCAGAATTATAGAAATCGTCGGCCGAGCAATAGTTTTCAGAGTCAAACTGGCAGCCGAGGGCCTATGCAGCAATCAGCGCCGCCGAGTAATTATCCGAAAAGACCAATGCCGCCGAGAAGTAATCAGAGACCCAGCTCTGAATCCCCGGCTGAACAATATATGGCCAAGCTCAACACTGATTTTGCTAAATTGCTTAAAGAGCGCAGTGGCATGCCATTTTCTTTCTCGATGAAGGCCTGCACCGATATGGATGCTCAAGTAGCCGACATCGGTGGCGATTTGGAAAAATTGGGCCAAATTATTGAGCAGATTTTAGCCAGCAATACTATCCCTGCCGCTGTTACGCTCATGCAATATCAAACCCTCACTCATCATTTTGCAGTGTTCTTTATCAAGCCGACAGAAGTAGATGCGGTAAAAAATAAAGAGTTGATCGCCGCCTTAAGACAAGTAGTTAATGGCTATGCTGCGAGAATTGTGAGATCTCCGATTAATATCTTTTTGGTGCTCGCCAATGCGCAAAGTGTCATTGAAGAACATTTGTTTAAGATTGGTGCTAAAAAAATCGATGTTGATGCTTAGGCTTGAGGCTAAATGGCCGACCTTTATGTTGTTCCAGGCTTGAACGGGCGTTGTTGCATAAAAAATTTGAGGCTAAGGCCCTGCACCTACGCTCCCTCGCCCGCTTGCGGGAGAGGGCTGGGTGAGAGGGTGGAGA
>CAYJDW010000222.1:0-2793 GCA_964368985.1 uncultured Myxococcales bacterium | reverse complement strand
TAAGCAGCCCAAAACAATTGGTGGTAATTCTTCGGAAAAAACCCATAGACTACTCCCAAGTCCGCGACCGGATCGCCAATGGCACAATCCCCCCAATCGATAATGCCGCTAAGGCGGTTATCCTTATCAAATATTAGGTGCCGATTATAAACATCGCCATGAATAAAGCACTGTGCGCCACGAGCGTTTCGATATGCGCGAGCCGCTTCACAAATATTATCCATTTTGTCGCGATAGATTTTTAGATCATAGTGTTTGACGACTTCAAGAAGGCGGTTATCGAATACTTTGATGAGCCTATTGAAATCACCGCGATCAAAGACGGGTATCATATCAGCGGCAGTGAGCCCAAGCTCACTGATGTCGATTTCATGCAATTGCTTGAGGAACCGTCCTAAGTCAGTGGCTGCTTGTTCATATTCTTTTGGGGAGAGATGTACCGAGCAGCCTGAGTGTCCTTCAATGAGCGCATGGCCATAAAACGGCCTAGGAAATGTCTTTGATGGCTGACCCAAAAACACCGGCTCCGGAATTTTGAGACTCAGCCGGTTTTTCAAAAGCGGTAATACGCGCATTTCCATCGCAACCAATTCAATGGCTTCTGCTCTACGCGGCAATCGAAACACCCATATACCGTCTACGAGATACACCGCGTTATCAAAGCCTTCACCAAGCAAGACCACGCCTTGTGCTTGTAGGTGGAATTGTTCATTCAATAACTTTTGCATCACCGACTCGTTGATCTCGATATCGGCAGGGACCACCTGGCTATTCATGGTAAACACTCATTATAATGTACGCCTTAGCCATTTTTCGTGGCTCTACTCAAAAAACGCCTAATCGCATTAACTTGGTCAGCAGTAGTAACTATGCCGTCGAGAACCAGCTCTGACATGGGAATCAGTTTCGATAAATCAAACAAAGGGCGGCCCATTTCGAGATACCAGCTTAAATCGTCAATAATATCTTGCGCCGAAGTATCGGCTTTTAGCGAATAATCCCTGATTGTACGTCGTGCCAAGCATATATCCATGGGTGTGTTCAGGAAAACAAGCATATCGATCAAAGCACCAGTCGCCTTATGAAGTCGCCCCAGCGGAGCGTCAAAAATAATATAATTTGTTGGCAGGAGCTCTTTCTGACTAGCCGGACATAGGCATGCTTGGCCAGCCTTAAGTTTGGCAAGCACACCGGCCAGGCTGTCGTAATGCCACTCGTCGTAGCTCCCACCGCGCTCAAACCATTCGACATAGTCGGCGGGACCCTCAGAGATATCATCAAAGTCATCCCAATAGAGAGCTTGCGCTCCTAATGCTTGGGCCAGCTCTTTGACCAAAGTGGTTTTGCCCGCACCACTGATGCCAGCAATGCCTATAAGCAGATTGCCCATAGCGTGCTCCGTTGAGAAAATATGAGGCCCTACTTGGAAATATCAGATATCAAGGCTAGTTCAACGCGGAGAGCCTGAATACGGGGCTTTTACTGGAGCCTTATGGATGCAAAATAATGATTCGGTAGATATGGAAGTTGGCAGCGAAGAAGAAATGGAGCTTATCGACAAAAAGCTCGGTGAGTTCAATGGGCAGCAAGTTCCTTTTACTCAGGAGCTCGACGCCAACAATGAACCAGTTTTGGTTAAAAAGAATTATGTTATCAAAGAAAATGGCGAAGTTATCGCTGGTATTAAATCTTTTATCTATGGCTGGGGCATTGTATTTATAGAGCTCTTATTTGTCGAAAAATCTCACCGCCACCAAAAATTGGGCAGTCTATTGCTCAATAAGGTCGAGTCGGAAGCCAAGAACTTTGGTGCGAGCTTAATCCATCTGGACACCTTTGATTTCCAAGCCAAAGATTTTTATCTAAAGCACGGCTATGAGGTCTATGGTGCTCTCGATGATTGCCCGCCTGGGCACAAACGCTATCATTTGAAGAAGGTATTAGCACTAAATGCTGAATCGACATAGCACTCTCAAACACGCGTGGATTTTTTATCCCTTGGCTTTTCTCATCTTCGTGTTGCCCTATGGCTGGCCAATAAATTTGCCGAAGCTTGGCGATCTGCTTGGCGCCTGGAGGTTTGTGTTGGCCTCACTCGCGCTCATGGCATGCGCTGCCGTATTCTTCAGAAAAACCTGGACTGCGGTTTTAGGATTTCCCAAGCGTGTTAGCCAAATCATCGCCTGCTTGTTTTCCGGAATAGTGGCATTCTTAGTTTTCTATTTTTTTATTGATTCTGTGCTCAGCTATGGTGGTTATCAACAACTCCCTTTCACTAACATCCCGTCTGGTTTTTTTGGCAGATATCCCCTCCTTTGTCGAACGCTTTGGCGCATCTGCCAGCCTCTCAACGAGGAAATCGTCTTACGCGCGCTATTGCTCGGTTTTTTTGCGCGCTTCTTCTCGCATCGTGCCTATTTGGCTATTATCGCTGCCTTGATTTTTTCTGGGCTCCACTTGCTGATCTATTATTTTGGACAGATGGACGTGCAGCTTGATTTATTGGCTCTACTGACCTTGTTTTTCTTTGCGCTCGTCGCCAACGCTCTTTATTTGACCTTTAACCATATCGGTTTTGGCCTTGTGATCCACATAGCATGGAACTGGTGGCGTTTTTCTGGCGATATTGTCAAGGATGGCGTTGTGCTCAATGAAGCGCAGACCTTCAATGTTCTCGAGGGAAGTGTTCCGGTATTTATCTTTGTTACGGTAGCGAGCCTAGCTTGTGTGTTGGGCTTGATGATCCATGATGTTAAAATCAAACGCAAACTGAGCGCTGAGACCAGCAGGCGA
>CAYJDW010000221.1:0-2815 GCA_964368985.1 uncultured Myxococcales bacterium | reverse complement strand
ACCAATCACGAGGGCTTTAATGAGGTCACCCTAAGCAAATGGTTTGATGGCGACAAGATCAAAAGTCCTGATCTGATGCTTGCTGATATCAATCGAATGGTTTCGGTGATCGCTGAAAACACCAGGAACGTATTGCTGCCTGATACCTTGCTATTGCCGGTTAAACACTACGCATTTTTAGCGCAGACGCCAATTACACCCCAAAGCCATGTGACGCTGCTTAACTATATTTTGACCAACAATCCCTACCTGAAAAATATCGACTCATGGGTGCATCTCGAGAACAAGTGCGTGGTTTATCCACGTACCCCACAAGCGCTGGAAATGTACATCCCTCAAGAATTCGAAATGCTCGAGCCTCAAGCCGCCGGCATGAATATTCGCATTCATTGCCATGCCCGATTCGGCGGTGTTCAGGTCTACACGCCTAAGGCCTGTGCCTATGGAGTGGGCATATGATCAAATCTTTTTTAGCGCGTTTTCCCGAATTTGCCGATGAACTTGAAGACGGTGGTAGAGAAGTAGTCAATCTAATTCTGAAAGCCGCTGAATCTGAGCTCAATCGAAAATTATGGGGCGAATTATTTGAGGAAGGCGTTTTTTATTTAGCCGCTGACAAACTTGTGCGCTCGAGATTGGGTGAGCAGTTGCGTGATCCAGATGAGCCTGCGGCCAAATCGGTGTACGCCATCGAATTTGAGCGCTTATGCCGTGTGGTTTCGATGGGGGCGTGCGTCTTATGAAATATCTCAAGGATGATAAACGTGAACAGAAGCGCTTAGAAAAGACCTTACGGAAGATGCTTAAGTCTCCTCACGTGGCAGTGGGCATTTTGCAGGATGAAAGTCATGATGGGAATTTTTCTATGGTGGATCTCGCCATGGTGCATGAATATGGTTCACGTGACGGCCGCATACCTCAACGCTCATTCATACGCACTACCTGTGATGCTAAGAGGCAAAAACACCTCAAAATTATACAGAAACTGCAATCGAAGGTTTTGAGTGGCAGTATCACAACCAATCAAGCGCTCATGCAATTAGGCGAAGTGGTCTCTAAAGATATGGTGCAGGCCATTAATAAGGGCATTAAACCTGATCTTGCTGAAAGTACTAAGAAGGCAAAAATACGCTCTCTTAAAAAGCAAAAGAAAAAACTATCCGGCATTGGTTTTAAACCGTTGATTGAAACCGGTGATTTGAAGGGCCACATCACCCATGAAGTGCGAGGTGGTTCATGACCTTTGCATGGAACAGCATACAAACAGCCCTAGAGCATGTTTTTAGTGATGCCATTGGTATCCCCTTTGCGTGGGAAGATTCGATTAGGCGATTGCCTCGGGCTCCAATCGGAGTTTTATCTTTAGGCCAAAGCATGACCGTGGGGCGCGACGGCTATCAATACACCTTCAGAGATAGCGATGTCATTCTCGATATGTATGGCTACCGTGAGTTGACCGTCAATATCCAGATCCGCGCTCGTCTAGCCAAAAATGCGCCATCTTCGAGGGTGCTGGCGGAAAAAGCTCGGTTGGCTTTGGCTAATCCCATGTATCGAGATGAGCTTCGATCGGCTGGCCTGGTATTCGTAGAAACCCATCCACTTCTCAATATCGATTTTGGTCGCAGTAACCGAAAAGAGCTTAGATCGGCTTTTGATGTGGTGTTCCGGCTAGTGTTGCAAGAAAAAATGCCCGCTACAAGAGCCTATTTTGATGCTATTGAGTTGGAGAATCGCCTATGAGTATCGATAGCATTGTCAAAATAAGCATAGAAACCAAAAGCCTGAGCATGGCGCAAAAGGGTTTTGGTATTCCTTTGATATTAGGAAAATTTGACCATCCAGATGATTGGCGAGTTCGAACTTTTTCTGATGCGAGTGAGCTTTTAGAGTGGACGGCAGAGTTGCCCAAATTCGAAGCTTTAGATTCCGCTTTGACTCCCAAGCAAAAGGAGGCTGAGCTAGTAAGGCGAGCTCTGGAAACAGCCAAAGCTAAAATAGCAAGAGAAGAGCTGCTCAGAAGTACTGCGGTATTTAAAGCGACACAGGTTATTTTCTCTCAAAACCCTCGCGTGGAAAAGATCAAGGTTGGCCGAATAAATGAGAAGGAAGATATAGCCACCGCTTTCTCTGATATCTGTGTAAAGGATGAAGATTTTTATGGGGTACTTTTTCCTAAAGAAGGCGACTCCTATGCTAATGATGCTCTAATATTAGCTAACATCATCGCTCAAAAACGCATGATTCTTGGTTTGGACGTAAATAATACGGCCCCAGATATTGCTCTCGACTTCAAAGAGAAAAAAAACGATCGGGTGTTTTGTATTCACAGTCCCAACGATGAATACCTCGCATCAGCGTGGATGGGCAAAATGCTACCTGAAGCTCCTGGGGCTTCGTCCTGGGCCTTTCGTGAGCTGAAGGAAGTCAAACCTTATGGCCTAACCACTACCAAAGCCAACGAGCTCGAAAAAGCCAACATCAACCGCTACCTCGGCATTAAGGAGCAGGGGGTGACCTTAGATGGCAAAATGTGTAGTGGCAAATTCATCGACATTACCCATGGGATCGATTGGCTTCATGTGCGCATCCAAGAGCGGCTGTTTCGCTTGCTCGTGCTCAATAAAAAAATTCCCTACACCTTGAAAGGCATCGACCTGGTGCGTTGCGAAATTATAGCCCAGCTCAAAGAAGCCGTTTATCAAGGTGTATTAGCCGACGATCCTGAACCGCAAGTAAGCACACCAAAAATGGAAGAATTAGACGAGCAGACCAGAGGTGAGCGAGTTTTGCCTAAAATTCGCTTTAGTGGTCG
>CAYJDW010000220.1:0-2829 GCA_964368985.1 uncultured Myxococcales bacterium | reverse complement strand
GGCTCAATTGACTCCAAAATCAGGATTTTGGGCAAAGTATTACCAAGGCTCGGCGGATGTTTCGCGGCATACTACAACTTTTGGATACTTAATGGTTCAAGAAAACACAAGTTGCATTGCTAAGTGTTAAAAAAATCCCACGCTTTATAAGCGTGGGAAAGAATACTACAATTTTATTGCAGCTAGGGTAGCAAGATAGGTAACGCAAAGCCAATAAAATTCATTACCCCACCATGGTTTGTTTTGAGCATTTTGTGGTACACGAGAACAAGATTCACAGGTATTAGGCATAGTTATCCTTGTGATAAAAGTTAAAATCCGTCGCTAAGGTTGCCCCCATAGCGGCGGGTGTTTGGTACTATAAATGATGGATATGTGATTGAAGCCAAAAAACTTAGATTTATTTTTTGAAAACACACAGTTCGATCATCTATGCCTTCATTATAAGGACTGCCACTCAAAAGGGATGATCAAAAAGTTGGGTCCTTCTGAAAAGTTTTAATTCACATAATCGTGGTTATGGGCTCAGCTTCGCGAGTAAAACCCCAGCCCAAGTCGCGTTAAGGGCACATTGGCTCCAAAATCATGATGTTAGGCGAATTGCTCCAAAGACCGGTTGGCTATAGCACAGGCCAAAAGGAAGAAGTTGGGGCCAACGGTCCTAAATCAATTAGATCTTGGTTGGATTTTCTTCAAATTCATTGTAGCCTCTGTTTCCTTTTCCAATTCCCAGTTGCCCCTGAACATTACTTCCCCAGCAATACCCATCTCCCGAAGGAGTAATCGCACAAGCGTGGGCCCGAGAAGTGATTTGCTCAAAAGTTATTCCGTCAGGCATCTTGATGGCAGTAGGGGTATATTTGGCGCTGCCGTTACTAAGGATGCTATCGCCCCAGCAGTAAGGTAGGCCGGCACTGCTCAATGCGCAGACTTGGCTGCCTCTGCCATCAATCGTCTTAAGAGTTACACTGGAAAGACTGACAAGATCTGGAACATGTTTAACCGCAATACCTTCCCCCATCCCGAGCTGGCCATAATCATTTGTTCCCCAACAATAAGCTGCGCCATTTTCACTCAATGCACAGCTATGATGTCCCCCAGCTGTAATCTGGCTGAAAGATATTTTAGCCACTTCAGTAAGAGAAACTGGAACGTTACTATGGGCCAGCGCAGAATTAACTCCAAGCATGCTACCATTGTTGCTTCCCCAGCAGTAGATGCGCCCAGTTTCCGTAAGAGCGCAGCTGTGATAATCACCTGCGGCAATAGTCTTAAAGCCCGTTACACCAGCAGGCAAGGCAACAGCTGATGGTATATTCCTATCTTCCCGCGTGCTTTCATCGTGTTCATCACCGCCCATTCCAAGTGCATAGTACCCATTTTCTCCCCAGCAGTAAGGGATGCCATCTTGAGAAAGAGCACAGGTGTGATCGTTTCCTAAAGCTAAAGTTTGAAAACCTGGAACTCCGGCAGGCATGATAACAGCAGTAGGAACAGCAGCATCTTGATCATTGCCTGTTCCGAGCTGTCCTGATTCGTTAGAGCCCCAACAATAGGGCACATCAGTATTACTAAGAGCGCAAGTATACGCACCACCGGCAAAAATCTGTCGAAAAGCTATCCCAGAAGGAATTTTAACTTGAGCGGGAGTGTTGCTAAATTTAGCTTTTGAATCAAGTCCAAGCTGCCCATATTTGTTATCTCCCCAGCAGTAAGGAATGTTATCTTTTGTGAGTGCACATGTATGCATAGCTCCGGCGCTAATACTCTTAAATTTGAGATTTGAATACGTGCGCTGTTCTCTATCATTAATTAGCGGGATTGGAGACTCGCAAGCCGCGGCTACTATAAAAAAAACAATCAGATAATATATATTTTGTTTACTTTTAGACTTCATGAATGCTCTCCGATTGGCTTCTATAATAGCCAGCAATCTAGTGTTTTAAAAATGTCAATGCGACAAGACTCCCTAGGGTCCTAGGGAGAAATGAGCAATATATTTGGGGCCTATATTCTTATTGATATCATATTCTGGTCCTTGGCCACAACTCGCCCCTAGTGTCATGGTTTTGGCAGCCTTTGCACTCTTAAAACGACTAGTGGGTCGCAGCCTGGCAAAAACATCTACTTTTTAGAAAATGGCGAGGGATGGATCCCTCCGCCCAAACAAAAAATATAAAGAGTTTTTCAGGAGTTCATATGAGCAGATGCCATGTGGCCAAAGAAAGTTATGCTTTTGATATATCTTAAGGATTGTCCCGGGAATATCTATAAAATTTTTGCCGCCCTATCTAAGTATCTACCTGAGTGAAAAAGTTAACCTAAGCGTGATGGGCTCAGCTTCGCGAGTAAAACCCCAGCCCAAATCGTTTTAAGGCAGTTTGGCTCCAAAATCATGATGTTAGGCCAATTGCCTCCAAGAACCGGCAATATTTTATGCAACGCTTAGTTTTTCCCTAAGCATTGGTTCATTTTTTATAGGGCTCAAATTGATCCAAATAATCTCATAACTAACCATACCCTCGGGCTATGGAATATCAAACGCATCATTTTTTATTTATATCTGTTTTAAGCTCGGCCTCAATCTCTTCGATGGAAGGCAAGCTCTTTTTAAGCTCTTTGGGCATCATTTTTGTGAGTTTATAATCAGAAACACCCATGGGGCTAGAAACATTTTTTAAGGCGTATTCGGCCACGATTTTGTCTTTAGATTGGCAAAGTAAGATTCCAATCGTTGGATTATCTTGTGGGCTTTTTATTTGCTCATTAACCGCAGGGGTATAGGAACCACAAACGGGCTTTTTCAAATTCGCCCGGGTACCCAAGCCT
>CAYJDW010000219.1:0-2838 GCA_964368985.1 uncultured Myxococcales bacterium | reverse complement strand
AGCTCACCAAAGCAGGCGCCATCACAAATTCAGGCGTGACCTGCATTCGATCGGACACATCCATTATCCAAGGCTTAAAACACTCGGGTAATAAATCAGACGATAGCGATGGTGCACTGGCTATAGTTGAAACCAAACCCCTAGGTTCATCAGGCCAATTGTTGATTATCTGAAGAGGCCGAACTGCCTCGAGGCTTGGATATCTTGCCACACTCGCGCAAATAGCAGCCAGCTCATTATCATCTAATGGTGGAGCACAGCGAGCAAAATTAATTTCACGCAGCTTGGTCAAAAGTTGCATTTGATCGAGCCCTAAGCGCCGAAGCTTCCCCGCCTCTTTGGTTAGGAAATTATTGCGTCCTCCCTCCTGAATAGCACCTGCGCTCTGAAACTGTGAATGAGAATATGCTTTTGACGTCCTCATAAAAAGTTCAAGGAGCCATCCGGGTGCCTCATTGATCTCGCATTGATTAAAATCCTTGGTCCAAGAATATTGCATGCCTGATTGGTGAAAACTCGGCGGCGCAACAATATAGCCACCCTCACCACGAACATCAATGCCAGGAAGCACGTTAGTCCGATTGGTCACCTTTATGCTTGGTTCTTTAAAAAGAAGATGATATCCGCCGCCGCCCGTGTTTGAAACGAGAGTCTTTGGAAATATGCCATTCTTCTTTACCAAATCCTGCAGCGATTCTTTGCCGCCGTGACGAGGATCAATATCGAGCACAAAAAAACCCGACGCACTACCGGTCGCAAGACCAATATTAGCGTCGGGCCATTTACTCCACCAATCCTTGATAACGCCTGATTGGTTAGAGCAGTCTTTCTGCCATTCTTTGATGCGCGGATGTTTGGCCGCACTAGTGCATTTTGGGTTTCCACAGGAACATGCTGCATTTTTTGTTGTGTGAAGGGGAAATACTTTCCAGCCTCTATCAGCATATTCAATAGCCTTATCAATCATTGAAATATCCATACCTTTATCCTCAAAACATAGGTTATCCACGCCGCATGAAGACAAACTCATCCCCAGGCAGCTCAAGAATGAACCGCGAAAAATCTTGTCAAGTGCGGGAAAAAAGAGGTATGGTAGAAGTAGTAGAAGTACTAACTACCTGCCACACGACAAGTCGTTGGCGCGACTGTGTGGTGGGTTACCTTTTTAATCAGAACTATTTACTAGTTTTTATCCGGTTCCAGATGCATCGTATCCTCCTTTGATGAACACTTTATTTTAGAACTTTTTGAACTCCTTGAGCACAATCCAACCTAACGCACTTATTTATTTCAATGCAATTAATTTTTTGCAAAAAATCTTACAAAATTCCCCATTTATAGATAGAGTAAGCTCGAAAGGGTTATTTAAATTTCAAACCTAGTGGATTGAGAAGGGAAAGCTCACATGGCCGAACGGGGGAAAATCTATGTGTATTTTTCGATGCTGATTACACAGGCACGTCTACAGCAAGGCTTTGCTACCCTCCGAGAATTATATCGCGCAAAAGATCCATCTATTGATTATCAAACATGGCTTCATGCTGAATCCGGCAGACGAATGCCTTCTTCAACGATCGTCAAAAATATCGCAGAAATCCTAAATATAGATAAAGCAGCATTGATCATCGCGTATTGCAAAGATAAATTTGATGATCCGGGATATCATCAAGCCCTTGAGTTATTTGAGCACAACCGTTTTGCGAATATCGATGCACTTCTCGAGGCACGAGATCATGAGCGGTCAGGAGAATTTGTATTCACCGAAGAGCAGGTTAGAGCTTTTCAGCAAGACATTAGGCTGCGATTATTCTTGATGTATACCTATGATCGAGAACTCAAAACAACCGTTGGTCGCTTGGCAAATTTCTTTAAAATGGAAAAAAGCGATGTTAAAGAAATTGTTGATCGTCTTCAATCATTGCGTCTAGTCGAAGTCATCGATGAAACGGTAAAACGTATTTATGCTCACACGAATTTCCCAAAGAATATGGATATCTTTGAAATGAGAAGAGAATTGCTTCTAAATAGTCTAGCATTCGGCCTCAAGCCTGACAGTCACATTACTAATTATTATGTAAATATCACTAATGAATCATATAAAAAAGTTCTAGCTTTTTTTGATTTTATCGAGGCCAATCTTACTAAAATGGACAAAGATGAACGCGATAAAGTGAATAGTTCTCGCTTCCAAATCACTATTACTAGTAATAGGATTTCGGAAGGAAGCGATAATGGCGAATGTTGACGACGCGTCCCTCGGCAAGGCTAATGGATTGCTTGGCCTGCAATTTCTATCCGATTTTGGTGATCAAATAACTAATGCACTGCTTGCGTTATGCGTACTTGATATAACCCAGTCCACGGGAAAAGTCGGTTTTATTTATGTCGTCACTACACTTGGATTTGTTATTTTTACCCTCGTTGGAGGCCTTCTCGGTGATGCATTAAGCAGAAGAAATATCTTATGCTGTGCTGATTTTGGAAGGGGATTAGCACTCCTTCTTTTGCTACTGGCCGTAAGAGAAAAATCTATAGGTTTGATTTACGCGACATCATTCCTATTATCTATACTTGGTTCCATTCATGGACCCGTGAAAGTAAGCACGTGGGCCGAAAACATTCCCACAAGCTATTTAGAACGTTACAATAGCCTCTTTGAGCTCTCTCTCCAGATCAGCACTATCCTAGGACCGCTCATTGCTTCATTCTTTATCTTAAGGAACTGGACAAATATCGGCTTTACTATGGACGCCCTAAGTTTTTTTATTTGTGCTATCGTTTTTAGCCAGATTGTCGCTAAGAAGAGCAAGGATCGCAAAAAAATCCAAAAAAGAGATT
>CAYJDW010000218.1:1536-2879 GCA_964368985.1 uncultured Myxococcales bacterium | reverse complement strand
TTAAGGCGAACTTAAAGGCGCTTGAGCCCGCTTTGGCGCCGCAATTATTTGATGCTTATAGCTATGGCCTTAGCCACCATATTCATGCCCAGGCCACCATTAAAGATCCTGCACTCATCGTGCTGAGCGAGGGCAAAGCTCCATGGATAGACTCCTTGCGGCTTAGCCTGCGAGCCAAACTGGCTCACTATCTCACTCCCCATCAATCATCTTTGCTGCTCGCCCTAATTTTAGGCGAAACGGGACTTTTTTCCCGCGAACAGCGAGAGGTGTATCAAACTATCGGCGCCCAGCATTTGCTTGCGGTAAGCGGTTTACAAATCAGCATGCTTGCGTGGCTCGCATTAATGCTGTTTATTCCTCTCATTAGTTCACTCCTGCCGGCGCGACTGAGCCATCGCTCTTTTATATTCGCCACCCTTTTCACTATAATTCTCATCTGGTTTTTCGTGCTCTTATGCCATTGCCCGCGTAGCGCCATTCGAGCAGGCCTCATGTGCACTATTGTGCTCGTTCCTCAAGTTTTTGGACGCAAAATCGATTTATTTGATGCCTTATTCATCAGTGGTTTTTTAAGCCTACTTTTCGACCCACTGAGCATTGGTGATGTAGGTTTTTTACTTTCCTATGCCGCAACTTTCGGGCTTTTATGCACCCATGCCTTAGGAAGCTTCTGGCATAAAAAAATTCAAAACCAATCGCAACTTGGCGGACTCCTCTTCATCTGGCTTATCAGTTCCTTAGGCGCTTTTTTTGCCACCCTGCCCATCACGTTAATGTTTTTCGGTACCTGGGCGCCCGCAAGTATGCTCGCTAACTGGTTCTTGGTTCCCTTAGCTGCCTGCCTACAAATTCCCGCCATTATTTTTGGCCTCCTCGGAGCCCTGATGAATACGGCCTGGCTTCTGCAGGCTGCTGGTTGGTGTGCCAGTATTATTGAGCTTTGTGCCCAAATTTTAAGTGAACTTTTTGGCGGTAGTGCCACTATTTGTGGCCTTTCCTCTTTGGCCATTTTAATTTTGAGCCTAGGAATCTTTGCTTTATTTTTAAGTTTGCTCGCACGTCACATAACTGGGCTTGTCTTAAGCTCGTTACTTATTTTGCTCCCCTGTTTGAGCCTGATTCCGCAAACAGATACTTTAAAAATAAACGTCATTCCCGTAGGCCAAGGCGATGCCACCGTTGTGCAAATGCCGAGCGGTGAAACCATGCTTATCGACGCTGGCGGCGCAGTGATTGGAGATTATGACCCAGGCCGTGAAGTGGTCCTTCCCACCCTAAAACGTTTAGGGATAAAAAAACTCGCTATTCTCGCCATCTCTCATCCCGATCCGGACCATATC
>CAYJDW010000218.1:0-1436 GCA_964368985.1 uncultured Myxococcales bacterium | reverse complement strand
GTGACTCTTGCCGCCGATATTATCAAAGCCCCACACCACGGCTCGCGCACTTCTTCGACGGTCGCACTCATCGAACGCGTCAACCCAAAATATGTCATCTATTCCACAGGCAGAAATAATCGTTTTTCTTTCCCCCATAGCGATATCGTTGAGCGTTATCAACAACGCGGAATCGCCAGCTTTAATACGGCCAGCGACGGAGAAATAACGATTACCATCGACGATGAAGGGATCGACATTGCCGCTTTCGTATCACGCTGTAAAAAGAATGAGTCAGGATCTTGCCCCAACAAAGGACAGCCCTATGAACGATCAACTTAGTCTCGTCTCGAATCTCTACAAAAAGTTTAAAGAAAAGCATGAAGAGGCCCGAGCCCATTTTAAGCGGCCGCTTACGCTTACGCATAAAATTCTTTCAGCTCATATGAATCGGATTGAAAGCGAAGATTCATCGCCGATCATCCCAGGAGAATCATATGCGCATCTTTATCCTGATCGCGTCGCGATGCAGGATGCCACTGCGCAAATGGCGCTTTTGCAATTTGTTTCGGCTAAAAAAAAGAGCGTTGCTGTGCCCAGTACGGTTCATTGCGATCACTTAATTGAGGCGCATTATGGGGCGGATGCCGATCTTAAACAGGCCTCCATCACCAATCTCGAAGTTTATGATTTTTTACGAAGCGCCAGCGCAAAATATGGCATAGGTTTTTTTAAACCTGGCTCGGGGATCATTCACCAAGTCGTCTTAGAAAATTACGCTTTTCCCGGCGGCATGATGATCGGCACCGATTCTCACACGCCTAATGCCGGAGGACTGGGCATGGTCGCTATTGGCGTTGGTGGCGCTGATGCGGTGGATGTTATGGTGGGCGGGCCCTTGCAGCTTAAATGGCCAAAAGTGATCGGCGTGCATTTACGCGGCAAGCTTAAAAATTGGACGGCAGCCAAAGATGTCATATTAAAACTTATGGGCATTCTCACCGTGAAAGGCGGCACTGGCCATATTGTGGAATTCTTCGGCGAGGGTACCAAAAATATCTCCGCGACAGGAAAAGCTACCATCACCAATATGGGCGCTGAACATGGCGCAACCACGTCGGTATTTCCCTATGATCAGAGCATGGCGGATTATTTAATCGCTTCGGGTCGCGCCGACATTGCGGAACTCGCCAATGCTCACGCCGAATATTTAAAGGCGGACCCCGAAGTCTATGCGGCGCCCGAAAAATATTATGATCGCGTCGTGGAAATTGATCTTGATACGCTCAGCCCTCACATGGTGGGCCCACATTCTCCCGATCTTTGTCGGCCTGTGAGTGGGTTGAAAAGTGAAATCAAGGAAAAAGGTTATTTAAATAATCTCACCGCTGCTCTTATTGGATCATGTACCAACAGCTCTTTTGAAGATATTGCAAGGGCCGCATCCATCGCGACTG
>CAYJDW010000217.1:0-2880 GCA_964368985.1 uncultured Myxococcales bacterium | reverse complement strand
GTTAATCAAGACCAAAGATTTTTCGAAGGCGGATGAACGCAAAGCAGCTTTGGCGGAAATAGCCCCGACCATGAAACTTCCTGAACCTAAAAAAGGAGCTATTCTTCGTCAGCTGGTCTCATTAAAAGAGGCTAACACGGGAATTATCCATAAGATTCTCTCAGGGCCCATCGATAAAGAAAGCGCTGACCTTTTTAAGTCGCTTCTGGCCGCTCTCGCGGACAAGGCTGCAAGAAAGGCTTGGGCAGAGCAAAATGATGGCGGCAAAGACGCTCTATCAATGCTTTTAGTGAGAAATTCGCAAGGTTTAGGCGATGATATGGCAATACTAAAAACACTTAGCGATGAGGTCGCCCAGCTTGAGCCCACGATCACCCCTGCTCTTAATCAAATGTGGAGCATTATTCGTGAAGCCAAGTTTGAGGTTATCGATGACAAACGGGCTAAAGCTATCACAGTATTAGGTCGTTTCACGGACATGGCTGCGGGCACGACTCGCTCAAACCTATCTAAAGATCTGGCCAAAAAAGAAGGGATGGCGGGAAACAAATCAGGACTTTTACAATCGATGGTACAAGGCCCTATCGACGCTAATATTGTGAAAATATCCAAAGTACTGATTGAAGATCAACCTGATGCCGACACCAAAAAGGCTTTCCTTAATCAAACCCTTGGCGATCTCAAACTTAGAGCCTTCGTGTACCTGAGCAATCTCAATATTGCGAAGACTGCCCCAGCTGATGGTCCTGGTGTGCGCTTGTCGACTGGAGCACTTGCAAGTGAGGCACCGTTTCTCAAGGAATTGATAGCCCTATTTTTGAGCAATGGCGCCATGCCAAGTGACGCGCTCCCAAAACGCATAGCTCCCGAAGAAATCGCCAAATTTGAATTGATTCTCGACGTACTTAATGCGAACGGTGATATGAACGCTATCGTGGGACTTATAAAAGGTCGGCCAATAACGACAGATGATGTGTTTCCTTTCGTAAGTTGGGCTATTCAGAAAGCGGAGCGAGCTTCTGCTTTCAAATCAATGTTAGATGACGCTGATATGCCTACCGATGTAAAGGCCCAATTTAAATCCGCGGCACTTATTCAAGCAATAGATGCGGACCTAAGAACCACGGTTAAAAATAATGCACCTATTAGAGTCGGCGGTTTGGCAGGATTTGGTGGAAGCGAATATTACGAGGGCGCAGTCGCGCTAGAAAATTTTAATCGACTCTTAGATAATGATTTCGGACTAGTCCCTTTGCTCGCGGATATCGATTATAAATTGGCCAATATGGGTCCCTTGATTGCCATATTATCTATTCACATTACCGGTGATGATCAAATTTCTGAAGCACGCCGCAAAGCCGTTTTGCGAACTATTGCCAAGAAATTGCGCGGCATCCATGGTCCGGTTTTGTGGAACACGCTGGTTCTCACGCCCATGTTATCCACCGAAAGCGCCGTGGATGTTTTGAAAACTGAGTTTGGAATAAGCCAAAACGATGCGAAGAAGATACTCGCTATCTAATTCTTTGGCCTCAACCAACAATTCGTCATGGCGAGCGTAGCGCGGCCATCCATCGAAGGAGCAATAGCTCTGGATGGCCGCGCTACGCTCGCCATTGGCGATATTTGTCGTCGCGCCAAACGCTAACGCTATAGATTCTCTCTGATAAATTTTTCCATATTCCTAAACAGGCTCGCACGAACATCTAAAAGCCCGTGGTCGTTTTGAAGATAGAGCAGTGGGTGCACCGTTTTTGAGCTTAATTGCG
Organism: uncultured Myxococcales bacterium; assembly: GCA_964368985.1. GTDB lineage: Bacteria > Myxococcota > UBA727 > UBA727 > JABDBI01. The sequence goes on along the minus strand of CAYJDW010000217.1, from coordinate 1,111 downwards.
CCTTGTGAATAAAGCGAAGACTATGTTGTTTGTGGACGTTATCATCCATCAGACCGTGTACCAACAATAACTCTCCACTCAAATCTGCTGCATGCTCTAAGACTGAAGAGCACCGATACCCCGCTTCATTGTCTGCAGGAGTGCACATATATCTTTCAGTGTAGATAGTGTCATAAAGCCGCCAATCGCTAACTGGAGCGACCGCGATACCCATTTTGAATAAATTAGTACGTGTCATGGCGAATGAGGTCATATAGCCGCCATAACTCCATCCCCATAAAGCTATTCTTTGGGAATCTACCCAGGGGTATTTTTTAATAAAACTAATACCATCTTCAATATCTTCAAGTTCACTGACCCCAAGTTTTTTATACACAATACTTTCGCCATCATGACCAATTGAATTAGCGCTGTGGCAATCCATCATGAACACGATATAGCCTTCTTGGGCTAAATAATGGTGCCACAATTCAAAAGACAGGCTGAAGCGATTTTTAACAGCGGGATTTTTAGGGCCGCAGTAAACATGGGTCATCACTGGATATTTTTTGTTGGGGTCCAAATTAGTTGGCAAAAATAAAACCGATTGCATTTTTTGGCCACGGCGGTTTTCTATGGTCAAATAATTCTTTTTTTGCAAACTTAGCTTTTGAAGCTTCGAAATATCCGCCCTAAATAAGCTTTTCATTGGCTTCGCGGTTGATCCGCGAAGTGCATAAAGAGTTTTTTGCGAGGGCAATAAATAGGATTGTGAGGTTGCCAGTAAGAAGCGGCTATCCTCGGAAATGAGCACTTTATGGTGCTCCTTAGGCATTAAGAGACGATTGATTTCACCATTTTGCAAGTTTAGCGAGAACAACTGATCTTCGGCCAAGTTTTCTTCATTGGCGACGAAATAAATATAATCATTAGTAACACTACATATTTCCTTAACTTCAAACACTTTATTGGTAATTTGGTGAGCGTTTTTTTGTGCATAAGAATAATAATAAATATGAGCAAAACCACTGCGCTCGCTCAGAAAATAAAACCCTTCATCGTTAAAGACTGGTGATTCTTGTAGTCGATTGACCCACGTAGTGCTTTCTTCAGTCCAGATAGTAGTGCTTTG
>CAYJDW010000216.1:0-2887 GCA_964368985.1 uncultured Myxococcales bacterium | reverse complement strand
TCTAGGGGGAAAATTCTACTTTTGAAGACACTTAATTTTTGGGAGGATTACCCAACAAAGAGCCAATCAGCAAAAAAAGTGCGGCGCGCGATTTTTTGTCGCGCTCGCACTCCCCATACACCAATGTCGGAATTTCTGTGCGAAGAAACGCGCCGTTAGTACTATTTATTAGTTCTTGTTGAGAGAAATTCGTTAAGGAGCTCTATCGACACCGGCAAACCAAAACCTTCCAATTGTTGCCCTTTATATTTATCGCTGCTTAATAGCGAAAGAATTTTAGTAATTTCTTCTTCTTCATATTCGCTACGTGACGGTTTTTCAATCATTTTTAACAAATAATTAAACAGGTCATTTTTGCTTTCCAAACAATTTTCACCAGGTATCCATGAAGTGTCTGATTCATTTTTAAAAGGAATACTATTTGAAACCAAGCACTGAATTTCAATGCATGCTTTCACATTAAACGATGCTATCTCAGCTTGACTTGCAAACTGAAGTTCATTAAGGCAATCCGTTAAACAATCTGGCCCGCTAATATCTTGTAAAAAATACTGGAATATCCTTTTATAATAATAGGACTGATCAGTGTTCCCTTCTTGGAGGGTGCTAATGATATCACTAAGGCCGGATCTAAACTTTATCGCTTCAGGAGTAAACTTATCTTCACTATCTATCGTTGAGTGATTCCAAATCTTGGCCACCACTTCGTCAGTTAGACCGTAATTATCTTTGAGGTAATCGATAGAACCCTCTATCTTCGTATACTTTGCGAAAATTTTTGCTCTGAATGCCTTTAGGAGCCTATTCGCACTTTCATCAGCTAAAATAATGTTATTACAGGGGCTCCTCATCCCGCCCGATATTAAGACACCATAGGCGGCATTGACGACGGATTTAATTGTTGTCTCTTTATGACAATCTAAGTCTAAATACATGCCAAGCTTAATAGCTGGCGACAATACTCTGATGATATCGGATGCACTTGCCAAACATCCACGAGGATGGGAGATTTCTCGTCTGGCAAAAGCGAGCAATCTCAACTGTTCATTTCGGTCATCAAGACCAGGCATTTCGTAAATCGCCTTTTCGATTTCATTGAGACTAACCAGATTTATTCCATAAGTCTCACTTATGCCTTTAAGTTGGTCTCGAAATTCTGGGGAAAAATCTTCGTAATTACTTATGAGCGTTATAGTATCGTTGGGGAAATTCTTACGATGCAAAAACAATCTATATTCATTTATGTCACCGCCCAAAGGATGATTCATCTTTTCAGGGTTGCAGAGCCATATTTTATAAACTTTAGCTAAATCAAACGTTACAGAGCTTCCGAGTCGGCTAGCAACGTCAGAACAAAGGCCACTTACGGCAAACGTTATCACCGAACAAACTATAAATAAGTTACGAAAAATAATTGACATAAAGCGCTCCTGCATTTTTATGTATTTTCTAAGAATAATATTTCACTCAGATTTACATCATACATAAACCTTCATTTGTCAACCGATAAATACCTTATTAATAGCAAAGAACGAAAGAGTAAAACCAAGCATTCTAACTAACTGCCAAAAGCGGATTTAGGTATTTCCTCGGCGAAGGATGGGGACTGACAGAAGAGCGAGCGCGTAAAGTGGGAGCTATTGGCTATCAAGAACCCACCCCAGAGGAACGTAAGGAAATTTACGCCAAGCGCGATGAACTCATAAAGAACCATTTAGAACAAATTTTTGGACTGGGGCAATGCGTGTTAGGGAATGTCAACCCGAAGGTCGGGTTTCCTATCCCGGAAAATCGTAACAGGCACTTCGAATGCACACGGGCAATAATTAGAAGAATGAGAACTTAGGCCCCGAAGCACAAAAAATGAAATCATATTAAGACGATGCGCGGCATGCCTGCTAGGATATGCCGCTTATCTTTCCAATTCCTTTTCTCCGCATACTAACGATGTGGGAAAGAAACATCAAAAACCCTATCGATCCCTTTAACTCTATTCAACAGGATCATCCATAGTTTTCTGATATTTAGAGGGTGGCTGGTCCGTACCATCTGGATTTTTTCTCTTTAAATTAACTTTTCTAAACTCTTCATTAAATAACGTCATGTGCGCTTTTTCTATTTCTTGGTAAATATCACCGTATATTTCATCGGAAGAAAAATCCTTATACTTATCATCTATTAACTCAATCACCCTTTCCACATAATCAAGATCTATGTTTCCTAAATCATCACCATTAAACAATGCTAAATAGAGTTTAAATTTAGATGGACATTCGATAGCATCCATATTAATTTTTGCCGAACACAACTTCAGCAAATCTATAAAATTATTTAAATCAGATTTTTCTTTATCATTACTACCAGCATATGCATGTAGTGCAAAACTATAAAAGTCATAAAAATTAAAGGATTTATCCTCTATTAAGCCAATATTTTGATTAACAATATCAACAATACTGTCAATAATATTGTGATCGCAATTAGAACTCTTACAAAAGAAAGTAATTTCTCTCAATATGTCATCTATATGATTAACAATTTTATCATCACGAAAAATGCGTTTTAGTTTTGAAACATTAATATCATAATCTAAAAACAATTTAAAAAACGACTTAAAAATATGAAAATTCGCTTCATCGTAAGGTATAAATTTAGTGATAAATTTAAAGAGTTTTTCAAATCTAAAAAACTCATTAGTAGGAATATTTTTGAGCAATTTAATAGCATGATTAACCGTTAAGTTTTTACCGCTATCATGCCAGATAGATTTTACAAATTCTACCAGGTAAAGCCCATGTTTCCAGTCTGATTTTTTAGCAAATTCAAGAAACAAATTGATGTCGGACTTGTTTCTTTTATAAAAACCATTTAAGCGTTTTTTTACAAT
>CAYJDW010000215.1:0-2913 GCA_964368985.1 uncultured Myxococcales bacterium | reverse complement strand
CTCGCCGAGGACTTAAAGTTTATTCTAGAAAAAGGCCGTGCCCACAAAGCAGTAAAAATGGCTAAACACACCATTCAGTAAATTTAGGGGAAAAAAATGGCAAAAAAACGTACCAGCAGCAAAGATGACGCCACGACCCTGGCCATTATTAGAAATGCCGCTTTAAAAATTCACGAAAGCATTTCTAAGCGCAAAGCGCCCGATATGAAGCTGCCTATCAGGTCTTTGGCTAACGTTAATTACGATACCAAAAAGGGCTTTTTTGAAATTGGCAAGGCAATTAAAAAGCGCACGCTCAGCGTAAATACCGTTAAGACCTTTGCTCAAACCCTAAAAATGATGTGCTTGAGCAAACAGCTGGTGGAGGCCGATGATTTTGCCACCAAACGAGATGCTTATTATCAATCTAAAAACTGGGGTGAGGCGCGTTTCTTAGACCAACCTGAATCCGATACAGTCATGGATGATATCGAGGCTATGTTTGCAATTGAAGGCATTTCTCGGGAGCAGCTGCGCTTCGTACCGGATCAGCATGGCGGTGCAGTGGCGGGCGAGCTTATGGTCATTGATTATAATTTGGAAACTGGCGAAAAAATTGAAATCGATTGTACCAGATTTGGCTCCGGAGCTTATGCGGTGCCATCTTGGGTAGAACATCTTGAATTTAAAACTGATGCAAAATTTATTTTATGTATAGAAACTCAAGGTATGTTTCAACGTTTACAAAGCCATAGCTATTGGCGCAAAGCTAAATGCATTTTGGTGAGCATGGGCGGTGTCCCCACACGATCTTGTCGACGATTTGTGCGGAGGCTTTCAGAAAGCGCGAAGCTTCCCGTTTATGCTTTTACCGATTGCGATCCTTATGGAATCGGCAATATCTATAGAACACTAAAGGTTGGTTCTGGTAATGCCGCGCATATTAACCAATTTTTTTGCGTGCCCAATGCCAAATATTTGGGTCTTACTCCCGATGATATTGAGTTTTACGGCCTAGAGAAAGCGACCCACCCTCTTGAAGAAGCTGATAAAAAACGCGCTCATGACGCCTTGAAAAATGACCCATTTTTTCAAGCCTACCCAGCCTGGCAAAAAGCTTTGCAGAAATTATTAAAAATGCAGGTACGCGCAGAGCAGCAAGCTCTGAGTTTGCACGGTTTAAATTTTGTAATGGAAGAATATTTACCTGACAAACTAAAGAATATAAAAAATTTCTTGCCATAATGGATTGGGTAATGAATAAAACACTGCTTTCAGAAAGAGTAGCTAAACTTGGTCTCGCAGATATTCGCAGGCATATATTTTTATGCGCTGACCCAACTAAACCAAAATGTTGTTCAAAAAAAGATTCTCTACAAGTGTGGGAATATCTAAAAAAAAGATTAGATAGTTTGGGCTTAAGTCGGCAAGGCGGGGTTTGTCGCACTAAAGCTAACTGTTTGCAAGTATGTATATACGGCCCTATTGTTGTGGTGTATCCCGAAAAAGTGTGGTACCACTCGGTCAGTATTGCGGTCATGGAACGTATTATTGAAGAGCATTTGATTGGTGGTCGGGTAGTTTCAGAATATGTTATTGATGTAAAAAAAGACTAATTAACGCTGTGCGAAATTTTTTATCTTCTAAGCACTTTTCCATTCTGCGCTTCGCCCTCGTAATAACCATGGGCTTAGTAAGGCAGTGAAATTTAGTGTTCATATTATGTTAACTATAAGTTTAACTAATATGTATTTCATATGAATATTAAGGAGTATTAGATATGCTTGACAACCTTTTTGTTTTGAGCTTTTTGTTTTTCGTTTTGGTGGTTGGTTTTTTTAAAAGCAAAAACATTCGAAACATGCGCGAATATTCGATAGCAGATAAAACTTATTCTTTGCCGGTAATGGTTGCGACCATGACTGCGACGGTAATAGGGGGAGGTTCTACCTCCGGCATTATCAGCAGTGTTTTTTCAAGTGGAATTGTATACATATTAATATCCTTTGGAAATCCATTGAATTTATTTTTAGTTGCCCAGTTTTTTGTGAGTAAAATGGATGATTTTAATGGTTGTATTTCGGTGGGCGATATCATGGATAAATTCTATGGCCAGAATGCCCGCATCATTGCTGGTATTTGCGGAGCTTTTTATTGTGCGGCCGCAGTTGGCGGGCAAGCAAGCGCTATCGGTTTTATTATCCATTATTTCCTTGATATTCCATTTTTCTTAGGCGTGTTGATAGGATGTGGGGCACTGATCCTCTACTCCTCTTTTGGCGGCGTTAAAGCGGTGACTGCGACGGACGTGATCCAGTTTGCCGTTTTGATCCTCGCTATTCCCATGATTTGTAATATTGGACTCAATCTAGTCGGCGGTTATGCGGCCCTTATCGAAAAAGTTCCTGCGCCTCTGCTTGCTTTGCCGGAATCAACCGGTTCCTTGATCAATTATTTCTTTATATTTCTCGCTTTTTGTGTGCCCTTTTTAGATCCACCTACTACCCAGCGTTTATTGATGGCTAAAGATCGAACTCAAATTCGCAGAGCGCTGCGCTTGTCAGCCTTGATTATGTTGCCATTTTTCGTAGTTGTAGGTTTGATTGGCCTTATCGCCGTAGCCATAAATCCTGGCTATGACCCTAACATGGCGTTTCCCCACTTGGTAAAAACCATTCTTCCTATCGGACTAAAGGGCCTGGCAATTGCTGGTTTATTGTCGGTTGTGATGTCCACAGCGGATTCCTATCTCAACGCTGGCGGCATAACTTTAGTGCATGATGTAATAAAACCACTTTGTCGAAACAAGTTGAAAGAGAGGACTGAACTTCGTTTGGCGCAAATAGCAACATTTATTCTTGGCACCGGCACCACCATTATTGCCCTTAGTTTTTCCAGTATTATGAGCATTATTCTTTTTTCTCTTAATTTTTG
>CAYJDW010000214.1:0-2932 GCA_964368985.1 uncultured Myxococcales bacterium | reverse complement strand
TAGGATGTGAACAATATTTGATTGAATAGCGTTGGTGTCTTGATATTCATCCACCAATAAATGTCGAACGCGACCACCAATTATTCTTAAGCCTTCTTCATTTTGTAAAAGCTCTTGAAATTTGAGTAACAATCCTGAGAAATCAAGAGCACCCATCTTAGTCAGACGTTCTTGATACAACTGCAAAATATGCTCAGCTCTCTCGCTACTGGCAGTTTTTTCCGCAGCTAATTTTTCCGCATCGCGAAAGCGCATGATTTTTTTAACTTCGGCGCTCAACTCATCTTTGGATAAATCATAACGTTCCCGCAAAATTTTCTTCACCAGACGCGTCGCATCATCCTCGTCATAAATAAGAAAATCTTTAGATATACCAACGACATCGCCATAATACCGCAAGAAACGCGCCGCCATACCGTGAAAGGTACCGAGCATGACGTCATTGCCTTGATAAGGCAACAAACGCTCCACCCGTTCCCGCATTTCTCGAGCAGCTTTATTGGTAAAAGTGAGCCCCAAAATACTTCGCGGCTCCACTCCCATATGCTTCACCAAATGAGCAATGCGGTGAGTAATCACCCGCGTCTTCCCACTGCCCGCCCCAGCAAGAATACAGATGGGTACTGCCACCATGAGGGCCGCTTGTTGCTGTTCTGCGCTTAGAGCTTGCTGTTCGGTCATTACCAATCACCATGAATGTTATGGCAATCACCTAACATAAGTTGGCTAGTTCGTTAACGGGCTTGCTAAAAACTAAGACAAATAGCTCGCAAATCAGTCTGCCATAAATAACCCTGGCCTGATTCGGTCAAAAAATTAAAATCATTGCTTGATCACAAGACGACGCATAGGGCGCTAATTAATAAACTTTTAAAGGGCTTGCAGCTTGATTGATCGGTACGGCCACCATTCTTCTATCAAACTTCCTCTCAAATAATTCCAAAGCTATCAAATAAACAATATCTGCGAGCCTATTTTTTTGTAATACATATAATCTTTTGGCATAAGCTTTATATTCAGCAAATTTTTCCCACGCCACTCTCGTTGCAATTACCGCCGAGCCACCATTTTCTTGAGCCAAAAACAAATGGCTTACTAAACACTCAAATATTTTTAAATATGCTTCTGGAATATTATCAATCAGATAACTCACTTTCACATTAAATAAGGCATCCAAGGCCCTCTCTATATGAATTCCTTTGCTCGAAGATATTTTCTTAATATCATCTTGGGTGTCTAATAAATGACGTTTAAAGCGAGCCTGGAGCTTGCCCCTGGTTAAACCAACATAAATAGTACGATTTACCACTTCAGAATTAGCTAGAATTATCTGCAGCAATCTCACTTCGGTCTCAAGCAAAGCATCAAAAAGATTAGCATCCGTAATGGGCCCGACATCCAGCTTAGAAGCGTCGACCCGAAGGGGAATACTAATCATGGACTTGTTGTCTTCGCCGGCGACATACATCATATAAATGACATTTTGGACATCACTGGGCGAGCAATTGAAACAAGTTTTTTTTTGGAAACCTTTTGGCGGGGTATGCTCAAAAGCATCGTGGGGTGAACTTCTTTTTTTATTCGGACGCCATTCTTCTTTATTAAGTTCGAGTAAGGAAATCTGCCTCTTTAACACAACGATTTCTTCTTCTAACTTATCGATTTTTTGCTGTTTTTCATCATACTTTTTTAAACGTTCACTAACTTTCTTTAAATCTGGGCCCTTTGGGCTTTGTTCATCCTCAACCAAATCTTTTAGTACTTCCTCCATGAGAAGTAATTCTGGATCTGTTTCCATAACGAAGCTTGCATGAGAAAACATACAAAACAGAGTTAAACACTTGAAATATAAAGACATTTTATTCACATTAAAATCCGCTCATTAAAATCACTCCACCTAAATAGATAAAATTTCATATTACTCAATAGGTTAGCACGAAATTAAATCCTCAATTCTCAACAAAAAAATTACTTAAACCAATAATTAAATAAGTAAAATTAATATGTTAGATTGAGAGCGGCTTGATTTTCATAAAATTCAAAGTTATGATACCCACAAATAGCGACGTGATTGCCATTTATTTGGCGTATCATCTGAGTATTATTAAACTTGCAGCGAGAAACTGCAAACAACATAGATTAGGCAACTAAATTATGCGTTTTTTTTATTGTTCGATTATTTTCCTATTGAGTAACTTGGCTTGGGGTGTGGAAATTAACCCCGAAATGATAAAAAGAAATTATGAAAAACTAACCGGATTCCCCGACGTAAATGGGAATTATGTTTCTGGCCTTGAAGGCGCTTTTGAGCGACATAAAAACAATCCTACTGAAGCCATGAAGGAACTGAATGATTTCATTCATAAAATACCATCCTCTCCGAACGAGGTTGCTCTTAGCATCCATCAGCCCCTCATAACGGCAACGCTCTTTGTCGTTTACCAGGCCCGAAATGGCGACGAAGCTAATAAGCTCATGGAGCAGGCAATAGATGGCGTAGAGCTATTAAAATCTTGCTTTTCTAACGACGAAAATTCTATGAATTATATCCATTATGCCTTGGCCATTATGCGCGCATTTACCAAGCAAAAATCTGTGGAAACTCACAAGAAAATTACTAGCTATTTGAAAGAGGCCCTAGTCTTAGCGAGGGGAGGTAAAATTTCACCAAAAATAACCGAAATAGGATTGATCACCCAAGCTCTAAATGCACGAGAGATGGAGCGCAAAGCGCGCTTAGCGTCGGTTGTTGTAAATCATTGAGTTAAAAATCTAATGTTGTCTGGTTCGTTTGTTTCTCCTTAAGGGATGAAAAAAAGCTCCCGCATCATCATGCGGGAGCTTCAAATTACAATAATCTATTATTCGTTCATATCCGGCGGCTGAACGGCCTTAGGCTTTAATAGCCCCACAGAGCTCTCAAGCTTAAATT
>CAYJDW010000213.1:0-2940 GCA_964368985.1 uncultured Myxococcales bacterium | reverse complement strand
GGAGAGGGTGGAGTCACATAAACCTGCAAGTAATAAAAAAGAGCCAAGAACGAATCCCTGACTCTTTCAACTGTTAGACCGTCCTAAAACCTAAGTCAAAGACGCCACAATCTGTGCAACATCCAACTTAACCCCAGGTCCCATGGTCAAAGATATAACAATCTTTTGCATGTATTGACCCTTTACGGTATGTGGACGAGCTTTTTGAATCGCCTCAAGCAAAACCTTGAGGTTTTCATGAAGTTTTTCTTTGCTGAAAGACGCACGGCCAAATGGCGCATGAAGGGTACCAGTTTTATCAACCCGAAACTCGATTTTACCGCCCTTAGCTTCTTCCACAGCGCGACCAATATCATTAGTCACGGTGCCCACTTTAGGGTTAGGCATCAAACCGCGGGGGCCAAGAACACGACCGAGTTTACCCACTACCGCCATCATTGAAGGCTCAGCGATCACGCGATCGAAATCTAAGAATCCACCTTCAACTTTGGTCGCCAAATCTTCCGCGCCAACAAAGTCAGCACCGGCAGCTTTCGCTTCTTCAGCTTTAGGGCCCTTGGCAAATACCGCCACCCGAATTTTCTTACCAGTACCATGAGGCAAAACGATTGCGCCCCGAACCATTTGATCAGCGTGACGAGGATCAACACCAAGGTTGATCGCCACATCGGCTGATTCATCAAATTTGGCTCGCTGAGTTTCTTTCATAACTCCGCAACCATTTTCCATACTGTATCGCTCATCATGATTAATTTTCTTGTGAGCTTTTATATAATTTTTTCCACGTTTTGACATACTAAATCCTTTATAAATAACTCGCGTTAACCAACGATTTCAATACCCATTGAGCGGGCAGTACCGGCAATGATTTTGGCGCCAGCTTGAACATCATAACAATTAAGATCAGCCATCTTAGTTTTAGCAATTTCTTCCAATTGCTTTTGGCTCAACTTACCAACTTTTTCCTTGCCTGGATTTTTAGCGCCAGCGCCTGGTTTCTTCTCGATCTTGAGGCCAGCGGCTTTCTTAATCAGAGTTGATGCAGGTGGGGTTTTGGTAACGAAGGTAAAGGATTTATCCTGATACGCGGTAATCACGACCGGAATCAACATCCCGCCGGCATCTTGAGTTCTTGCATTGAATTCTTTGCAAAAAGCCATGATGTTCAAGGAATGCTGACCAAGGGCCGGACCAACTGGTGGTGCCGGTGTCGCCTTGCCTGCAGGGATCTGCAACTTAATATACGCTGTAGCTTTCTTAGCCATTTTTTCTCCTAAGTGGTGTTAACGCCCTTTCAGGCTCCCACGAAGCCCTACGCTTTCAAACCCTATTTCAACTGGCAATAGGGTTTTATGCAGGGCTTTGGTTTTGGCACCAATTTGCCAAATCTTTCCCTTAACCGATCTTTTCAACCTGGTTAAAATCAAGCTCAACTGGGGTGGAACGACCAAAAATCGATACCAAGACCCGTAATTTCTTTTTCTCAGCCTTAACTTCTTCAATGGTGCCCGTAAAGTTGGCAAAAGGACCATCGCTGACCTTAATGCTTTCCCCTTCTGAGAACTCCATAGTGACCACAGTGGTTTTAATACCCTTGGACAATTGCATCATGCGCTCAGCTTCAGTGCGACTGATGGGCAAAGGCATCTTCGAGCCGCCCACGAATCCCGCAATTTTGCCAGTTCCGCGCACAAGCTGGCTGGTCTCAGCATTCAGTTCCATTTGAAGGATCATGTAGCCTGGCAAACATTTTCTACTTTGCACACGGCGAACATTATTTTTCACGTGTTCAATAGTTTCAGTCGGCACTAAAATTTCGCCAAATTTTTCTTCGTGCCCATACTGCACAATACGTTCTTGCAGTGATTTTTTGGCTTTATTCTCCATACCTGAATGGGTATGAACAACATACCATTTCATATTGGGATTTTTTTGCTCTTCTGCGGGAGTCTCAGCTTCCCCCTCTGGGGGCTCAATTGCAGCAGATTTAATTTCCTCATTCATCAAGTAATGCCCTAAGTTAAATGTTTTTCTGGAATCGCGCGACATGAAAAGCCGGCAGGGATGACAACACTCTGCCACCTAGTCTCATAAACGCAAGAGCCGTCAGTTGATGACAAACTGTAGTCCTAAAAAAGATTTTTGCCCGCAAGCGGGCAAAAAGCACATAAAATCAAAGTATTGATTGATTACCAAATAAATAAGTTATGACTTGTCCACCATGAAAAAACACTATCAAAAGCACCTAAGATAACCGCTGCAACCAAAGAAACCATAACAACGGTAAAAGTACCCATCTTGGTTTCTTTCCATTCAGGCCAGGCTACCTTGTTAAACTCAACAACACACTGCTCGACATAGTTACGAGAGGGGGAGTAAAAAACTCCAAAAAATACGCCCAAAACTAAGGCAAGCGCAGCAGCAACCAAGGTGCTTAAGCGAAAGCCATCACCCAAAATTGCCACGTTGTCGATCTGTAACCACGAAAACAAATCACGAGCGGCATAGTTAAAAGCGACTCCCACAATCAACGAGCACAGGAGAAAAAACAATAATACCCACGTACCTTTTGCTCGCATTTGAGCCTCCACCAAAAAACGAAAGAGATAGTTTGGCAGGCCAAGAGGGAATCGAACCCCCAACCCCCGGTTTTGGAGACCGGTGCTCTACCAATTGAGCTATTGACCTAAACCAGGACACCTTCCCTACCCATAACGCATCTGCTTCGTGAAGGCGAGCTTCATGTCAAAAAAAAACGCGTTCTGCCAAAAAATTACCAAAAGTGGAGCTACCAACCAGATTTGAACTGGCGACCTCGTCCTTACCAAGGACGCGCTCTACCAACTGAGCTATGGCAGCACTTATGGAGCGGGAGACGAGATTCGAACTCGCGACATTCAGCTTGGAAGGCTGACGCTCTACCAACTGAGCTACTCCCGC
>CAYJDW010000212.1:0-2948 GCA_964368985.1 uncultured Myxococcales bacterium | reverse complement strand
AACGCTTTTAATACTCGATGAAGCATGGCTTTTTTTGGAAGATTCGAACTTTGCTAAAAAGATCAAACAGTGGCTCAAAGAGCTTCGGAAATCCAATGTCTATGTGATTTTTGCCACGCAAAGTCTTGCTGATGCCATGCAGTCATCTATTGCGATGGCTCTCAAGGAATCATGTCTCACGAAGATTTTCTTGCCCAATGCCAGTGCTCAAGATGAAAGCTCGGCGGAGTTTTATCGAGCCATCGGATTGAATGACCGACAGATCAACATCATCGCTCGAGCCATTCCGAAGCGTGAATATTATTTGTCATCGCCCCTTGGCAATCGTTTATTTGACCTAGCACTGGGACCTGTTGCCTTGGCATTATGCGCTAGCAGCTCAAGCAATGATCAAAAGCTTGTATCGGAGATCAAGAAAATTCACGATGGTGATAAATTTTTAGGACGGTTTTTACGAGCGAAGGGGATCATCCATGAGACGAGTAATGGTCATATTTAGCCTGGCTTTTGGATTATCCATTGATGCCCAAGCAGCAGGATTTCCAGTCTTTGATCCGGCGAACTTGGCACAAAATCTCCTTTCGGCCTACAGGCAGTTTCAACAGTTGGAACAAACGGCGGCGCGCATAGAATATGAAGTTAAAGCAGCACAGCGTTTGGCAAAAAAAATGAAGAATTTTAAATTAACCAACTTAAGAGATCTGGTATCCCAAATCAATCAGTTCCGAAGCAGAGCTCGTTCGATCGGATATGCTTATGATGGAATTTCTAACCAGTTTGAGAAACTATATGGTCGAAAAAATGAATTCACTAAAAATTTCAAGGCTTGGCAAAATCAGTCAGACGATAGCTTAAAAGACGCCATGGTTTCCCAGGGACTCTTGGAGAAATCCCAGAAACATATGGCTGACCTTGATAAAATCGTTGACGAGAAGAGAAAATCTAAGGGTGATGCTGAGACTTTACAGGCCATTGGAGAAATCAATGCCATTCAATCAAAACAGTTAGCGGATCTATCGCAAATAGTCGCGAGCGATGCTCGAGCAAAAAACAGCGTGATGATGGAAGAGCGCGCCAAAGAAAAAGAACTCAAAAACTACGAAAATCATCTGATGAAGGATTTTAATAAACACGAAAAATCCCATCCACTTAACCATTTTCCGTCCTTAGGCACCACAGCTCCGCGTCGTTAAACTTAGTAAATGGGGTAAAGCAATGCTCACGGATATATTAGGAGCTTTTGTAAATGGCTCGTCAGAAGGTTTTCCGACTATCAAGGGTTATGCCGAGGGAATTTTTGTTAAGCTATTGATTATTGAACTGGTTTTATTTGGAATTGGCGTTGCCTTAAATCGCATTGATTTTAAAGGCGAGATCGTCGCTAAAGTTCTCGCTATCGGGTTTATCCAATTCATACTCTTTCGCTACGTCTGGCTGGTTGATGGTATAAGAGACGGTTTTGTGCAGGCTGGGTTGGCCGCAGGTGGTGGGCATCTTAACACTGCTGAGTTTTTAGATCCATCGGCCTATATCTCATCAGGATTGGATAAAGTTTTTTCAGTGCTTGAGAGTCGATTTAACGACGATGGATGGCAGTTTTTATCCATGCTCAACATGATATCGCACATGAATTTAGTGATCCTGCTCATCATGTTTTTTGCTTTTGTTGCCATGGGTTTTCAAATTTTTCTGGCCGTCATTGAGTTTTATATCGTGACTTCCTTGGCAATCATCATGATTCCTTTTTTAGTCTTACAAAAAACCAGTTTTTTAGGTTCACGAGCTTTAAACGGCATTTTATCTAACTGCATCAAGCTCATGGTCTTGGCTTTTATAGCCAGTCTCGCAGCCCCAGTCTTAGAAGAGCTCAACTTCGCCAGCGCTGAACCAAGCTTGAGGGAATCAATTAATCTAACAGTCGGTGCGCTCGCCGTTGCTCTCATCATGTGGCGTGCGCCGAGTATTGCCATGTCGTTTATATCGGGGAGCAGTGGGCTCGATTTTAATACAGCGATTATTCAACCTTTGACCACGGCCGCAAGCGGCTTTTCTGGCATGACATCAACGGCCACGAGCGCAGGTGGATCGGCAATACGTTCAGTGGTTCAAGCTGCAAGAACAGGGGCAGATAGTGTTAAAAACCATCTCAAAAAATGATGATTTAAGCTCACCATATCAGAGAGCTAAAAGTGCCTGGGATGAGCGCATTGGTTCTGCTCGTGTGCAGGCCTATAACTGGCGAGCAATGGCGTTTATTTTGTCTGTTTTGCTGGCTCTATCGCTGATCGGTAACATCTATCTTGGCTCGCAAAGCAAAGTCATGCCCTATGTGGTGGAGCTTAAACCCACGGGTGAAGCAGGAGTCCTAGGTAGTGCCAATAGCTTAAGCGCCAAAGCTAATGACAACGCTGTTAAGTTCTTTATCAGCCGCTTTATTATGCTGGCACGAGAGATTCCTGCCGATGCCGTCTTACTCAAGCGCAATATGCATAATCTTTTTCAGCTGGTGAGCATGCAGGGTAAATCTTTGTTGACCCAAAAATTCAACGAAACAAGCCCCGCTAAAGAGTTTCAAGAAAAGAACCGAGCCTTAAAAATAGCCAGCACTTTGGCCGTTTCTGATGGCGTCTATCAAGTGGATTGGTTTGAAGCTGAATACGATAAAAATGGCCAGAAAGTCGCTGAGTATCCCATGCGGGGAACTTTCAAGATCGCGTGGCTCGAGCCTAAAAACAGTGAGCAATTGCAAGAAAATCCTTTAGGCATTTTTGTTGATTATTTTTCGTGGACGAGATTAGGGGGCTAATCGTGAAGAGAACAATACTATTGTGGGCTATGGCCTTAGCATCACTGCTCGGTCATGGCACTCCTGGGCAGGTTATCGCTCAAGCCCAGAAGGCAGCCTCTAGGCAGCCTGAGAGCAATCACTTTTTTAATGCCGCAATGGT
>CAYJDW010000211.1:517-2953 GCA_964368985.1 uncultured Myxococcales bacterium | reverse complement strand
CAGCACTGATGCAACCTGCTCCAAAGTAGCGGCATGTGTTGATGGCGAGTGTGTGCTTAGGTAGAGAGTTCCCCAAATGGACTCTATAATTTAGTGTCCCGACTTTCAGGGAAAATAACCCGAAAGCCGGGTTCAAGAATTTGTCCCAGCTTATTTTTTACTAAATCGGTGCGGTTAATAAGCTTACGATCCTGAATCAGTTTGGTGAAAAGGTGGTTTGCACCCGTGTTGGTGCCGAGTAAGTCAGAGATTTTATCAACATAGGTTGACACCAAGCCTTCGTAATCCATGGGCGTCGACAAATTTTGCCACAACTCACTCGCGAAAGGCAGGGAAGAGGCTTTGAGGTTGTTTAAAAATAATTCTTGCCAGTCCGATGAATAATTTTCGGGTAGCAACTTTAAGAGCTGACACCGACCAAGGGAAAGAGTGGGATTATTCAGGTCAACTGCCATTAATGCTTTTACCCAAGCTTCACTAATTAAATTTTGGCTTATCAAAGACCTAATGGCGATGTTGTCGGTATGAGATTTTACAAGGCTTAGCCACGCATGATCGGCGTCTTTTTGATTGGTTTCAGGAAATTGCATTTGATTTTGCTCCAGTTGCTCTACGTAAAGCCTTTTGGCGAGCCTTAAAGGAGCGCTCCCTAGCCATGGACTCAAAAAATATGCGCTTGGGATAATTATTTGGTCATTTGCCGATGATGACTCTTTAAGGTCAGAAGCAATATTAATTTCAGTCGTACAAAAAACCGGCCGTAATTGCTCTCTTAAAGAACGCGCTGTTTTGGCTTGTTGATAGCTCTCGCTTGCTTCTAAGCGATTGATACCAATCTCAATTGATTGACTAAATGTCGATGCATCCATGATTCGGGATAAATAATTAGCCACTGCGGGGGACGGCTTATTGTTCCCCAGAGGGAGGGGGCGGGCGGTGGTCC
This sequence comes from uncultured Myxococcales bacterium, assembly GCA_964368985.1. Taxonomy (GTDB): domain Bacteria; phylum Myxococcota; class UBA727; order UBA727; family JABDBI01. Next base: position 2,010 of record CAYJDW010000211.1, on the reverse strand, counting down.
ACCAATCGTTGTGAGGAGCAGCTAGTTCCTTCATGATGGGCCCCCCAGATACATGGCAAGCAGAACATCTCATGCCGCTGCCGAATTTTTTCTTCCCCGGCGGTGGATTTAAAAATAAATAGCGATTGTCGTCGAGCGCAGTTTGGGAGTCGCCTCGGTAAAACCATTGAATCTTGCCAGTTTGGGCTATCAATTCATAAAAATTATACATGCCCTTATTTTGATCCCACGCAATCGCCTCGATGAGCAGCTTTTGCTCACCTGATTCATTGGGCATTTGATCAAGTTCTAATATTTCATGATTAAGTCCGGTAAAATGACCAAAGAAAAACTCGCCTCTTTCAATCGGTCTCGCCAAGTGGAGGCCCTGACCGATGACTTCTTCAAAAAAACTAAAACTGCCCAAAGCCGGATTATGGCGCCCCCGATTGGCCACCATGGCAGGCGTGACGGATAAAGTTTCTTGTCTTAAGGCATGGAGGAGCTCCCCCACCTGAGTCGGACAGCGCTCTTGAGGCCGCAATATCAGGTACAAAGGATCTTTTGCTTGCTCGGCATTTTCGATAAGGCATTCAGCCAAAGCATTAAAAGCAATGGTAAAGCTCAAGAAGATGAGGCTCATTCTAAGCATAGTAAGACCTGAAATACTGGGTTTCCCTGCTAATAGCTCCAATCTAAAGGGATTGGCGAGACTGAGGCGTGATAAGGCTTTCAGAGGGGCGATGCCCTATGAGCTTCGATTATTTCCTGTATGAATACTCCCTAAAGTGAGCAAAGAATTATGGGCAAAATAATTGAGTTAAGTCAGCATGTATCCAACCAAATCGCTGCTGGTGAAGTGGTGGAACGGCCATGCTCGGTTGTGAAAGAACTGGTGGAAAATGCGCTTGATGCGGGCGCTAAAAATATCGAAGTGCGTATAAAAGATGGTGGGCTCAATTATTTGGTGGTCCAGGACGATGGCTTTGGCATGGATCAGGAAGATGTAGAAAAGGCCATTAAACGCTATGCCACCAGTAAAATTTGTAACGCACATGATTTGCAAAGCCTCACTAGTTTTGGTTTCCGTGGGGAAGCTTTGCCGTCGATTGCGTCTATTTCGCGCATGACGATTATTTCCCGCCTGAGGGGGGAAAGCCATGCTACTAAGGCCATTATCGATGCGGGTACGATTGCTGATATGTCGCGCGCGGGGGCCTTGCCGGGAACACGCATGGAAGTGAGGGATTTATTTTTTAATGTACCTGCGCGCTTGAAATTTATCAAAAGCCAGCGCTCAGAAGCTGCCGCTATCGATAAACTTTTACGTTCCTTTGCTTTTGTTTACCCTGGCGTCACCTGGAAATTTTTTAACGATGAGAAATTAATTTTTTCAAGCACAAATAGCGACGATCCCATTCTTGAGCGCGCCAGGTCTTTGCTTGGGAAAGATACCGAAGGACTGCTTTATTTATTTGAGGATTCAACGGAATTATTACGCGTCAGCGGCGCTA
>CAYJDW010000211.1:0-507 GCA_964368985.1 uncultured Myxococcales bacterium | reverse complement strand
CCCGATGTCCGCCGATACCGTGGACCGCATTCGCCGTTGGCTCGCCCGTCCGCAAGGTGGCGGGCGGGTTGAATCCGATGCGTTCTTTGGCTCGTTTGTGAGTATTTTTGTGAATCGCCGCGTGGTAAATGATCGTAAGCTCTCCGGCGCTATTAAGGCGGCTTTTCGTACTTTGCTCGAAGTGGGGCAAAATCCGATTTGTGCTATCAACATCGACATTGCGCCCGAAGAGGTGGATGTCAACGTTCATCCACGCAAAGCAGAAGTGAGGTTTGTCGACGAGAGAAGAGTATTTTCTCACATCATTCGAAAGCTTGGTGATTTTTTGTCGCAGACGCCGTGGCTAAAAGCTTATGAGATGCGCGCGCCCTTGCCTCAAGTATATCGTTCGGAAAGTTTTAGTGCCGCTGATACACAAGCGCGCGCAGGCATGGATTTTTTAATGCAAGAAGAGAGACCAAGCCAAGAAGTGTTTGGCTCAATTTATCGTCGAGCAGATTCTGAACC
>CAYJDW010000210.1:0-2988 GCA_964368985.1 uncultured Myxococcales bacterium | reverse complement strand
ATCGCTTATTTGGTACCACTATCGGAAGCTTCGAACATAGAAATTCCAAATCACCGCGACTGATCAATATCGAGCGTGAAATTGGTCAAGGCGATTTAATGTCTCTGACGCTGCCCGATGCTCGGGAGCGCATTTATGCAGCAGTCCGCGCCACCGGCATTGCCAGCCATGTAATTGCGAACCTTTTAGACGAGCTTATTAATAAACACCCTGATCACCAGGGAATGAAGGTAAAAGAATTTATTCAAAATGCCGACGGATTTACTGGCTTCGCAGCCATCCATCATTTGCTCGGAGGGCGGCAAGAAGATATCATTATTCATACTGAAAGCGGCTACATGAAGACAGTGCAAGATGCGAAGACTTTTATTATCAATCATACAGATCCAAAAAGCTCTTATGATTTTCCTAAAGCGAAGTTAAGCTGTCACGATACCCGAGCTAATAAAAAATACATTCGAAAGTTTTATAACGGAGCAAGATTTCATCTACGTGAAATTGATCGTCAATTGCGCTTGTTGCACGATGATAAATATCTGCTCGATAAAGACAGTTCATTAAGCAATGCATTGGATTCTAATGATGCCAAAGACATGCTCGAAAGCGGGGTGAGGCAGGATAAATCTGGCTTTAAAAGTGCGCTTGTATCAGTGAGAAAAACCTTGTTGGATCTTCTTGATTTGGAAATGCAAGGTTTTAGTAAACATGAACGAATGGAAATTTTTGCACTTGCAAAGAAAAAACGTCTCAGATTTGAAGAAGTCGCGGAATTAATACTCAACAGCTATTCCGATAAAACGATCAAAGCATCCATGAAAAAAGGCGACATTATTTCTCGCTATGGCGAATGCAGAGATATGATCGAGAAGATCGATGATCGCATCAAGGAAATGAAAGAAGATAGCGTTTTGATTCGCATGGATCCCGATTACGTGGAGGAATATCTGGACAGTCTTCAATCTCTTCGCAAACAATTCAAAAAAGCTTCATCGCTAAAACGTTTAAAACCTGAAGATGCCGAAGCTATCCTTGAGAAATTTAGACCCTCTAATAATGTTTTTCTCAATTTATTCCGGCGAAAACGTCATGATGAATATCGCATTGAAGGTGCGCTTGAGGCATTGGCTGATTCAAAGAAAAAGAACAGGAACAGGTCGCGCCACTCCATTGTTCATACGCCGCATGAACATAAGCTCTCCCAAAGCCACCAAAAGACTCAATCAGTCTCTCACCTAAAAACCCACCTTCGCCAAAAAGATGATATCCTGCAAAGCAGCAGTTCGGATTCTTCTCTCATCAGCCAGGAACATGAAACACTGATTTCGAGTAAAGAAATTGAAATCGAAGAGCATCTATAATGAAGATTGCTAAAAAAGTAGATAGTTCATATCTTTGCAACAACTGATAAAAGTGGTTTCTATTATCGACAGTCTTGCTTAAAAAATAACCAAGGAATCTAGGATGAACGACATAGAAATGCTCCCTAAAGAAGGTCAAAAGCGTGGAAAAAATCAAGTTGTCGAAACCGACGATGCGAACATTGAAATGGAAGCGCCAAAACTCGCTGATAACTTGTTTCACTTGGCAGCTGAGCAACTGAATCAGGCATTTAAATGTGTTTCCATCGACGCAGGACTGCAAACAATTCTCTTACAACCGAAAAATGAAATCATCATTCACTTTCCGGTAAAGCTCACGAACGGCAAGGTAACTTTATTTAAAGGCTATCGCGTTCAACACAATAATATTTTGGGGCCTTTCAAAGGCGGCTTTCGTTATCACCAAGATGTTTATCTCGATGAATGCAAAGCCATGTCCACGTGGATGACCTGGAAATGCGCACTGCAAAATCTGCCTTTTGGCGGCGGAAAAGGCGGTGTTAAATTTAATCCGCGTGAACATAATGTTGAAGATTTAGAGCGAATTACCCGACGTTTCACTCATTCTTTAGGTTCCAATATCGGCCCTGATTGGGACGTGCCCGCGCCAGACATGGGCACCAATGCTCAAATCATGGATTGGATGATGGATACCTACAGCAACATGGTTTCTGCCTCCGATAAGCAAGCAGTAAAAGGCGTGGTGACGGGAAAATCAACGGTCTGCGGCGGAACTCCAGGGCGAGAAGAAGCGACGGGCCGGGGGATTGTTCATTGCATCACTCAATGGGCTAAAGAGAAAAATTTTAATCTGGCCGGCTCTACCCTCGCGGTGCAAGGTTTCGGCAATGTTGGTTCTCATACGGCAATGATCTTGTCGCGCATGGGTGTGAGCTTGATCGCAGTCGGCGATCACACAGGCTATTTTATTCACCCTGAGGGTTTTAACCCCTATAAATTAGCTGAATATTGCCGGCTGAACCACAGCCTGCAAGGCTATCCCGGAGGGCAAGCTATTACGCGGGAAGAATTTTTTGCCATCAAATGTGACATCATGGTGCCCGCGGCCATGGAATTGCAAGTGCGCAAAAATGAGGCCAAAAATATGCAGTGCCGCGTAGTCGTTGAGGGGGCCAATGGTCCAACAGATCTTGAAGGCGAAGCTATCCTCGAGAAAAAAGGCATTGATGTTATTCCCGACATTTTAGCGAATTCTGGTGGGGTCGTTGTGAGCTATTATGAGTGGCTTCAGAACAAACGCAGTGAGTTTTGGGATATCACGGATGTGAGAACCCGACTCGAACAACGCATGCTGCAAACTCATCAACAGGTTTCAGAAAAAGCGAGACAGCTAGGTAAAAACCTACGCATGGCCTCCTACGCGATTGCCTTAGAGCGCTTGCAAGAAGTCTACAGCCGCCGCGGCATCTGGCCCTAGGCTTATTATTTTTTCTTAAGACCATTTTCGCTACTAGCTATCGTCATGGCCGCGCTACGCTCGCCATGACGACTTGTACTTTAATAATTTTCTTATTTTTAAGGAACTTAGCCCAATTCACCCACCCATTGAATAATCCCCCAAAACAGTTATTATATACGATGAATTAGA
>CAYJDW010000209.1:0-3014 GCA_964368985.1 uncultured Myxococcales bacterium | reverse complement strand
AAGATCAGCCTTATCAACATGGTGATTTTAGCGAGGTAATGGCTTCAAAAATTAAGGCCCAACTTGGCAAAAATGTTTTTGGTCTTAGTTCTGGAACAGGTGGGGGCGCGCCTCTTCTCACCGGTTTTTTTGCCTTGAGAAATAATCGCGTTATCTTTTTAAGTGCGGGCCATTGGAAATTTAATGGCAGTGCGGCGATCATGCAGCAAATAGACTCTAGGCCTTTTGGCGCGGGTCCAAGTGAGCTGAAATGGCTTGATCAAAAACTTAATATTTTTAATTTCTCAGAAGAGCTTTTAGTGCCACTATTCAAAGCTCTCGATTTCAATAATGCCCAGATTGCCACGCTTAAAACCAAGCTTGGCGATAACCCTTTTGCAGGCACCTTTAGCCTACGCGATCACCTGCCATGGATCGACATGGCCATCGCCATCCCGAATAGTTTGCTCTTAAATGAAGCGGCCATAAGCAAAGACACTTTACAAAATCTGAAATCGCTTCCAGCCGGCCAATATGTGGCTTCAAGCATCGGTTTTGGAACGACCGAAGACCTTGAATCAGGCGATCTCAACAAAAATAAAGCTCCCGGTTTTAGAAGGTTTACTGAGGGCGCTTATATAAAAGCCACGATACCTCATCAAAAAGACAAGCACTGGGTACTTTATACCCCTCTAAAACTTGAGGATCTAGAAAACCATCCCTTCAAAGAAAAGGCCTTGGCAACTTTTTCTTTGAGATTTGGCCCTCGTTGCTCAGGGGCTCCTTTTTTTGTTGGTGGCGAAATCGTAGGTCTTCTTGCTCGCAGTGCTGCTACAAATGGACAATTTATTGGGATGATGTCTACTTCTTTCAGTCCTGAAAACCTCGCTTTTATCGACGAGCTCATCGCCGATCCTCGAGGCCTTCACAGCATTCCTGAGGCCGATTTAGTAAGCGCGCTTCGAAGACACATGTTTAGTACGGATACCAAACGCCAAGAAATTCATGCCCGCCTTGTCAAGGCCTATTCTCTATAAAAATTAAAAGACTAGATGGGTCACGGCACGTTTGCATTAAGAGAAAATATGACGATAAAATTAAACACCAAATTAAATTTATTAAGCAGCATTATTATTGCTTATTTATTGTGTACAAGCTGCACCAATGAAGCCCCTGATGAGCATCAAAATCAGCAGCAGACCAGTTCTGGTGAGGATATTTTATGGGAGAATTGCAGCTTTTTTAGTGGTCAAGAACTAAATAAATTAGATAGTTTGCAACAAAAACTTAGTGAAGGCCTTAGCCCAGAACAAGATAAACCTGTTTTTGATGAATATTTAAAAATTCTCAACATGAGCAATAAAAGCGATAGCCAGATACTCACTTGCACTCCCAGCACCAAAGAAGAGCGGCAACGCTTAATGAGACACTTCATATTTTTAGGTTTAAGTTATGGCAAAGGAGAGTTTTCCTTTGTTGATAAAGAGAGGCTTGCTTCGCCTTTTGAGCGGGATTATTTCTACTTTTTAAGAAGCTTTTCGATAAAAGGTATAAACGCAGAAGATCCATCCGAAAGTGATAAAAAAATTGCCAAATATTTACTGGGCGGCATCATTGCCATGCAAGCAAGCCTCAAAATGAAAAACGAAAATGTGAGTGCAGTAGCAAAAAATATTGGCGAAGGATTCCTCACCCTAAAATATGGCCGAACCTCAATATTCAATCAAATCCTCTTTGAACAAAAAGATAAGCTCGAGGCGATGGTTGCCGCTTTTTTAGCCAAAGACCAAGCATTTTCCACTGCTTTTACTGCCTTGAAAAACACAGTTTCAGTCAAAACTTATCCATTGGTATTGAAGAAAGATCAGCCATTTTTGCCAAGGGATTATAGTGAAATATTAGGGATGGAAGAGTTTAATAAAGTAAACAATAGCGTTTTCGGGGTTGATTCGGGAAACGGGGGCGGCATGGCTCTGGGTACCGGATTTTTTGCCTTGCACAATGCTAAAACCATTTTTATTACTGCGGGGCACTGGCAATGGGGCCCGCAAATTTCCCTCATGCAGCAAAAGGATTTTAAGCCTCAGGGAGCACGCCCTAGCGAACTAATATGGCTTAGGGAAAAACTCGATATTTTTAATTTTTCTCAAGGGCTTTTAGTACCAATTTTTAAGGCCCTAGGGCTTAATGATAAGCAAATAACGAGCCTCAAAGCAAAGATTGGCGATAATCCCTTTTCTGGCAATTTTACTTTGGTCCAGCATTTGCCCTGGATTGATATGGCCATCGGCGTTCCAAGTCCTGCTCTCTTGAGGGAAGCGGCTCTCGGGTCAGGCGAAGTTGAAGGTCTGGGCAGCCTGGACACGAGCAAATACTTTACTGGTTATAGCATGGGCTTTGGTACGACCGAGGATCTTGAAGCAGGTGGGGTTGAAAATACTAAAAGTCCCGGCTTTAGAAGATTTACGTATGGGCATTTAGGGTTACTTCCATTTTCCCTTGGCGAGGGACCTAAGCTTGTGCGCATGCTCCTCTACACTCCTCTTAAGTTAAATCACTTTGAAAGCCATCCATATAGAGCAAAGGGTATATCGGTATATTCCATGAAATTTGGACCGCGTTGTTCTGGAGCACCCTTTTTTGCTGGAAGGCAAATAGTTGGTTTGTTGCAGGGTCCTTTTAATAATAATGAATGAGAATATATAGCCATGCGCGCAGTCCACTTCACTCCTGAGAATTTAGCGCTGATTGATGAACTCGTGAATGACCCTCGAGGTATTCGCAACATTCCTGAAGCTGATCTAGTGAATGCACTTCGTAAGCATATGTTTAGCACTGATGCGATACGGCAAGAGATGCGTGCTCATCTCATTAAAGTCTATTCGCTCTAAGGCTAGTGCAGACAAAAAATATGGCATAAAACCTATGGGTCAACGGCGAAAAACTGACTCACAGGTGAAATCATGATCGAGGCCATTTTAGGGCACAAACCCCAAATACATCCCAAAGCTTTTGTTCACCCTCGCGCTACCGTG
>CAYJDW010000208.1:0-3036 GCA_964368985.1 uncultured Myxococcales bacterium | reverse complement strand
TTGATTATATTACCCGTGATCATGCGGGCAAAGATGCTCATAAGCCAGAGCTGTTTTCAGAAAATGACTCTCAAGATATTGCTAAAAGTGCAGCAACTAATTTTAGTAAATCAGAACATAATTTTAGATTTATTATTTCTCCTGAAGATGGCGATAAAATAGACCTGAAAAACTTCACAAGAAATCTCATAAAAACTATAGAAAATGATTTAGGAACAAAGCTTAGTTGGGTGGCATCGTGTCATTACGATACCAACGAACCGCATGTTCACGTGGTGGTTGATGGTAAGAATGATGCAGGTCAAAAATTGTTGATGACGAGGGATTATATTAGCCGAGGCATCAGAAATAGAGCATCACAGATAATCAATAATAAATTGGGATTACGAACGAGGGATGAAATTGCAAGACAGTTTGAATTGAGTGTGAGTAAAAATAAAAAATCTGATCTAGATAATATAATAAAAACAAATATTAAAGACGATGTTATAAGCGTTAAAAAATTAGATAATAAATATTATGACGATATTGGCGCTGAGCTTCTCGAGAAGAGGTTGTCCTATCTGGAAACAAAAGGTTTAGCTCAAAAAAAGGATGAGCACAGCTGGCGCGTTAAAGAAAATTATATCGCTAGTTTGCGTGAGCTTAGTCGAATCAGTTCAATCATCGAGCGGCTTTCAAGCAAGTTTGTAATCAGTAAAGATCAATGTGAGATTATTTCAGCTAAATCATTGTCTGATAAGGGCCAAACTGGTGAGGTTATGGCTCGAAAATATGTTAATGAAATCGACGATCTTCAATATCTAATTATTAAAACTGAGCAACAGAAATATCTTTATGTTGAGCTCGAGAAATACTCAGAAAAAAGCCAGGCTAAAGTTGGTGATTGGGTTCGTATTGCCGCGACTAAATCATTTGAGGGGCCGAAGACCTCCGACCGCAGTATTGCTCAACTAGCCCAAGCAAATGGCGGTATTTATGATGCCGATGCTCATGAAAAATCTACCCATCAACAAAAAAACCTGCCGCCGGGGGTGAGCGCCCAGGAATACGTGCAGGTGCACCTTAAACGTTTAGAAGTTTTGGCTAAGATGAGTTTAGCCACCAAGTTATCGGATAAAAAGTTTGCCGTTCCTGATAATTTTCTAGAAAAGATTAGGGCGCACGCTCAAAGCAGCGCTCAAAAGTACCAGCCACATATCAAGGTCACACAGGTTTCAGGCCCCAATATGAGCTCGCCAAAGATAAGTCGGGGGCCAAAGATATGAGCTTAAGATTTGGGTTATTTAGCTTAAGCTTGATGATCGGCTGCTGGAGCTCGACGATTTTATTGACACTTAAGCTTAATGCTGGCGCATTACCGGCAGGTGAGTGGTTTAGCTATCAAGGATTCAAGTTCTTTCCGCCTTGGAGCTGGGTTCAATGGTTTTTTCTTTACGGCGACCGCTTTGAAACCGCATTTTCTAAGACAGTGTGGCCGATTTATCTATCAGTTATTATTGGCATTGCTCTGGCGTGGTTGACGAGGTTATTGCCTGGCTCACAAAAGCCATCAACGGCTCACGGAAGCGCTGAATGGGCCGAAGAGCGACATCTAAAAGAGGCGGGCCTTACGGCTGAACATGGCGTGGTTTTAGGCCAAAGCAAAGATAGCCCGCAAATACTTCGTCATAATGGTCCTGAGCATATTTTGGTCGTTGCTCCCACGAGGGGCGGTAAGGGTGTTGGTTTGGTGATTCCCACGTTATTGAGTTGGGAAGAGAGCGTGGTGATTTTTGACCCGAAGGGGGAGAACTGGCAGATAAGCAGCGGATATCGAGCTTCCTTAGGCAAATGTTTGTGTTTCGATCCGACTTCTCGCGACACCGCTTGTTTTAATCCTCTAATGGAAATTCGAAAAGGCGATTTAGAAGTTAAAGACGCGCAGAATATCGCCGATATTATCGTCGACCCTGATGGCAGGCTGGAGACTAGAAACCACTGGCAGAATGCGGCCCATTCCTTGCTAGTGGGTACTGTCCTCTATGTGATTTATGACTGGCCCAGAAAAAGCCTTGCCGGAGTCGTGGAGTTTTTGACCCGACCCAATCACACTTTTGAGCAAGCCCTTGAGATGATGGGTTCCTGCAATCATGAAGTTGTGAAGAGTGTTGCTCAAGAAATGCTCAATAAGCATGTGGAAGAAAGGTCAGGGGTGTTATCGACGGCCATTTCACTGCTGTCGATCTTCCGTGACCCATTGGTTGCCCATGCTACTGATTTCCATGATTTTAGTGCTTCATCATTAAAGAGCCCGGAGTTAAAAACTTCGCTCTATTTGGTGTTGCCTCCTTCGGATATATCCCGTCTTCGGGTCTTGCTTAGAATTATCCTCAACCAAATCGGTCGCGTACTAACCGAGCGGCCTGACGATGGACGCAGCGGAAACCGACGAGTGTTGTTTTTGCTCGACGAGTTTCCCGCTTTAGGGCGTTTGGAATTTTTCGAAAGCGCACTTGCCTATATGGCTGGTTATGGCCTTAAAGCATTTTTGATTTGTCAGTCGCTCAATCAGCTACAAAAAGCTTATGGCGAGCGCAACTCCATCCTTGATAACTGCCATGTGCGGGTAGCTTTTGCCAACAACGATGATCAGACAGCGAGGCGCCTTAGTGACCTCTTAGGTGAGGCGACTGCTACTAAAGAACAAATATCAATTTCCGGCGGACGTTTTGCCATGTTCTTTAAAAATGCGTCAGTGTCACAAGTGCAGTATGCGAGACCATTGTTGTTGCCATCGGAGATCAACCGCTTACCAGCTGACCAAGAGCTTATTCTCGTTAACGGCGTCTTGCCCATTCTAGCTCGTAAGATCCGCTACTACCAAGATGCACGTTTTAAAGACCGGCTCTATCCGCCGATTATTCTTGCTCCGAGAGATAGGTCAACAGTAATAACGAACAAGTCCAGCATTTCGGAGTTAGCAGTGATTCCATCTCAATCAGAACCAATAGGAAGTGCCCTATGAAAAAGCTCATTAACAGCAAACAAGTCAAC
>CAYJDW010000207.1:0-3082 GCA_964368985.1 uncultured Myxococcales bacterium | reverse complement strand
GTTACGAAGAACTGGTGGATTATCCTTTTCAAATTAGTGCGATGCAGCGTCTATCCTTTATTAGTGCAACTATTCCCCACGAGATCGTGCTTGTGGGCGATGTGCGAGCTTTTGATGAAAAGCGCTTGAGCTCGGATTTAAGCCGCTTATGTGCTGAGCACATTGCTTTCTTTGGCAAAGCGCCCTTTAAAGAATATCTTTTTATCGCACGCTTCGAAGAGGGTGGTTATGGTGGGCTTGAACATCGCAATTCCACTATGGTTTTATCATCGCCCGTTGTGCTTCCGAAGATTGGTTTGCTCGAACCAGATGCCAATTATCGAAGCTTTTTGGCACTCTGCTCTCATGAATATTTCCATGCCTGGAATGTGAAAGCCATAAAGCCTAAGAGTTTTGTGCCCTACGATTTCGAGAGGGAAAACTATACAAATATGCTTTGGATATTTGAAGGTATTACTTCCTATTACGATGATTTAATGGTGCGCAAAGCAGGATTGATTTCACAACAAAGTTATTTGGAGCTGCTCGCTAAAAGTCTCACCCGGCTCAAAAGAAATCCTGGCCGTCATTTCCAATCGGTGTGTGATGCAAGTCTGGATGCGTGGATTAAATTTTATCGGCCGAATGAAAATACTCCTAATGCCACGACGAGCTATTATCTAAAAGGATCTATCATTGCTCTTTATCTCGACTTAAAGATACGTGCCCAAACTAAAGGACAGCGCTCACTTGACGATGTAATGCGCGCGGTCTTTGGGGAATTTGGCGACGGACGGGGTATTACCGAAAAAGAGTGGCTTGCTCATTTGAATAAAATTGGTGGCATCGATAGCGATGAATTTAAAGAACGATTCTTGGTGGGCCTGGAAGATATTCCCGTCGAGAAATTGCTTGAAGAGATTGGTGTAGAAACCAAAATCGATCCAGATGATACTTTTATCGACGATAAAACCCGTAGCTGTGCCCATGTAGGTTTTAAATTTCGCTTCGATGATAACGAGCGTGCCTTGATTAGCATGGTGGAAATGCAGGGGCCCGCCATGGAGGCGGGCTTAAGCCCAAACGACGAGCTATTAGCACTAAACGATATTCGTCTTGACCAAACGAATTGGCCAGACCTTGCCGTGCTTTTTAAAGCAAGCGAGAGCGTGGAGGTACTCTATGCTCGTAAAAAAAGGCTCCACCGGACGTCTTTAGTGCCAGTCCCTCTTCCTCTTAATCAGTACAAACTGAGTTTTTCCCCAAAGGCGGAAGAAACACAAAAGATGGCCCAGGGCGAGTGGCTAGGCGAATAACAAAGCATACTATTCGTTATTGCGAGCGTAGCGCGGCAACCCAAAGCTGTGCACTGCCTGTGGATTGCCGCGCTACTCTCGCAATAAGGAAATATCCGAGCGAAAAAAAATAATTAAATTTGGGAATAAAAAAATCAAAGCTCGGTTTGGTTTAAAGATCAAATTTAATCAAAACTCTGAGGAGAAATATGTTAAATGCAAAGTGGTTTTTAATTTTTGTTTTGACAGGCAGTCCGATTTGGACCATGGAAGCTCCAGACGAATTGACAGAAGCGTTTAATAAAACGAGTTCCGAAGCAGCCCTCAAGAAATTCAACAAGGCACTTGGCCTTTTTGGCAAGGATACAAGCAAGCCCCTTATTTCTCATCTGGTTAAAACTAACAAAACAATGTGGGAGGCTTTAATGATTTTGGGGTTTAAAGAAAGTAAATTCACCAGTCAGGATCTTTTTTGGGTAGTGAGCGAATATTCATCGCCTCAAAATATCAGCTCAAAGAAAAGTGAAGCTTTATTTAAATTAATGATCATCGATAATGCCAATCACAAGGTCCGTAAGCCTCAAGTAGCAAATCTTCTTGAAAATGTCTCGCTTAAGAAACAGGGGTGGTTTCAGAACAGTGATTTACTAAACCCTCAAAGTAAAAACGAGGAGCATAATGTCTTGGCTGAGTGCATTGAAAGAAAATTTGTCAAAGCTTTTTCGGAAATACTCAGAGCCTTTCCTGAATTTGTTAAGAGTGCAACCAGCAAAATTTCTATTAAACGGTCAGAGCGTAGGATGGTTGATCAAGGCTATGTGTGGAACCAGTATGAATATAGCGACGCGAGCTATAGCCTGGTTGGTTGGCTGATGCGGAGTCATGAGGGAGCAGCCCATCTTTATTTGGATGAAAAACAACACAGGCAACTTCATTACGTGGAATCTGCCCAAAGCATAATCAGGCTTGCCCTAGGGCAAGTGCCAGAAAATGCGATTGAAGGGCAAGAAGATTTAGCGCAAAATAGCGAACAAGTTAAGGATATTCCTGAAGCGCTCTTTGATATGATTTCAGTTTTGAAAGCTCAAGGCGACGTGACTCGTGAGGAGTTGAACCAGGCGGCTTTTAGGCTTCAAAAAGCGAACGAGACCCGATAAAATAGCCAAAATCACCACGTACCCATAATAACCCTCACAACTTGAACACGGGGTATCGTGGTGATGAAATCGGCATTGATAGTTTTCTTCATGGGCGGCGCACTTTTCGCCAACGACAGCAACGATAAAATACGTCAAGATATTGAGAAAGAGCTGGTGGCAATAATGTTTTTTGCCAATGATCAAGCAATTCTTCTCGAGCAGGAATACCTTGAGCAAGTTGAAAGCGATGCAGATATCCATGAGCTATCATTGGAGATTTTAAAGCAAGACAAAGCGCAGTATCAAAAAATTAGTGTAGTTGCCGATCGACGAATAAAACAAATGGAGCAGGGCCTAAGTGTGTGGTGGGCCAAGAACTATCTGCAACTTTTGCGTAATCATCTTTATTCACTTCATCCCGATCCTAATGAACTCATGGAATTGGGTATAAAGCGTCGCTCTCAGAAGCTTCTGACTTCGGGAATGCAGCTTCTTTCTTGCTCGACAACCTTTCTTATTAAATGCGCGGGAACCCTAGCAGCTATGAGAACTCTTTATGGGATGATGCCTGCTTCTGCGCCAGCAATAGAAAGCACAAGCTGCCCCTGCGATTAATACCAAATCCAAATGAAGAGGCCGGTATAAAAATTTCTTCACTAAGTCCTCGCT
>CAYJDW010000206.1:0-3084 GCA_964368985.1 uncultured Myxococcales bacterium | reverse complement strand
CTACCTATCACTCTCATTAACCGCATCCAAAATACCATTAATAAAAGCCGGCGATTGCTCGCTGCTATAGCGTTTAGCGATTTCCACTGCTTCGTTGATAACAATCCTCACCGACAATTCTTTCTGAATCATCAGCTCGAAACAGGAAAGCCGCAAAATAGCGCGGTCGATGGCGTCCATTCTGCTTAGTTTCCATTTGGTGCTCGTCTTATCGAGCAGCTCGTCAATTTTATTGATGGAAGTGAGGGTCCCAAAGAGGAGTTGAGCAATAAATTTAAGGTCGATTTTGGTTTTATCTTTGACATAAAAATTATGTAAAAATTGCCCAAGAAAATATTCAACATCCATTAACTTAATAGCGGATGCTTCCCCTTCATTTTTGCGGGATAATTGGCCTTGAGCTTCCCATTGAAAAAGCACTTGCATGGCGATTTCTCGAGCTATTCTACGGTCTTTCATAGTGTACACTTATTCCCGTGAATAAAATCTAAATCAAACACAGATAGACCTCATTAGTTATTTATTTTGAAAGAAAAATGTTCTTTGGCGATAGTGAAAAATTGGCCATGAAGCGGATTGTTGAGCAAGCTTGTGACGCCGATTTCACTTAAAACCCGACACAAGAGTGCCAAGTTTTGTCTTTCACTTCCGCCATTACTGAGCATAGCAACAACTGCTGATGGATTAGTGAGACTTTCCATGGCCAACAATAAGGCGTCATCATTTGAAGGGGCCAACACGCTTGCCAAAAAACGATTATGTAAGTTTTTGCCGTCGACGATGCTTAAGGGAGCTGCCACATTTTTATCAAAATCATGGCGCATAAAAATATCGATAGTTGAACCTAAAGCTTGAAATTGATGCCAAGAGAGGCTGCCATGCTTTGAGTCAATGGTTTTATGAGAGACTTTTCCTAAAATGTCGTCGTTTTTAATGCGGTGAAACAAAATATCTTCTACCGATAACATGGGGATCTTGTTTTCTTTCGCAAAAGTGATGCGATCTTGACCTATCGTCATGGAGCCATCTTGATTCATGAGTTCGCAAAGAACTGCGCCGGGTTTTAAGCCCGCCATTTTCATTAAATCTACCGAGCCTTCAGTGTGACCCATGCGCTCAAATACGCCGCCCATCTTGGCTGCGAGAGGAAATACGTGGCCAGGACGCGCTAAATGTTCGGGCTTCGCATCATCAGCAATAGCGGTTTGAATAGTATGAGCACGATCCTGCGCCGAGACGCCAGTGCTTACGCCCCTTACCGCTTCAATAGAAACGGTGAAAGCGGTTTCAAACATGTTGGTATTGTCATGGATCATCAAGGGCAGATTTAATGCGCTAAGCTTGGCTCTCGGCATAGCTAAACAAACCACGCCACTGCCTTGTTTGATCAAAAAGTTCATGGTTTGAGGCGTGATTTTTTCCGCCGCGACGACCAGGTCGCCTTCATTTTCTCGATCATTAGCGTCGAGCAATAAAATAGCTTTGCCTTCATGTAAGGCTTTAACTGCTTCTCGTAGGTGAACGCCTAAGTGGGCGAAACTATGAGGAAAATCTAGTTGAGTCGCAGTCATGAATACTTCCTTGTTGAAGGTTTGGAGGCATAAAGTTGGCTATATAACGGCCTAAAATGTCCACTTCAATGTGGGCACGTTGAGCAATCGCCAAACCGCTAAGATTGGTCTGCTCTAAGGTATAAGGCAAGAGACAAACGCTGAAACTCTGATGACTAATCTCATTAATAGTAAGACTCACCCCGTTAATAGCGACGGAGCCTTTTTTGACGAGCAAGGGTCTTAGAGCAGGATCGAAATCAAAACTGAGGATAAGATTATCACCCATTTCTTTTCGATCGCTTAATTTAATGAGGCCATCGACGTGACCCTGCACAAAATGCCCGCTGATATCATCGCCTACGCGCAGAGAAAACTCGAGGTTGACTTTGTCGCTGTTCTTTAAGTGACTAAGCTGAGTGAGCTTTCTTGTCTCTTCGCCCAGGTCGAAACTTATATTATTTTGCTGAATAGCGACGGCGGTAAGACACACCCCATTCACCGCAATGCTTGCGCCCAAAGCGGGAGAACGCTCTTTAAAAATATCACTGCTGATAGTGAGGCGATGGGTGTGCTGGTTATTTTCAGTCACGCTCCCCATGCCCACAATAATGCCGCTAAACATATGCCAAGCCTTTTGCTCTTTCCAAGGAAGATGAGACTAGCTTTTGGGCCCAGAAATGCAAGGCAGGGAGAAGAGGGAGTTAGGGAGGCCAAAAAAAAAAGAGGGCGCTAAAATACCGTGGAATTTCGGCTGCTTTCGGTCCTGGTGGCAATAGCGGGCCGGAGGCCGGCCCCTACAAGGATCATCAACATCGTAGGGGCCGACCTCTGTGTCGGCCCGCACTTATGCACACCTTTTGGAAGGCATCCACTAATCCTGTTGCAAGAATAAAGTCACTCACTATGCTTGGTGAACTTTAACGAGGAGAAATCATGTTTAAACGCGCATTATTTTTTATAATTTTTTGCCTTGCTCAATCTTCACTGGCGCTGGAGACGGTGCCTCAGGTCGATTTAAACCGTTATGCCGGCAACTGGCATGAGATAGCGCGCTTTCCCAATAAACACCAAACCGATTGCGTCAAAACTGAAGCGATTTACACTCTAGAGAAAGGCGCTATCGGTGTGAAAAATCGCTGTTCCTTAGCGGATGGGAAGGTTAAAGAGGTGACGGGGATTAGTAAAATAGAAGACCCAAAAACCAATGCTAAGCTCAAAGTCAATTTTGTGCCCGCCTGGTTGAGATGGCTGGGTATTGGCTGGGGTAATTATTGGGTTATTGAGCTTGATGCTGATTATCAATATGCAGTAGTGAGTGAGCCTAAGCGTGAGTATTTATGGATTCTTTCACGCGCTCCGGTGATGAGCAAAGCTATCTACGAAGGTATTATTGGTCGCTTAAAAGATAAGGGTTTTGATACTTCTAAATTGATTGTTTCTGGGGAATTTAATTAACCAGCGCTGCATTGCGCCACTACAACTCCTCGCCCGCTTGCGGGAGAGGCTAGGGAGAGGGTGGAGTAACATAAAC
>CAYJDW010000205.1:0-3102 GCA_964368985.1 uncultured Myxococcales bacterium | reverse complement strand
GCCTCCCATCGCTTGATTCGATGGAGCTGTTGTTCGATCGATCCATGAAGCACATTGCTTTGCTCGGCCGTGGATACACGCACGTAGGCCCAGCCCACCAGCTCTTTTTTAGCAACGGATTCTTTGCTCACCGCTAAACTCCTCTATGAGGAATGACTCGAGCTCCATGAGCACATCACTCCTTTTACTCACCATATTTAAAGCGTAAGGCTTAATAATTATATTGCTAAATATCTTTGGTTTTATTTTTTTCTGTAATAAGTATTTTTTTCTCTTAGTATTTGAAACACATAGTTTGCAACGAGATTCTAAATACAAACCTTTTCGATGATAATTACTGAGCAGCAGACTTTGCCCGCATGCTGCACACTTCTTTAAATCTAATCCTGTTGAAATAACCACCACGGTCTTCTCCTATCTTTATCGCGCGGTGGTTATTCCTACTCAGCGCCCTTCATTATTTAATGAGTTTTATTTGTTGCTCTTGATTTATGATTATCGGCTCGCCATCTTTGAACTTAATAGCCATACCATGCCAAGACACCACCATAGATAATATTGCCGACGTATCGGTTTGCACCACGTG
Source organism: uncultured Myxococcales bacterium (assembly GCA_964368985.1). Classification (GTDB taxonomy): domain Bacteria; phylum Myxococcota; class UBA727; order UBA727; family JABDBI01. The sequence goes on along the minus strand of CAYJDW010000205.1, from coordinate 2,516 downwards.
GGATAATCAAAGTAATAATAATTGTCACTCCGCCGCGGACGCCGTACCGAACACCGCCAGTAAGTGCAATTGTAATAGCCTGCCCGTTGCTAACATTGTATTTTTGGCAACCTGCACCACTAATGCCGATTGTAATGACAATAATGCCTGCACTGCAGATAGCTGTGATACGGACCATACCTGCGTGATTCTAAAAAATTCGGGAGAACTTAAATGCTGGGGAGCTAAGAAAAAAATTAAGGGTCTTTCGGCAAATAATCTCAACGTGAAGCAAATTGCTGTCAGCGAAGAAATGACCTGCTTCATCGACAAAAACGATATGCTCAATTGCTTTGGAGAGTCCTAACCTAGAGAGGAACGACAATACAAAGGCTCGGCCTTTTTCTCTCCTGAGGCAAAGAGATTTGGATTTGTTAGCTCAATGAGAAATGCGCAAGCATTCCTATTTCAATATAAAATTCCGCTTTATGAACGATCCCGCAGCGCAAGCGAGGACTTAGTGAGTAAGATATGATCTAAATTAGCGGGATTCGGGGCAAACAATAGAAGTAACCGTAAAACTATTCAAAAAGCTGATGATATCAGGATCGTCTGCGACATCGATAGGTTTTCTTCCCAAAGCATCGCAGGCATTGGCTAATTCGCTAGCAAAGCCTGGGTAGTTTGGCACCATCGTAGCTTTTTGGAAAATTATCGCAGAAATAACATAATTATCGCGGCTCGCAGAGGCTGCTACATGTAAAGGAGTGGTATTGGCTACACCATCCACTGCTTTGACACTGCTCAATAAAGTGCGCATTTGATCAGGAAATCTTTTGTATGGAATCATGATCAAATTAGTTTTGTAATAAAGACTATCTTCAACACTTGATCCAATGGTTGAAAACAATAAATTAATATCAGATTCCAAATCAGCACGAACGTATGTGCTTACGGCCATCAGTAAAGCAAACAAAAATAATGTTTTTTTCATAAATACCCTCAGGTTTTAATGCGTCTATTAAGGCGGCCCTTAATAAATATCATTTTATTTGGAGGAGATGTATTTTTGTGATTAATTTTATCTAAAATTAATAGCTCAATAATATCAAATAGTCATGAGTACAGCGAATCCCGCTAATTAAGATCATGAGCGATCCTGCAGCGCAAGCGAGGACTTAGTGAATACAAAATGATCTTAATCAGTGGGATTCGCTGGGTTATAAAAACTTCAACAAGAGATTTCTTAAATCCCATTTGCAGATGGCTAATGAATGTTCATGGCATCACGAAGAACTGCTCGTATTTCCCTTGGGCGAAAGAATTGCTTGATAGTGCAAAAGACAAGGCTGAGCATGCGCTGGTTTCTATGCGGGTCCTATCGGAAAGAATTCATCCGAGTTTGCCGTGGCTATTCGATCAGCACTATATCATGAACAACAATTGTTTATGTGCGCCGCCTGTAGGATTGTAAAGGGCTATTCTCCTTTACAAGAATGGAAGAGCTCAATAATAAACAACAGAATATGCTTGCTATACTGGAGTAAAGGTTTTTTGCGTTAAAGAAAGCTATTCAGTATAAAAAAAGCCCCAAAGGGGCTTTTCGCTTATGGAAAATATCGCACAACGAATCTTTATTTTAAATTAAGTTTTTTTGTAAAAAACTCGATTAAAGATGAAACTGATTGCAGAGTTCTGGATAATACGATTGAGGGCTCTTCTGCTTTTTCTTGAGCTAGCAAAGATTCTGGTTCCTTGGGAGCCGATTGAACTTCGATTTCTTTTGGAGCCCGTTCTATTTCTACGAAATGGCTTGGCAGAATTTGTTTTGAAATATTACGCGGCAAATATAATTTATTACCATCTGCTAGCTTCACAATAAGCAAGTCAACCGATGACAGATCTTTACCTGCTAGATCAGTAGCATCCCAGAAGGCTTGTGTCGTATGAGCAAATTTCTGTCCCATTTCTGTAAATTTTTCTTCTGATATTTCCAATGCATTAGCGTAACTAAATTCTACTATAAGAACTTGTTCCATCTTCTTATCCCCAGTTATATATATATATCGTTACGAACCGTTTGGAGGTTATCGGTCAATATAGCAAAAGAAAGAAATGGGAAGTTTTGATACTTGCTAAATAAAAGCATCCAAGAGATGCAATATGCATCGAGGGCAAAAACCCGGGGAGCTATATTTGAAGTGGGCCAAATTAGGTGAATAGTTTCGAGACTATTTCCTTTTTCCTGAAAATATTTCTGTTGACGTTCTAAGTGAAAGACATTTTGTAATTTAAGCACTCTACTAACATTTAGTTCTTTAAATTGCTCGCTAAGAGGAAGGGCAGTAGTTGGACTACTTATAAACAAATTAGTTTGGCGCTGATTCCAATCTTTAGGCATATCTAAAAATTTTCCATTAAAAAAAGTTTTCTTAAGTAAGTTTTTTTATTATATTCAATAAGACCTTTTTCATTAGGCTCTATATTTGTATTGGCTCTATAGATAGTTTCCAGATGAAAATCTTCTTTGGAATTTA
>CAYJDW010000204.1:0-3107 GCA_964368985.1 uncultured Myxococcales bacterium | reverse complement strand
TTGGAATCCCGCAAAAGAACTTTGGTGTTAGTGCTTTGGTCAGATGGATTGTAAGGAACCTTCATTTGATAGGCCGAAATCAAGGGCATTCAAATCGCTCGTTTCTTTTTGTATGCTCTCAATGGCCCTAAACATGCTTGGCCAAGCAAGCATTACATTGTCAGCCACGTCGGGATGAAGGTCATTATTTCCTTTGTGAGTATTGAAATCTGCACTGAGTTCATCCCATGGATTCATAGCTTATTCTTGCCCTCTGGGCACACTACGACGCTCGATGACAGTTCCTCCACGTTCGAGGATAACGTCATCACTTCTTGTTTGAGCAAGGCCCCCGATGGCGCGCATGGTGCGGTGGGCTTCAGTTTTTTCCAGCTGTTCGCGCAATGGGCGGATGTGATTCGTTCGGAGATTTGCTAGCAAAGTTCTCAGTTCTTCTTTATTTCTATTTTGCCAAGCTTGGGGAAGAATAAAATTTTCCTCGATCGCTATTGTATGTTCAAGCAAATGGGCGGTCACGATGGCGTTATAAAGAGTCTGAACATTGACTTCAATATTATGGCCCATAGAAAAATCCTCAATCATATTCCACTCGGCTTCCATGGCTTGGAGCGAGAATCCGGCGAGAGCCAGGGAAAGAACCAATAAAAATGAGGATGACAACGTTTTCATTTTAGACTCCTTTTTTCCGAAAAATTTATGCCTTTGCTTTGAGAGTGCAACCTGTGAGCTTTTATAAAATTAGCTTTTACGAAGCGCTCGCCGTTTTTTGATAACTACCTTCCCTACCCAGTTTTTCGCGTGTTGAGCCTTGGGATTGATTTAATGAGCATGTTCAGCCAGGGAAGTCTTGACAAAAATTCTCAAAAAACTATTGAACTAATATTCAATCGGGGGGCTGTGCTTAACACGGCTGAGAGTTTCAGAATTGGCTGAATGACCCGCAAACTTGATCCAGGTAATGCTGGCGAAAGGAACATATAATGCTGAAGATATTTTCGTTGAGCACTGCCATCATGTTGCATATTGGTAGTTTGGCCGAAGAGTTAAATATTCCCCAAAAATGTAAGTTTACCAAAGAGATTTCTCAATAGATTCTAGCGACCAGGCTTTTAAGAAACTTAAAGACCTTGAGTGCCCTGAGTCGAGCTATATCTTGCCAGGATATTACAGCACTGACGTCACTGAACGTCGATTTATTATATATCATGAATGGCGTGGAGGAATTGCTGGTTCCCAAATGGGTGTCTGCTTGGAGTCGAGGAGAAGAGGCCTAAATGCCTCGGTTCCATCAAACTTTAAATGTTTTCTGCTTGGGGATTAAATAGCCTGCTTCATGACCGGATGACAAGAAGAACCATCAATAACCTAATGGTCAGGGAGTAGTTGCGGCAAAAATTGGTTTGGGCTCATATTGTAACTATATCTTATCGATTCATATTTGCAGCCATGGTGCATTGTTGCATAGAATAATGGATCCTAATAGTCTCGGCATAGTCTCCGCGGACTTTGATTCAGATACAAGCAAATTAGTGACGACGTCCTGGTCTAAAATAGCAAAGGTATGGGATATGGCTACCGGCGAACAATTATTTACACTTACCGGCCATGAGGGACCGGTTATGTATGCCGCCTTCAACAAAAGTGCCAACCGAATAATAACAGCATCTATGGATGAAACTGCCAAGGTTTGGATATTGCCATAGTCTTCCCTTGGCTATTAGGATTTATCAAAGCCAAGATATTTCACGATAATGCCGCAAGATCTTAGAGCAAGGGGCCAAGCCACTTCTCTCTATTTCCAATTTCTTTCCCCTATAGACCTTTTTTTGGGGGGGAAGTACATGACCTCAAGAAAAAAACGATAGTTACTATAAGCCGTTAACAGCCTGTCGCATAGCAAACGGTTCGGAGAAAAATAGATGAAAATTCGATTTTTTACTTATCTAGCAGTTTTTATTCTCACAATTTCGTTTGAGGTCATTGGTTGTGCCGTTGGGGAAAGACAATTGAGCTTTATCGAGGAAGTTCCGAGCTCAGTGCCTGCAGATGTGCAAGCAATGTACCCACGCTTCTATCCTCAACATAATGATTTTATACTCGTGAATAGCCATGATAAGAATTATGTTATCTTATCGGTTTTTGTAGGTAATTGGGAATTGCTTGAAATCACTAAGGTGACTTTAAATGACAATAAAATTACCGTGCATGCTGACAAGAAACATGATGGTATTCATGTTAGCAATTCAATAAAACAGGAAATAAAGGTTTTTTCAATCGAGGATGCAGAACATACTTTTCAATTAGATAGACTTATAATAGAGTAAGTACGACTTAAAACACTAAACTAATGCGGTCAATATCGCGTCTATCCGAAAGCCCAAAACAATATAAGCTGCCAGCCTTTGCGTCAGCACATCTTGAACCTCTGGCTACACTAAGCGGCAAATCATATGGTTCGACTTGAGCTACTGCGTGTTTAATGTCTTTCATCTCCTACAAGCTAAGGCCAACTAATCATTGATTGTGTGCCCAATGCTATTGTCGATAGATAAATCTTAGCTTACGAGCTAGGTTAAAAGTATAAAATCACCCTCTGTCTTTAGCTTAATAAGATAGAGGGTGAAATTGTAATTAAAAGGTATTTAATGCTGCTCGCTTGTTCCTTTGATAACTATCTTCCATGTCCTGCCATTTTTTATGCTCAACAACCACAATCACCCGATGAAAACTTGAAGTAAATCGGGAATGGCACAACTGTGCTGGCCGCAAATTGCCACCGACAATGGGATAGATGGGGAAAGAGCTGCCATCAAAGGGGGTTGTCTACCTAAATACCGTCGAATAATCAAAGTTTTCACTCTCGGTGACAGGCTTGAATTGAGTTAAATGATCGCGAGAGTTGGTGACATCTGATTCAAGATGATTCACATTTTTCATAGGATTTGATGCTATGAGCTCTTCTCGCTGCGCCATATCTTTTTTTATAAGCCTATTTTGGGCGACGAACGTTTTTAGTGTTCATGCCCTAGAAGATAGCCTCGTGGCCTTAATCCCGCAGGTGGTAAAAATTTCAGGCCATGCTTCTCGCTATGCTCCAAAAGAAGAAA
>CAYJDW010000203.1:0-3108 GCA_964368985.1 uncultured Myxococcales bacterium | reverse complement strand
TGGAAGCTTTGAGTAAAGTTGTGGAACGCGAGTGCTTAAAGGCGATTGAAAATGCTAAAAAGGACCGACGAAAAACCGTTATGGATAGAGACTTTTCATAAAGTCACAAACCCCGAGAATTACTCGGGGTTTTTTATTTAATTTCGATTTCCAATTACCTTATGTTTACAACTAAAAATTCCCCCTCCAATCGAAGCCCCCAATCCAAGAAATTAATATACTCACTTGGTCTGCTGCTTTTTTTTCTGGAAGGTTTTCTTTTGCTGGTTCTAAAGACAATCGCGTAACAGCCTTTGCGTCGAGCACACGTATATCGGTAACAATCACCGGAAAACTAAGCTTTTTAATACTCAAATCGATACCTAAAGAAGCAGTGGCGGCCATGCTTAAGAAGCTAATAAAAACGGCCAGAAGGGCCCAGCTGCCCAGACTGTGAATAATGGAAGTCCTAAGATCGGGGCGGGAAGCAAAGCTGGCCAACCAGCCTGCGAAAGCAAAGGCCAGCACAAACACTACAATAACTAAAAGACCTATCGCTAGGCCACCGGTTTTCGAAACGCTCATGTCACGCCCAAAGGGGATAGTCTGATAGGCTGCGAGGCCCAGCGAGGATAGGGTTGCCAAAAAGGCGATGGCCACCCCTGCGCCTAGAGAAATTGAAGCGAGACTAATCGAGTTTGTGGAGTTATTTTGCTGCATAGTTTATTGCTCTTCCTTATAAATATTGCCGTTTTTGGATGATTTTAAAAAGACTATTAAGCTCAACTTAAATCGTTTTTACTTAACAAAAAAAATCACCATTAAATCTACCAATTAAATGATCGTAAATAAAATAAGTTACATGCAAAAATCACTCAAAAAACAAAAAGTCTGATGACCACGCTACGCTCGCTCTGGCGATTTATCGAGGGGAACTACGTCTATTGGAAAAAGATGTTCTGCCATCCCCACCAAAACGTGCTCTATTAGCGCCAGCGCCACCACCTCGGTTATCGCTAAACCTTCTTGGTTCACGTCGCTCTTCGGCTATTCTTGGAAGCGAAAGATTAGGCTCGAACCCCGGAACTACTTGGCGCTCGATAGGCCCTTTAAGCACTTTCTCAATATCATTTAATTGTTTGGTTTCATCGATACTAAAAAGTGAAATGGCCTTTCCACTCGCTCCAGCACGCCCAGTACGGCCAATGCGGTGTACATAATCTTCAGGGACGCTCGGCAAATCGAAGTTCACTACCTGGGGCAACTGTTCAATATCAATGCCCCGAGCCGCAATATCAGTAGCGACGAGAATTTTAATTTTTCCCTGTTTAAAACTGCTTAAAGCATTGATTCGAGCCGCTTGGCTTTTATTGCCATGGATCGCAAGCGCCTCAATTTTATCTTGTGCCAATCTCTGAACTAGGCGGTTCGCGCCGTGCTTGGTGCGACTAAAGACCAAAGCTTGTTGCCAATCATTCTCACGAATAAGGTGACAAAGCAGTTCAGCTTTGCGGCTTTTATCCACCGGGTGAATCGTGTGTTGAACACTTTTAGCAGCCACGTTTTGCGGAGCAATGCTTATTTCAATCGGCTTATTTAACAGGCCTTTGGCGAATTTGCGAATATCGTCAGAAAAAGTCGCTGAAAATAATAAATTTTGTCGATTTTTAGGCAAATAAGAAAGTATTTTTTTAATGTCGTTAATAAAACCCATATCAAGCATGCGATCGGCTTCATCAAGAACTAATATTTCTATGCAATTAAAAGATAATGCGCGCTGATTATATAAATCAAGCAAGCGACCAGGAGTAGCAACTAATATATCCACGACATTTTGCAATCTGAGGATTTGTCGATTAATTTTTACCCCGCCATAAACACAATTTGAATAGAGTTCAAGATGCCTTCCATAATCGAGAATAGATTCATTAATTTGCGCCGCCAACTCACGAGTTGGCGCTAAAATAAGTGCTCGAGGAGATTTAGTTTTGCCTTTTATGCCAGTATTGAGCATCTCTAATATTGGCAAGGTGAAGCCGGCGGTTTTGCCTGTGCCCGTTTGGGCGCACGCCATAATATCAACTCTTTTTAATATTGCAGGAATTGCTTCAATCTGAATAGGTGATGGCGTCTTATAGCCCTTTTCTTCAACAGCTCGCAGCAGGGGTTTCGATAGACCAAGATTTTCAAATGACATTTTAGTGCCTATAAATGATGTATAAAATCATTTTGTTAACAATTTTTTGAAGAGCCTGCCAGCACTAAAAGCTATTACAAATTGTGAATGGTTTTATTTGTTAATCTGGTGAAAAGTTATTTACGTATGGCTGGCGGTTAATAACCATTATTTAGCTATTACTCTCATACAATACTAATTCTTCCAGTTTTTCAAAACGGCGTATCACTTAGCTTTCGCAGATTTTTTCCCATTTTGCAATCCACTATCCCACAAAACAATTTGGGCTTAGACTGCCTAGTAAATAAGGGAAAAAAACTTTTGCTATATATTAATTATAGCACTTAAAAGGCCCTCTAATTAGGGCCTTAGGAAGCCGCTTACTGAGCTTCATTCGGCGTAGAGAGTGCTCGCGCCATGATTGAGCAACAATTGAACAACCGCCAAATAGCCTTGGCCAGCAGCTAAATAAAGTGCAGTGTTACCGGCATTATCAACTTCGTTGACTAAAGATCCGAAATTTAACAACAATTCAGTCATTTTATAAAGCCCTGCTTCAGCAGCATAATGAAGCGCTAAGCGACCATCATTATTGGCAATATTGGTTGACGCACTATGAAAAAGTAGGCTTTCCACAAGACCCGCATTAGCTGCGATGGCTGCCCCATGCAAAGCAGTGTCGCCGTGGTTATTTACTATGTTAGGATTTGCACCGAAAGTAAGCAAGAGCTCAACAGTGCTCAGGTTGTCATGTCGGCTCGCGAGAATTAAGGGACTGTCGCCAGCGTTATTGAGCGCGTTGACGTTAGCACCATAGTTAAGCAAGAGCTCAGCTACATCGGTATGACCACCGGCGGCCGCCAAATGAAGCGCGGTATTGCCGTCGTTCGAAGCCAAAGCAGTTTCGGACCAGATAGTTTGCGACAAAGCAAAAATACTAGCTAACAACAAAA
>CAYJDW010000202.1:0-3123 GCA_964368985.1 uncultured Myxococcales bacterium | reverse complement strand
AAAACAAAGTTGGCAGATCGATATCGGAAATGATCTAGTTGATGGCGAATATTCTTTGGTTATCTCGTTGCGAGATATTTTTGACAAAGAGCAACATTTGCCAGAAGTAAAAATAACTATTGATCAGCAAGCCCCAGCAATACTCGGTGCTCTCGATGGCATAGCTCAAGCGCCTTATCTTCAAGAGACAGTTCATTATCGACAAAAATTTTTGGATGAGAAAGATAATCCTCGGTATGAAATCGAAGCGATCGATGAACCTGAACCCTTGGATTATAGAAATGTACCGACGATTTATCGTTGGTTAACGAGGATCAACGATGAAAAGACCGCTCCTTCCTACACCTTCAAGTTAACTGATGAGAATGAGGATATTCGGTTAAGCTATGGCCTTGGCTATGAATGCAAAGCATTTGAAGATGCTGCTAAAGAAGCTCCGAAGAAAGAAGATGGCACCTATGAAATAAAGATCACACAAAGTGTAGCTGATTTCGATTTGTCTCACGATTCGGAAGAAAATGCCCGCGGCAAAAGCTATTGCCTCAGTATTTGGGCGGTTGATCGAGCTGGCAATCGGAGTAACCATAAAGTTGAATTTATTTGGAAGGTGATAGTACCTCCGTTAAGCCTAGATATGAATGTAGAGCGCTATAAAGCCAGCCGAAGAGAAGATGATCTTGCGTGGATAGGGCCACCTGTGTGGAAGTTATTTCGGAATAATAATCCGATTGCTCTCAAGAAAGACCTGGTAATCGGCCATGTGATTATGTCCAATCCATTTTCCTCGTCGATTTCTTCTAGGCTGGAACTAAAAAAGGGCATGGAGCTAAAGCTCAATAGGCAGTTGTATCAAATACCGGAAAACATCATCGATATAAAATATTTTGCCTATGACCTTGATAAAAATGAGGTTGGGCAGGAAGTGAGTCTTAATGACGGTTCAGTAATGATCAAGGCTCATAAAACAATGATTGCCAAGTTTATATTAGCCAAGGAATTGCCTATCACTGGTGTCAAAAATCCCGATGATAGTTTTTGGCGATCGTTTTCACTGGAAATAGGTTTTGTTAGGGCAGGCAATGATAGACCAGTAGTTGATGGCTTGACGCTTATTACTCGTGACCCTGGCACGGGTTCTTTATGGAGTGAGTTTGCGGTTCCCTGGGGAAGCGATCATGTTGTTAGACGAAGGAAGGCTTCGCGCTCTGCAAGTTAAGTGGTTAACTTGTATTAGTTTAAAAAATACGCTATAACCGTACTATGAGTACTGAAATTCCATCAAAATTAAACCAATTTCTGCAAAAATTGCCCAAAGGGGCAGTGGCAACTGACGCTTGGCTCAGAAATAATGGCATATCAAATGAGCTTAAGCGTCGATATATTATGAGCCGTTGGCTTGAGCCTGTAGGCCGTAGTGCATGCAAACGTTTGGGGGACTCAATCGATTGGCCTGGGGCGGTCTGGGGGGCTGAGCGGCAAGGAATCGAATTTCATGTTGGTGGCAAAACAGCCCTTCAGCTACATGGCATCTCGCATTATATCAGAGCCAATGATGTACTCATATTGTTTAAAGAATCTAATGGCGCCATGCCTAAGTGGTTTTCTGAAGTTTTATCTGTCGATCGATTTCGCTTGATAAACACTAAATTTCTTCCGATTGAGCTTGGTATATCTGAGATGTCGATGGCTGGATTGAATTTTTTAGCATCTCAGCCAGAACGAGCTATTTTGGAGCATCTTTATTCGGTCGGAAAGACAGAGACTTTTGAGGAAGCTTCACTACTAATTGAATTGCTTACTGGTTTGCGACCAAATTTATTGCAGCAATTATTGGAATCCTGTAGGTCAGTTAAGACTAAAAGATTGCTCCTTTTTTTTGGGGAATATTATCACCATGGTTGGTTGAAAAAATTAGATCTAAAAAGAATAGATATCGGCGCAGGAAAACGAAAAATAGTCAATTTTGGTTCGCTAGATAGCAAATATCAAATTACAATTCCAAAAGAGTTTAAAGAAAATGCAAAAAACATATATTGATCAGGTAAAACTTCTTTTGAAAGTATTGCCTGAATTTCAGTCTCATCATTGTTTGGCTTTAAAAGGTGGGACTGCAATCAACTTATTTGTGAGGGATTTGCCTCGATTATCAATTGACCTGGACTTTAGCTATGTGCCAATTGCCGATCGTAAAAGCAGTTTAGAGGATATAAATGTGGTGTCCTATGAAGTTATGGCAGAGCTAGAACGAAAAATTGCCAATGTTCATATAGGGCTAAGGAAAACTGCAGAGGGTTTTGTTTACCAAATGTTGGTCCAGCAAAATTTGGCTGCGATAAAAATAGATATTAACCACATCATCAGGGGCACGGTATTTCCTTGTCGGTATATGGAGCTGAGCTCTCAGGCTCAAAGAGAATTTAGTTTTTTTTGTGAAGCCAATGTGGTGAGTTTTGAGGATCTTTATGCAGGAAAAATCTGTGCTGCTTTAGACAGGCAACATCCTCGCGATTTTTTTGACATCAAGTTCTTATTGGATAACGATGGGCTGAGCGAAAAAATGATGACAGCCTTTGTCGTTTACTTAATAAGCCACAATCGGCCGATTCATGAGCTGCTGAGACCTCATTTTCACTCATTTGCAGAAGTCTTTGAGCGTGAATTTCGGGGAATGGCTTTTAGTGAGTTAAGTTATGGCGATTTAGTTAATACTGCAGATCAGCTGCTAAAAGAGATTAATTATAAAATCTAAAATTTCAGTAAATGCACAAATTAAGGTTATAATATATTTAGATCCATAATTTTATTTAATGACGAAAACTTCCTTGGGTATATTCTGCAAAAATTTATTAATGATAGTGATTTATCATATCATTTGTTTTCTACTATGAATAATTTATTTATAAAAAATTCCATAGATCATATCAAAATTGTAGGGGGAATAATCTTATTAATTTATATTGTTCAGCCATTATTGCAAATGCCTTTGCTTCTACAGTTTTTTTTAAATAACAAGTATTGTTTTTTCCTATTTTTCTAAAATCAAGAACATTCGCCTCTGAAAGCCTTTGAACCGTCCTGTAAATAGCCATATGATTAGTGTTAAGGGAATTTGCCAAGCCTCTT
>CAYJDW010000201.1:0-3124 GCA_964368985.1 uncultured Myxococcales bacterium | reverse complement strand
TGCTAAGCTTAGTTCAAAATAATCAGACACTTAGAAGCGTGCTGCCCTATTTAATCTCAAGACAATTTCACGACTTAGAGAAAAACCGTCATTTGGGGCTTCGCAAATAATACTATGCGCACTTGAGGATCGAGCATTGATATTTGACTTAAAAAAAACCGTAATACCAATATAGCCCACCGGAATAGAGGCACCTGCATACCTTTTTTATCAATTAAAAGTTAAAGGGTGCGCCGACATCTAAAGCCACGTGAGGATTGAAGGGTACGAGAATGCCTAAAGGGGCACCGAGAAGAAAATTCACCCCTTCGGTTTTAGTTTCCCAAGCAAGTCCTGCCTGTACTCCTAAATACGGTTAAAGCGCGCCACCTAAATCTAGGGTATGAGTAAAATAAAGACATTTTTTGAAAATGCCTGGCTACCCAGGTCCAATATTTGGAACCAAACCCACAGTCGCTAAGAGCGTATTAGCTCCAAAATCATAATGTTGGGCGAATTACTACCGAGAAGATGATATCGCTCAAAAATCAAAAATATAAGCATTAGGGACGAAATTTCTAGTGCTTAAAGACTCCAATAGCGCTATGCTAAAATACGTATTAAATTGGTTATGTGGGAGAAAATTATGAAAAAAGAACTTCAATTCGCAGCTTGGGTCTGTTTGATTTTTTTGGCCTATAGTCGAGTTTTTTATGCCTCTATATCTAGTTTGAATAATATTGAATATGAGGATACAAAAGGAAATTCAATTTTATATAATCACTTCGATAGGATTCAAGAAATTAAGAATCTTCTAGGAGAGGGGAAAAAACTTCATATGGTTCTTGGGCGGGGAGCGAGGGAGGTTAAGAAGAAAGATGAGATAATACCCGACTTCCCTAAGCGGTTATTATTTCTTCACTGGAAGGAACCACTGGGTGATAATGATAATATATGGGTTTATGCTAATTGGTATGAAGATACTCAACAATATGGTAAATACCCCCACTTAATGTTTGATTTTAATGATGATGAGCATCTAGATTCTCTTCCCGATAATACATTCACCAGCATAGCGTTCGATCACGCAACAGTAAAATTTATTGATAATCCGTTTAAAACTTTTAAAAAATTAGGAAAAAAACTTACGGACGAAGGATACTTATATATTCTACCAGGCTCTAAATTAATCTTCCCCCCAAGTCTTAATATCCCAAGTACACCTGCCACTGTAACCCGATATTTGGATTTTTATAAATTGGCATTGGAGAGTAATAGTTTCGGTCTGAAGGATTTTCAGCCCGGTGTAGGACCTCTTATCTGTACAATTGAAAATGATGATTATCCGCTATATCCGGACTCTGAAAACCCTCATTTGAAATGTCAGAAACGCGATAAATCAAAGCCCTAAAAACTCATCAATCTGTCGACAAGAGGACATTGATTTCAAAAATCATGATTTTAGCCGAATTCCCGCCCAGGACCGCTCTCCTGTAGAACGTTTAGGCGTTTTATAGGAACCTCTGGGCTCCGGGTTCTCATAAGAGGATAGCGAGGTCTACAGGAGCTGTGGTCTTTTTTACTGACCTTAAGATGCTTTGAATAGCGAGATGCTTCAATCTTGTTGAGTAAAGCAAAAGCTCACTAAATTTTTTATTTTTTCTTGCTCATTAATTACTTTTTCGCGGATAATTTTGAACGCTCTTTCTCGTTGTTCTTTTATCGCCTCAAATAACTCTCTTTTAAGCTTTTCATTATTATTAGTTTGTACAGCATCAGGCGCATTATTCTGAGCAAGTACATCTAATATGCTCTTACTAGCTAATCTAAAAACAAAAGCAGTATTTGTTTGATTTAAAACACTGCAAGCTTGGTATTCTATTTCATAACTAAGCCAGCATTTTATATCATTCAAAACATTGTTTATAAAATCATCACTAAGCATTATTTCTTCATCTATATAATTATTGTAGATATCTGTCTTAAGCATGATCTTTAGGGCATTTTTCAACTCTGCATCAGAACATTCAAGCAATTTTTTGAATTCCTGACGCCTAAAGAGAGCCGCTAGATGAGAAAATTGATCGGCATTCTCGACAACTCGCAGGGATTCTTTAACCTTAATTTCCCATAAATAAGGAACAATATGGGTTGACCATAGGTTTTCAAAATCATCATTATTGCCAGATTTACGCAAACTATTGTAATAGCTTTAGGCCTTTAGACAATAAAACTTTATGGAGACCTCGCTTTTGGTCTTAAGGCATGAGCTTAGCGCGGCCACCCACGAGATATGGCACCACGTATTGATGACTCGCGGCGCCCGCCATGAGAAGCACTTCCAACAAATACGTCAATAACAGTAGGCAGCAACTTTGGGTAATCTATTTTTGCTCGCTCTTCAGCCTCCCAACTAATTTTTCATAAGAGGTGGCATGAACCAAGGTGGCCATTTGGTATTGATAGCGTTCGATCAAATCATGACGTGGGCCCCTTGGCATCGTTCAAGGCAGAGCAAAGGCTCGTATAGGCAAGCTCTGCGTTGATAAAAAGGCGATTGATTCTTGTACCACCGACACACTTGAATGGCTTATCGAAAGTAGTGGTGTATTAGAAAGCGTATTCATGATCATCCACTATAGATTTTTGTCCTCTTAAAACACATCTTTGCTCTGTGCATCTGTCTCGCAAAGGCATACCGATTACCTCGTAATAGCTGGCTTTTAGAAAGACGAGCAAAGGTCTGACTTAGCCCTATTCTATGGCATGTACAGAGCTTTACCAGATTATTTCTGCATTCTCTGAGCATCAAAATATGCACTATTAAAACAGACGCGCTCTAATCGCATTGACAAATTTCCTCGCCTCTTCCAGCTTAAAATAATATGCAAAGACCAAGTAGGCGAGGCCTGCTGCGAGCGAAACGAGCCCAAGCACCAGCGCATTTGTGATGCTAAAGCCCGCATCCCAATCGCCTAAGCGAGCAACCAATAAACCCACACCGCAGGCAATGGTGGCAACTCCCGTATGAGCAAGCAAGGGCTTTAACAAGTCGGTGCTAAAAGCCGGACCGACATTTTTCTTAAAGAACCGGTCCTTGGTAATACTTTGCCGAAAATCATGATTTTGGCGCCAATGTGCTCTT
>CAYJDW010000200.1:0-3143 GCA_964368985.1 uncultured Myxococcales bacterium | reverse complement strand
GCCCGTTCGCGGTCTCTTAAAAATTCTGTTTGCATGTTTATTCTCCTTAAATTTTTCCAGCTAAAGGCATCGTCCACATCTTGGCGCTCTGCTCGATCCATTTTTCATAGGCATGGTTAGATTTGGATTGACTGTCAGTGTGGATAGCTTGGCGAGTGCTGGTTAATGAATCGTTACGAGTAGTTTTTATGAGACAGATGGCCTCAAACATGCCATCGAGGTAGGCTTGGTCTTGGCTGGCCACATCTAATTCTGGGTAAAAGTGTTTGATGGCTTCCAGCTTGAGTTCTTCGTTGGTTTTGGAATCCATGCGAATGTCTTGACCTAATATTGATCGACATTGCTCAACCAGTTTTAGCCGGGCTTGGATTTTAGCCTCTAAAGCTTTTGGGTCTTCGAGCTGTGCTTTAGCTGCCCGCTCTTTTTCTAGCTCAAGGCTCATTGCATCAAGCCGCCCAACAAGCTCTTGCTCTCGCTTTTGCTTTTCGGCGAAAAGGTTGGTGATGTTTTCAGGCGACAATGAGACATCGACGCCATCAAGGCGAACGGTTTCGTTCATGGTTGGTCCTTGTGGTTGGATTAATTTAGAATCGTGGCGAATGGCGCAATCAGCCCCTGCCCTGCCCCATCCTTTTGGACCTAGGGCTACATGGTTGATTTCGATATTTTTCTGCACGGCATCATAGGCTTGTCCTTTGTACATGCCGGGCGTGGGATCGATCTGGCATGTGTAGCCAAGAGAGATTTCTTTGCGCTCACCGCTTTCAATGGCCTTAATGGTGTCTTCATGGAAGATAATCAACGAGCCCTTTAGATAAGGCCCATCGCGCTCGATGCTTTCGGTGACACCTACCATGTGGGCCTTGGCATTGGCCGCATTTAAAAACGCTTCACCGCCTGATTCAGACGGGTGCAAGTCGGTGACCGGGGCGCCTTTGAGCGACTCTAATGAATCAACTCTAAACACCTCTTCGTCGGGACGGTATTCGCGGGTGTTTTCGTAGTTAAAAACACCGCTCTTAGTTAAGCGGGCATTAACGCGCAAAAAGCCTTGCGGCGTGCGTTTGAAGGTTTTTGAGGTGCCATTGAAGTCTAGTCGAAATACGTTTTGCATTCGACCTATAATAAAGGGCGCGGATCAAAAGGGATTATCAAAAAATGGGGTTGCCTAAAAAATTTCTGCCTTTAATTTTTTGCTAGAGAAACTAAAGGAAAAAACGATGTTTAAATATTTTGGTCTATTTTTTTTAGCACTTCAAAACTTGGTGTTTGCTGATTCATTTCATGAAAAGCACATGGAAACATTGATTCTGTATGCGCAGGAAAAAAATCCTGATTTACCGTTCGCGGCCATGTTAGTGAACACCGAAACTGGTGAAGAACTTTGCCGAGGTGTTAATACGTCATCATTCAATCCCCTTCTCCATGGAGAAGTCGATGCGATTGCTAATTGCGTTAAGCAATCCGGTAACAAAAAAGTTGATTGGCCCAGCCTAACGCTAATAACAACCGCAGAGCCTTGCGCAATGTGCCAAGGCGCTATTATTTGGGCCGGTATAGGGAAGGTCGTTTTTGGCACATCAATCAATTACTTAATAGCAAAGGGTTGGAGGCAAATTGATATCGAGGCTAGCCAATTGACCAATCATTCAAATTTTCACAAGCCTGAGATTATTGGCGGCGTATTAGAAGAAAAAACCAACTTGATGTTCGTGGACCGAAATATTTAAAAATACTCCGCCTATTCTTCCCCGCCCCAGAGAAACCTAGAACTGTGGGAGATTCCTAAGCTGAAAGCCGTCCCACAGTTGTATAGAAATATTCAAGCACTTCTAATTTCGCAAATATCTATAAAGCGTCGCCCGAGAAACTTTTAGCGTGGCGCAAATATCATCGATTTCAACGGTCTTATCGGCATGCATCTTTTTAGCCATTCTTACTTTAGCTGACTCGAGGGAGAGCTTAGGCCGCCCCCCTAACCTTCCCCGTGCTCGAGCAGAGCTTAAACCAGCGTTGGTGCGTTCCTGGATTAATCTACGTTCGAATTGAGCAAGAGATGAAAAAATATTGAAAATCAATTCGCCTGATGCGGTCGTTGTATCAATCGAGCCGTCGCAAATAGATTTAAAACCCACTCCTTTTTGTCTCAAGTCTTCAACCACCGTCACTAAATGCTGCATAGAGCGCCCCAGGCGGTCTAATCGCCATACTAACAATGAATCACCTGGTTCAAGGGATTTTAAGCATTCTATTAAACCGGGTCGCTCTGATTTAGCGCCACTCATTTGGTCACAAAAAATGTGACGCTTTTCTACGCCGGCTTTTAAAAGCGCATCCATTTGCAAATTTAGATTTTGATCATCCCCTGAAACTCTTGCGTATCCCACTAATTTTGCCATCATGGTCCCCTGTCGCAAAAAGCTAAGAAATGTTAACTTTTTAATACTTTAATACATGAGACGAGTAAATGACAAGTGTCTTTCGCATATTGGCGCATTTATTTGGAAATTGATTTTCTTAAAAACCCTGTGTTAAAAAACGATCGTTTATTGAGACACGTTTAAACCGCTCTTGAGCTATTAAGCACGGCTATCTATCACCAACCAATAGGAGAGTTGTATGGAAAAAAACTTCGTCGATAAAAGCTGTGGACCAGATATTTCTGAAGAACTGGACCCTTTAGTTGAGAAATTTTTGGCAAACCAAACGGAAGAGGAATATCGCGAAAATGCAAACCAGTTGGCGTTTTTGTTCTTTGCGTGTGGTCTACATCGCTGTTTTTACCTCGACGATTGGACCTTGGGCTTTTCCAACAAACTCGAAAAATCACTCCACGATTGGTTGCACGACAGCGAAGACATCAATGCAACCCGAGCGATTATCCACAAGTTTGCGCGCTTTGTTCATGCGAATCGGCCATTTAAGCATGGGTTGCCTATCTAACTTAGGAGATCGCACCCGATCGTATGGTGGAGAATTTTCAAAAATCCTTAGGAGGAATTGGGGGTTTATGGGTGGTTCTGCGTATGTGAAAAACAAAATTCTTTAAACCTTAAAAATCAAAACCATCGCATTGGAACGATAAAATTTAGTCGTGGAAAGAAATTACTTCTGCTTTGGGGGGCAACAGTGGGGGGAATTTT
>CAYJDW010000199.1:0-3228 GCA_964368985.1 uncultured Myxococcales bacterium | reverse complement strand
AGTATTGCTTGATGTTGCCGACTCATTCTCAAAAATGGATCGTGAACAAGCTGCTCTTATGGGTCAAAAGATGGGCTTTGATGAAGGGACCATCAACACCCTTTTGCAAGGTCGTGATGCCATGCAAGAAATGGTCAATTATCACAAGCAAATGTACACATCCAATAAGCAAGAAATGGAAGCAAGCCGAAAACTGTCCGAGAATCAAGCCAAGATGAGTGCTCATTGGGACTCAATGAAACTCATGATGGGTAATGCGATTATTCCATTGCTTGTTAAGTTGTCAGGCATTGCATTGAGATTCTTCGAGTTCTTGCAGCGTCACCAAAAAACTGTAAAGGCTGTGTTTGAGGGCATGGCGATATTCTTAGGCATGTTGGTCGTTCCGTTGCTTGGAAAAGCTCTAGTAGCTGCATTGCTGTTCATGGCTCCATTCTTACCGTTTATTGCGACGGTTGGCTTGTTGTCTGCTGCATTTATTGCTTTGTATAATGATTACAAGGTGTGGGCGGAAGGCGGTAACAGCTTGTTTAATTGGGGCGCATTTAGTGGCTACATTGACAATGCTAAATTCTCAACTGAAAATTTAGGTAAAGGATTTTTGCATCTGATTGGTGATTATAAGTCGTGGTCAGAAGTTGCGTCAGATGGTAAGTCTTGGCTCAAACTGAAAGGCTTTATTGATGAAAACGGTGTTTCATTAACAAGCCTGCGTAACGGTTTTGTTAATTTATCTGCCGACATGGTTAAATTTGCAATCCCTACACTCAAAGGGTATGCGTCAATCCTAGGGAAGTTAACAAGTGGGGACTTTAAGGGGGCGATGGCAGAAGCATGGGAGATGGAAAAGAACTATGTTAATAACATTAAAGATTTTGCTAATGCAGTATGGGAGAGAGCTACAGGCGCAGCGGATATTGCAACAGGACAACCGGTTGGTACGTTGAGTAATACGAGTATTATAAATAATAGTGGATCAGGAAAAGCGTTCGAGTTTGGTGGTGGAGTTGATCAACATATTGCAGAAGCATCTAAAAAGTATGGAATTCCAGAGGATGTGTTGCGTGGCTTTGTAAAAATGGAGGCGGGATGGACGGGCGCGATGTCACCAACTGGTGCTATTGGTACAGGGCAGTTCACACAAGGCACATGGAATAGTCTAGTAGGTACGGCAGAGGGTCGTGCAATTGGAATGACTAAAATTGATAAATCCAACTTTAGACAAGCCAATGATCCGCGTCGTGACAAACGCATAAATACCTTAGCAACCGGTCTTTTGGCAAAACAGAATGCTGACATTTTGAAGAACAATGGATTGCCGATCACTGGTGAAAATCTGTATATGCTTCACAATATTGGCCCCGGTGTTGTCTCTGCCTTAAAAGGTGGCTCTGTTAATGCTGCAACTGAAAAGGCAATGCGTCAGAACGGTAAAAGATCGGGTGAGAGTGCTGCTCAATTTGCCAAAAGGCAGCAAGGTATTTTTAGTGGTCACTATGCTACAGCTAATGCTATTTCAACCGGCGCAACCCAAGCTCAAGCCACAATGCCAAAAAACCAAATCCCTGCTTCAATTGCAAAGCCAGTAACTAACAACAAATCTAACAATGTTGAGGTGAACGTGAATAAAATTGAGGTAAATACAAGCTCTAGCACTATGACTGGTGCAATGGGGGATGCTATGAATGGTCTAAATAACAATAAATTTTATCAATACTCGATAGGACTAGGCACATGATAAAAGTATGATATAATTATATTGTGGCTAGGGTAACTCCCGAAAAATCGCAAGCACTAGCGTCCGCCACATTGCTTTACAGGAGTATTGAGATGAGTGATTTAATTGAACAGTTGGGCGGGTATGAGAAGGCTAGACAGTATGCTAAAAACTATCACAGTATAGATTTTGACATAAGTTCTTTTGATAGATTATTGCTCGAATACCGCCGCCAGCATAATATTTTTGAGGTGGGGGATAAGGTTGTTGGTGGTTCTACCGACTACATTTTCACTATTGTTTTTCTATATGGTGATGAAGATGAAGATGACGATGACGAAGATGTTGCTTTAATGTGTGAGTCAGAAAACTATCATACACATTTAACTATACACACAATGCGACACGCCGAACCCGAAGAACTTGCAGTGGGACGTAGACTTTATAGAAAATAATATTAAGCCCTCTCCATGAGGGTTTTTCTTTATGTGCATGATAGAATAAATTTATTTATAGGATTAAGCACATGATTTCAGGATTCCCAAATATACCTGACTTTAAAGGTCTGGTCACATCAGGCAGTAATGCTTTAATCGGTCTCGGTGGAGCTGCGATCATCCGCGCCATCTTTGGCAACGTGTGGGGACTGGTGAACGAGTTCGGTGTGCCTGTTGTGCTTGCCGACAACGTGCTAGGTCTTTCATTTCAAAGTGCGAGCACGATTGTTAATGCACCAATTGAAGGTGGTTCTTTTGCGTCTTACAACAAGGTCGCAACCCCCTCTCAGGCGGTGGTGCAAATGTCTAAAGGCTCAGGGGGTGCGCTTCAACGTGGCGCTTTCTTGGCTCAACTGCTTGCGCTTGAGGGAAGTACGCTAAAGTTCTATGTGATCAGTCCTGAATTTGTGCATCGAAATATGTGCATTACAAATGTGGATTATGCACGTTCCGCACAAGAAGGCGTACAACTTATCGTGGTCAATGTGAGTCTTGAGGAGGTCCGAGAAGTGAAAGTAAATTATTCATTTGAAGAAGTCGAAGCGCCAAGTGATGCTAAGGCGGTAGATGGTGGTAGTGTTCAGCCTAAAGATGCAGCAGGCGCATCGTGGATCAAGCAAGGTCGTGACTTTATTGGAAGTAGATTTGGAGTGTAAATATGATCCTAGAAATCCCATTACAACAAGTGCCCAATCAGACTTTTGGTGTCACGATTCAAGGTTCAACTTATGAATTGACACTAAACTCAAGACTAGGTGATATGTATTTAAGTGTTGTCAAAGACAACCAATCTGTAATTTACAACCGAATATGTCAGAACAACAACCCGATTGGACAGTTTGGATTTGTTGATATTGCAGGAACAGAAAACCCCGTATATACAGGGTTCAATGATCGGTTTAAGTTAGCGTGGACGGATGAAGTGGCTTAGGCTGCTTCAATCATGGATTTGTAAATTGATTTCTTCATATCCTCTCGAATCAATTTTTTAACGTAGGTGCTGAACTCTTTATC
>CAYJDW010000198.1:0-3273 GCA_964368985.1 uncultured Myxococcales bacterium | reverse complement strand
TCAAAATCCCTGAGCCTTCGCCCATGACGAAACCATCGCGAGTTTTATCAAAAGGCCGGCTGGCTTTTTTCGGGTCGTCATTTTTAGTGTTGCACAATGCATGCATTGAGTTGAAACCAGCCACCGCCACCGGGTGCATTGCGCTTTCTGCGCCACCACAAACCATCAAATCTGCGCGGCCCGATTTTATTTGCGAAAAGGCTTCTCCGATGGCATGAGTTCCCGAAGCACAGGCAGAAACCACCGCCCAATTATCGAGGCGCAAATTGCGTCTGATTCCGACTTGACCAGGGGCCAAATTAGAAATGGTACCGGGGATAAAAAAGGCCGACACACGCCGAGGACCACGCTCTCTCAAGGCATCATAATTGTCGGTAAATACTTCCATTCCGATCATGCCGACACCGATCACACAGCCCGCACGATTGCCCATCTCGTTATCAAGTCGATCGGGTAGGCACGCCATTTCCCAGGCTTCTTTACTGGCAGCCATCGCCAAATGAATGAAGCGACCCATGCGTCGAACATCTTTTTTAGGCTCTACAAAATCCTCGGGGTTAAAGTTTTTCACTTCCCCGCCGGCCGTTACACCCATGCATTCATTAGCCCATTTTTTTTCGCACCAGGCTGCCACAGTATCAATGCCGCTTTTGCCTTCGAGCAATGCAGCCCAACTATCTTTAACTGTATTGCCCACCGGGCACACAAGCCCAAGGCCCGTTACTACCACTCGTCGGTTCATTATCGCCTCACCCCAATAAACAAAATCTCGTCATTGCGACGAGTATTATGACTAACATCGCCATTGCAACAAAGACAATGACGAACCAATGCTAGAGATTATTTTTCAAGAAGGTGATTACGTCGTTCACATTACGAATTTTTTCAGCTTCGTCGTCAGGAATTTCAGTTTCAAATTCTTCTTCCATGGCCATGATCAGCTCAACGATATCGAGTGAATCGGCACCGAGGTCTTCAATGAATTTTGATTCAGGTTTAATTTCTTCTTCGGAAACTCCGAGTTGATCGGAAATAATACTGCGAACTCTTTCTTCAATAGCTTGTGACATTATGTCTCTCCTTTTAACAAAAATTTTTAAATATAAAGGCCGCCGTTAACCGACAAAACTTGCCCCGTAATGTAATCAGCATTATCGGAAACTAAAAAGGCCACTGCATTGGCAATATCTTCGGGCTTACCCACTCGTTTCAAAGGGATATGCTCCAATATGGCATCGCCGCCTTTTTCCAAAATGTCTTTAGTCATATCAGTTGCGATATAGCCAGGGGTTACGGCATTCACCAGAATATTTCTTGAGGCGAGCTCCTTAGCCAAGGATTTGGTCATGCCAATCAGCCCTGCTTTAGCGGCTGCATAAACGCTTTGGCCGGCATTCCCCATCTCTCCTGAGACACTGGAAATATTGATAATTCGGCCATAACGATTTTTCATCATGTGGCGCGTACTGGCCTTAGAGCAGTGAAAAGCACCCTTTAAATTAGTATTCATTTGACGATCGAAATCTTCGCCCTTTAAACGCAACAATAATCCATCAACAGTAATGCCTGCATTATTGACTAATATATCCAGCGAACCAAATTCATTCTTTATCGCATTTATACTGTCTTCAACCGCTTGCTCATCAGCAACATTAAATCCCATGATACGAGATTTTTTTCGAGCATCACCCATCAACGCTAGGGTTTGATTCGCTTCAGCTTCATTGTTGGCATAGTTTACGACGACAGTCGCGCCACATTGAGCCAATTTAATCGCCACTGCTCTGCCAATACCGCGGCTTGCTCCGGTCACTAAGGCAATTTTATTTGCTAAATCATACATTTGAGTGATTCCTTAAAGACTAAAATTGTTGAGGTCATCTATTTTATCAATGTTGCGAAGGCTCATATCGCCGTCGATTTTTTTTACTAATCCCGAAAGTGCATTTTTGGGGCCGAGCTCAATGAAGCCATTTGGTCCGAGATGATGAGCACGCACAGTTTCAACGCATTCGGTGAATCTCACCGGGCTCGTGATCTGCTCAATCAATAAAGTTTTAATGCGATTGGCTTTGCTTTCTCTTTGGGCCGAAACATTGGAAATAATCGGAAAAATTGCATCGGAAAATTGGATACCATCAAGCACCGCAGTCATGCGTTGCTGCACAGGTTTCATGAGGGCGCAGTGAAAAGGCGCACTCACATCTAACTCAATGATTCTTTTAGCACCAGCTAGTTTGAGTTTCGCTGAAGCCTTCGCCACACCATCTTTGGTGCCCGCGATAACCGTTTGCAGTGGGCCATTAAAGTTAGCCGCTGCAACATAATCGGCTTGATTATTGTTGGCGCACTCTTTGATGATTTCACAGATTTTTGTGGCATCCATCCCTAAGACTGCCGCCATAGCCCCCTGGCCCTTAGGAACTGCTTCCTGCATCAAACGGCCGCGTACGTGAACTGCCTTGATGGCATCGCTAAATTTGATGACGCCCGCGGCAACCAGGGCGCTGTATTCGCCCAAAGAATGGCCAATGGCACAACTAATCTCTAGACTATGACGCTCTTTCAGGACCTTAAAAGCTGCGATAGAATGAAGAAGGATCGCAGGTTGGGCAATGGCAGTGCTCGTAAGATCTTCTTGAGAGCCGGAAAGCATGATTTTGGTTAAGGAAAAACCAAGTGCACTTTCTGCTTCCTCGGCCAAGCGAGCGCCCGCAGTGGTGCTAAAAAAACTTGCGCCCATTCCGACGTATTGGGAACCCTGGCCGGGAAAAAGCAATGTAAAACTCATAAGCGCCTCGATGCAATACTTCAGGCTTAACCTGATGAGCCTTGCACAGTAAATTCTTGGTCGCCTGCCTTGTCGCAAATAGGGCCTAGGCGGTCAATACGGCTAATTAGGCGCTGTATTGAGATTGTCGCACGATGCTTACGATGAGAATTCCTTAGGTCTTTAAGCAAATGAGGATGGCCACGCGAAGTTCGCTATATAAGAGAGCGAAGCGAACGATAATTCCCACTTTTTAAAGGGGGCGCGAGCGTAAGCGAGCATGGGGGATTTTGCTGGAAGTATTGAATACCCCGAAATCGCCCTGCGCTGCGCGATTCCCCCTTTAAAAAGTGGGAATTATCGTTCGCTTCGCTCTCTTTTGATAAAACGGCTAATGCTCGGTAAATTTTTTATCGTCGGGCTGTTTATGTGGAGGATTTGCAGCCCAGGGCTTCAGCGCATCAAGAACCTCAGATTCGCTAATCCCATCCATAGTCCAAGGA
>CAYJDW010000197.1:0-3293 GCA_964368985.1 uncultured Myxococcales bacterium | reverse complement strand
GTCGTTTTTAAGGCACATTGGCGCCAAAATCATGATGCTCCGGCGAATTGCCTCCAAGGACCGGGCCGGGAGATTTTATACGTGATCTTATTAGCGAGGCTCGTTGTCTCCTGCCTCAAAAATATGCACCAATAGTTTCTATCAGCCTGTAGACCAATAATACAAACTCGCTTACGAAGCGTTTGTCCGTCGACATTTCGATGTTTCTCAATTGAGTTTCTTCTCACTTACATAAGCTGCTTCATTTTATTTGTCGGGAAAGGACATACTGATTTAAAATTGATTCTTGGAATCACGACGAGTGATCTTGACCGTCAATTTTTTTCTTTGCCGTGGATCGGATTTTCCGCCAAGGCCAAGGGTGCTAAGGCATATCCACACTTGACCGGCGATTTCGACGACGAGGATTTTCTTGTGCAGGCGGCCAATGAACTTGAACATAGCTTCAAGTTGATAACGGTTTCACAACCGCTCGATACATCGAAAGCATGGACTTCATCGCATCTGCAATCCTAACTTGATCTTCCTGACGGCGGCTTTCCCCAAAAGATCGTCGTGACCTTTGGCCAGGGCAAACCAAGGATGAAAGCGGTGAGCGTTATTCGTGCTGGACATGTGTCGTTTGAAGACCCGGAGCAGATCACCAATATTGAACAACTGTTCTTGATGAAACATAGTTTGACATTAGGAAACCAAACACATGAATCACTCGTGGACCCATCGCAAGGTTTTCGTCAGCAAACAATTATTGGTAATAGCAAACGTGAAGTAAAAGGTCTCACAAGGAGGCTTCGTTGGATCAAGTAAGTTGACTATCGGTCAAGTTAAGTTGCCACCAAATGCGCCACCAGAATTAGTTGCAATGGTACAGGAGCACCAGCGCACCTTAGCTGGGATGACCACCCTTGAACAGCAAAATACAAAGCCTCAACCGGAAACAAAGATTGTGTCGGTGCATGCAACAAGAGCTCAGGTAGCCAACGCCAAAAAAGAAAAAACACTGTCTGCTATCAAAAAGATTAAAGCGCCTCAACCTGCTCAAAAATCATCGAAGAAAGCTCACACAAATACAAAAACTAAACGCAAAGCAGATGTGCCGCCAATCCCTAAAGAAGTACGAGAAACCCAGCTGTTGAATAATCCTCATGTCGTGCTTATTCAATCAGTGGATAGTACAGTTGAGTATTCAATTCGCGAAGCAGACCAAGAATAGAGAATTGTTGAGAGTTCGGATATTTTTGGTTTCAGTATTAAAAATGGCAAATTTAATCAAAACGTTATGGGCGACCTCAAAGAATGCTCGGAAGCTGGTGGTGGATATGGCGACGTCGATTTTGCAACTATGACTCAAGAGCAAATCAAGGCATCACAAGATGAACCGCTTCACTTACTCATTGTTACGAGCGATGACTCGAAAATAAAAATTTATTATTAGTTGAATTTGTCTAATTGGCAGCTCTCCGAATAAGAGAGCTGTGAATTGCGACCTGCAGTTTTCTCATAAAGCCTAAAAATAATTATCGAGACAATAATCGCCCGTCGTTATTTTCACATGGTCCGTGATACTTTTTCGATAATAATAAATGTCGATGTCACAGCGATTCATCACCCATGAATGACGAATAGTGTCGTCAAAAAATACAAACTCTTTGTCACGAAGTACGAAATTTTCCCCATTATAACAGAGTTCCACTTTTCCTTGATGCTTAACAAGCAAAACCAGCGGTTTGTCGCCGTTACTGAAATAACGATTATGAACAGGAAAGGTCGCCGAAAAATTACTGCGCGATTCTTGTCCAAGCATTTGCAGCGCACCATAACGCTCGTCGAGAGTGCTAAGAACAGCTTCATTAAATACACCTAGCCAAGGTTTTTCAAGCATCGCTTTGTCCTCTCAAATATTTGCAAAATGTTAAATTACTCATCTGCAGATATGCGCATGCGTGTTGAAACCGTCAAATCCCCAGCCCCCGTGGCCTACTTTCAACCCATTTTGTCAATGAGCTTTGCATTCTTATCAAGCGCGCGCTGCAACAAAGCTTTTTGAACAATCCTTAAAAAACCTCCTCTAAAGAAGAAAAAAAGGAGACTTATTTTGAAAGTTCACAACATTTCAGCATGCTTCGGGCTGGCTTTTTTCCTAGCCTGGGGAAGTTTTGCCAATGAGAATTATTGTCACAATGATAATGGCTATTTAGATTGCCAATTTAGCCATACCGAGAATCTATCCGAGGTGACGATGGGCATCATCACAGATGCCCATCTTACTTTATCCATGCATGAAGAAGCAGCCAAAGTACTCGACGCCTTTCGTGAAGATGGCATCTATTCACCACCTATTAACGCCGAGCTGATTCTCGATCGTAATGGAGCGCCATCCATTCGACTTCGCGCTATCCTTGCACCCGTCATAAGCATTGTGGACGGACTAGCTACCGGGATAACACTCAATATTTCTGTTCTTGAGGGAGATCTTCCCTCATGGCTGCTCAACAAAGCCAAGAAATATCTCAATACTTCATCATTCGCTTCTGAAGCACTTACCGACGCGATCAATGATGCCCTTGAGCAAATTGGTATCTTCAATCTCTAAAACAAGGAAAAAATATCATGACAATAAGAAAGCACGTTCTCTTCTTTGCCGCTATCACTTTGCTCTCCTCATCCTATAGTTTTGCCTTTAGTACTCGACAAGATATGGTGGAAATTCTCAGGAACGAGGGCATTGAACAACAAGTTAAGGATGCCATACCTGGCAATAATTCAACCGCTTACATTAACGAAGCTTACGTCGAGCTGAATGACACTGGTATGAAAGCCTATGTTCATTTTTTTGTGGATGCTCAACAAGAAGCATGTGTCCGCATTCCCTTTGTTGGCAAGCGATGCGTCACTACCTGGGGTTTCGAAACCAACTTGGCTGCTGAAGCTATTCTTGATCCTTCATGCAACGTAAATCACGTTGATGTTCGAAAATGGGGAAGCTCCTCAGAAGGACTTGCACACCTGGTAGAACCTTTAATTCATGAGCTTTATCATCTTTTCGAAACTCAAGCAGAAGCAATGGTGCGAAAAAGTATAGAAAAAGCCATTCAAAACAATCAAGCTATCAAAGAGTTTTGCAATCTCTAACCGATTGAAAATGACTGAATCACGAGTTGACTAGGGCTCCTTTATTATTTCACCCAATTATCTATTTTTGGCCAAATAAGCGCTGTTCTCTCTAGATCTTTTGGCTGAGTATAGGAACCATAAACGGCTTTTTTTCATTTTGCCCACCCTACCGGAAGGCC
>CAYJDW010000196.1:0-3304 GCA_964368985.1 uncultured Myxococcales bacterium | reverse complement strand
ACTTCTTGCGGCATGTCAAAAAGGTGTCTATTTCTGAAGCGCTGAATATCCATTTTTTGGACAAGGCGGAACCCCGTTATGTTATTGTATCCGGGCATAAAGTTAATCATAAAAGCTAACTTGATCGGCGAAATTGACTCTTATAGGTTTTATAGCAGAATTGAATTAGAATTGAAGTCAAAAATGTGCGATTTTGGGAACTAAATGGAAACTGAAAATCACGAACAAAAAAAAATAGGCCAAAGAATTAAATCGGCTCGGGTTCTTACGGGGCTTAATCAAGAAGAATTTGCGCGCGAGCAAGGCTTTAATTATACGTCCTTGCGGAATTGGGAATTTGGGCGAGTTAGTCCACGTCTGGAAGCAGTAAACAAATTAGTCGAATCCTTTAAAAATTTTGGTGTCTTTGTTTATCCAGAATGGATTCTAAGTGGGGTGGGTGAGGGTCCTGCTTTAACTAATAGCGAACACCCAATTACTCAAATTCCAAATAACAATTTGCTGATTAAAACATTTAGAAAATTCGTCGATGATTCCGGAGGAAAATCAATCATAGTCACTGTTAATAATGACGAAATGAGACCACTTTTTAATATCGGGGATACCATCTGTGGCTTGGCCATTACTATTCATGAGTTACAGGGATGGCCAGAGAAAAAAATAAAAACTCTGTTAGCGAAACCTATGCTAGTAAAGGGCGTCAATGCCGAATTTCAGCCTCGATGGTTAAATTTTGACGGGAAAGTATGGTGGTCTAGGAGACAAGATTTCTCTTTGGCACCACTTGGTTCTGATATTATCGGTATCATCAAAATGCAAATATACGCATGGGAAACCGAGTACAAATCCTGACTAGGTTTCAATGGTATAATAATAGTCACTTCCTAAACGTAATGGTTGATGACCGCTTCCTGCGAGCCTAGGCGGTTCGCCGTTGACTGCCAAACCATGTTCACTATTAATTTGCTCAAGAGATTTAATAATTAAATTAACTCGCCGGGCATTCTTGCTTAAAAACATACAACTGCCATTTTCATCCATCAAATAATGTTCGGTTGCTTTGTATTTTTCTTTAACCGTTTGAAATAAATCACAATAAGATGCGCTTAAAAAATTATCATTTTCTTGCGATATTTTAAGCGCAGAATTAATTAGGCCGCTTTGTTCCTGGAAGTAATTTACCTGATTATTGAGGATGATTTCTTGGATCTTGCGCAATAAATTGTGGTCATGTTTCCTCACATAGGCATCAATCAACCCGCGATCTAGGGCTTTAATTGCTATCTCTGCATCCGCTATCCCCGTTAAGAGAATTTTTCTTACCGGAAAATCTTTTAACATTGCTAAAAAAGTAAGCCCGTCGACCTCCGGCATTTGATAGTCGACCACCACCGTAGTTATTTGTTTGGAGCGATTTTTGTCTTCGCGCATGCTGCATATCTTTGAGAATTTAACCTCAATCGATACGCTATCAAAGTCGTTTTCACTGGGGCTTACTCGTGTCCAAGCGTGATGTCTATTTTCCGGTTTTGTGTTGTTTTGCAAAAAATTCAAGGCTTTTTTCGGGTCGTCAAATTTCTTTACGAGGATGTGATCGGACTCTATACCACTTTGTACCGCTTCAATAAATTCCATATTGTCATCGATAAATACTGTTGTTGTTGGAAACTGATATGCCGGCGGCAGTCTCATATATTAACGTCCTTTGGATTAGTTTGAGGGCTATATGTGAGATCAAAGCGAGTGAATGAACCTCTTTTGGATACACAGGATATCCCCCAGCCCATGCTTTCTAAGGCTAATTTTGAAAAGGCTAATCCGAGCCCCACACCATTCTTACTTAGACTATAAAAAGGTTTAAAAAGATTTTTTTGATGGGCTAGACCTATTCCTATTCCGTTATCTTGAACTTTCACTAACAAAGAATTTTCTATATTTATGGCTTCAATGTTAATTTGCCCTTGTTTCGCCTGTTTGATTGCGTGTAACGCATTACGAATCAAATTTTTTAATACCTGGGATAGAAGCCTTTTATCACCCATAACTTTTTGGCCTTCGAGTATTTTTAGCGAAATTTTGGCTCTATCGGAATCGGAAAAAATGGGGTCGTACAACGCATCATTTATGCAATCAAGTAAGCTTATTTCTTTTAATTCAATATGGCTTACTGATTCCATAAATTTTATTTGCAGCAAAATAGCGTCGATGGTACTTAACATTTTCTTACTGAGTAATGAAATTGTTTTAATAGCTGATTCAGCATTTTTAGCAGGATTATTCTCGATCGCCTGGCATGTCACGTTAATAGTTGAAAGTGGCCCTCTAACCTCATGCGCAATGGCTCCCGCTAGGATTTTGTAAGAAGATATCTTCGACTCTAGGCGTATATTATGATTGCGAAAAAACACTAATTTAATAAAAGAAATAGTGCATACCATGTAAGCCGCTTGTGCAATCGTGGACAATGGAATTAAGGGAAGGGCATGTCCGCCAAATAGGTAATAGACTAAAACACCCGCAATGACCCCGGTGGCTGCCAAACAAACATAAAGAAAGTTATCCACCATAACAGCTAAGACGACAAAGCCTAAAACCCCAAAAGCGGCATAGGACTGTGAATAAGCGCTATGAAATATCGTGAAAGTTGTTCTAAACGGTAGGTTATAAGAAAGAACGAATAGCCAAAAAAGAGGCAGATAGGGTACAATTTTTTTGGGCCAAAATTTCCATAAAGATAGTGCGAGGCTAAGCACTACCGATATTACTCTTAAAACCACCAATGTTGTCACATTATAATGCCCGCTAAACTGCCATTTCAGCGGGTTTGCGATATAAAACACAATAAAGAAAATGGCAGTCGCCGAATATTGCTCGCCGTAGGCCCTAACCCTGTTGGCCGCGAAATCCCTTATTTTTGGCAAAAAACCTACATTAGTCATGTTTTACATGGTCTCTTTTGGGGTGAGGTTTATTGAGGCATTGGCTTAGCGGCAATTATTTCCATACGATTAAAGTAAAAATGAACTTTTCCAGTATGATCTAAAGGCATCATTTTTAAATATTCATCGAGGATTTCGTTGAAAAATTTATCTTGCTCTTTAGCGGGGATTCTGTCTCTTTGGGTATAGCTGACTTTTAGAATATCAAAAAAAGCCTGTCTATTTTCAAAAATTTCATCTTCCCAAAGAATTTGAACTTTTTTTGCGATGAACCCAATATCGCTTAAATAACTTACGTAGGCCTCTTCGGTATTAGAATATTCCTTTCGGTCATATACCTCAAAGTACTTGCTCCACTCAGGTTT
>CAYJDW010000195.1:0-3326 GCA_964368985.1 uncultured Myxococcales bacterium | reverse complement strand
AGTGGGCTTTTCGTTATCTTGACGGCATGGAAGAACAGCCATCAAAAGCCGCCGAACTTGGCAAGGCTGTACATCAGGTTTTAGAACGGTATTTAAAAACAAAATCCATCAAAGATGAGAGCATTGAAGAGAAAATAGCAGCCCCAGGGCTGAAGTTTTTGCCTCCAAACCTAGATCCTTCTAATATAGAAAAACAAATATTTTTCGGTATCGAGGGTCATATATTTCACGGCTATATTGATTTTTATGACCATGTTGGGAGTCAAATATGGCTCGTTGGCGACCACAAAACTTGTTCAACTTTTGCCACAGCTCTCACACCTGACGATCTCAAAACCAACGTTCAAGCTAACGTCTATGCTCAATGGCTGTTTACAGAGAAAAACGCGGACACCGTGGAGCTAAGATGGATATATTACCGCACCAAATCCACACCCGATGCCCGAGTAATAGAAGCGACCCTCACCAAAGAAGAAGCGGCCCGAAATTTCAAACCAATTCTCGAGACCGTCGGTGAGATTAAAAAATTAGTTGAGGCCAAGACTAAATCGAAGGATTTAGAGCGAACTGAATCAGCTTGTTTTAAATACGGTCGCTGCCCTTATTACGTCGCATGCAAATACGGCGCCCCGGCAACGACCGAACCCAACAAAACAACTGAAGAAGCTAGTAAAATTAGCTTAAATAATGAGTCTTCCCCTACCAGCGAATCGTTTCATTTATTTATTGACTGTGCTCCCACCAAGGCTGGCACAGCCTATAAACAAACGATTGAGCTATCCGACCTCTTGAAACCTGTTCTAACCAAAATCCAACAAGAAAAGGAGTTAAGCCACTACCGACTAGCCGGCTATGGACAGCACGTCGGACTGATTGCCAATTACCTAACTGCGTATCTGAAAGATAATACCTACGACAGCCAAACAGCTATTTTAAGCAGCCTCAAAACGCCTGAGGGGTGCGATACCCTTCAAACGCTATCGGCCGCCGCTGGGAAGGTTGTACGAGGTTTTTAGCCATCATCTTCACGGGTGTGACGCTGAAAAAATAACTAGAGAAGGATGACATTCTTATGAGTATTTTTGACGGCATAGAGCACGTCGCTGCCGAAGGCACGTCCAATCGGCAGTATTTTGAGCCAGGGAAGTATACGGTCACTATTGATGCGGTGTTTTTGTATGAGCGTCGTTTAGGTGGTGGCAAGCTATTCATTGTTGAAAGCACCGTCGATGAAAGCGACAATCCCAACATTAAACCAGGTGAGCAAAGGAATTGGGTACAATCGTTTGGGTTGCCCTCTGCTCTGCCCCGTATCAAGTCCTTTATCGGTGCCGCTATTGGGCTTTGTCCACAACGACAACTTAAAGAAATTAACCAACGAGTCGATAAAGCAGTTTGTGACAGCTCGGTGGGACCTAGTAACCCGCTGCAGGGACATAAGCTGAGGCTCACTTGTACGAGTAAAATTACACAAAAAGGCAAAGAGTTTATTCAACATTCGTGGAGCGTCGCGCATGAGCCAAATACTCAATTTTAAGACTAAATATGAACAAAAAATCTTTGCGATTGATCCATCTTTTTCAGAGCAAGGTGGCTTTGGTTGGGGCATCGTTAATAGAAATGCACAGTCTTTTGGTGGCGAAGAAAATGTTCCCATCATTCATCGAAGTGGCCTATTAAAGCCATTTTCATCGGACTCAAATCTTATAGCTATGGATGAGCTCTGCCAAAAATTGGTGGCAATCTGGCGAAATGATTGTGGTTATTCAAAAGAACCAGCAATTTTAGTGATAGAACAACCTGAAATCTACCCAGGCTCACCAGTGCGCTTCTCATCGCTTACCGATCTAGCAATTTTTGTTGGTATGTTATCTTGTGCCCTTTCTCCCGCGCTAACGCTTCTACCCACGCCGCGAGAATGGAAAGGTAGTAAAAAAAAATCTGAAACTCAGTGCGAGATAGAAAATATCAGCGACTACCACAGTAAGAGAGCTCTAAAACGTGACCTGGAAATGGTGGCACTTCATAAGCGCCATAATATCTATGATGCGCTGGGAATCGGTATTTATGGTGCAAAGGTCGATTTAGGCCAAAAGCCGCTACCCAGACTATTTCGCCGCACAGCAGCTTAACGATTTTGATCATCCCTTATCACTCAGAGCACATACAATGACTTTTATGACAAATAGTTGGGAAAAGTTAGACAGTGAAAGCCCAAAGGCATTTCAGCGTTTTTGTTCTTATCGCGATATGGGCATAGACAGGTCTTTGCGAAAACTCGCCAATGACCTGCAAATTAATGTTTCTACTCTGGCAGAGCTGTCAAAAAAATATTCTTGGCAAACTCGAATCATTGATTTTGACAGCTACATAGAAAGAGCGAGTCAGCACAGCCAAATTGCTCAAATACGCCTTATGAAGCGCAGGCAAATCGCTTTAGCTTTGAGAGCTCAAAAAGCGGCCGCTCAAGGTTTTAAAAAACTGATACGTGAAATTGAATCGGACAAAGCCACGCTAAAGCCTGAAGGGCTTGCTAAGCTACTCGACACCGGCTGCCGACTTGAACGCCTTAACCGCGACGTACCCGAGCAAAATCTCGAGCTAAAACAAGAATCTAATTTTGACAAGCTCAGCCTAGAAGAAGGCGAAACGTTTAGAATTTTGCTCAGCAAAATCCAAGGCCAGGCATGAATATAGATAAAGCATTAATCGAGCTAGACCGACACCTTGTTAAAAAAAATGGTCTTCGCCAATTCATAAAACTCGCCTGGCCACAAGTTGAACCATCCCGACCATTCATATCTGGCTGGCACATTGATGCGATTGCGGAGCATCTGGAAGCCATCACCAATGGCAAGCTTAACCGCTTAGTCATCAACATCCCACCTGGCTGTATGAAGAGCCTCACGTGCTGCGTATTTTGGCCAGCCTGGGTTTGGACCTTTAGGCCCGAATGCAAATGGATTTATGCATCATACGCTATGGGATTAAGCCAGCGAGACAATTTGCGCATGCGCCGACTCATTGAATCGGATTGGTATCAAGCTCGATGGGGCAATGTGTTTAAGCCACTCAGAGATAATTGGGGGGCCATCAAATTCATGAATGACCATGCAGGTTATCGGCTTTGCACTTCGACCGATGGGACAGTGACCGGTGAACACGCCGATATTCAGGTTTGTGATGACCCGATAAAGCCCCAGGATGCTCGAGGTGGGGTGTTAGCTACCAAAACTGTACTTAACTCATGCCTTGAATGGTGGAATGAAACCATGGCAAGCAGGCTTGTTGATTTTGAAAAGTCAGCGCGAGTTATCATCATGCAG
>CAYJDW010000194.1:0-3333 GCA_964368985.1 uncultured Myxococcales bacterium | reverse complement strand
AAACTCATAGACCTTGGCGCTACCCGAACTTCCTCGGGATATTTGGTGCAACTTAAAACTGGCGCCCATTTTGGAAATCCACTTAAGCTCTTCGATGAATTTTACCATCTTACCCAAAAATATAGCGACGCATTTGGTGTTGATCTTTTATATGATTCGATTCCAGATGGTGTCTTCGGTGCCATCAAAGAATTCACTCCATACGCCGACGATATTATTTTTGATGCGAGATGTATTAGTGAAATACGTCGGCATTTTGCATTTTTAAGTCGAATTAATTTTCCAATGAGATTAAAAACGCGAACGGTTGATGTTCGTCAAGATGCTCAGGCCATGGATGCGCCAGTCAATTTGGTTGATTATCATGGTGTTAGCTGGTCTTTGAGTGGCTTAAATGCAGTGTTGTTGATAAATGACCATTTTTTAAGCAACATTTCATCGCTGACCAATTCTGCCATGTTCATCCCCTCCGGCACCAGTCCTCGAGAATATGATGGGACTGCGGGTGGTATGGGATGGTGGATGAGTTTTACTGACAAATATTTGGGGAGAGGAGGTACCTATACGGTGAATTTTGCCAATGGCGCCTTTTGGTCCAACGGTGCCTCCCTTGCTGGTGTCTCTGAGGACCGAGGAGCGGGGTGGCGCAATTATTTGACCAGCGGTTTTTCTTTAATGACGATGCTTGGTACTGCGGTTGGCGACAAAGCTCATGTGCTGGCAAATGTTAGCCGCGATTATGATATCAATTACCTGGGACAATACCCCATGGATGGTCGCTTCGCTGAAATTCGTCGTTTGCATAAAATTGAAATAGTGGATCGGAAAGGAATTGCAGCTCTGGCAGCAACGAGTGCTAATTTATCGAACCAGTCAGACATGGTTGCTTTTCGCGCAGGGCCAGCATTCACGGTAAGCAGAATTTATCGAACCTACGCAGATCTTGAAATTACTCAGCATATGCTCACCGAATCGGAGCTCTCTAGTGAACTATTCCTTCTTGGTAAAAATATCAAAGAAAGCAATCCTCCGAGCTTCGATAGACCAGATAATTTTAAAGTTGGTGATGAATTTATTGAAACCAAAATCGGTAAGCTTTCCGGTACTTTTATCATGGGTATTCAATCTCAGATTCCTATTGATGCAGTGAATTGGGGCACAACGGTTGAGCTTAATGCGGAGTTTGAACTGGCTTTAAGAAAACTTGCTGGTGAAAAATATGAGGTCAGTATTGAACCTAAACGAATTTTCGACATTGAGCTTCTTGTTAATATCTTGATGGCTCCAATCGGAGATATTGAAAGCCTTAGCTTTGCACGAAAACAATCATTCATCTTTGACTTCAATATTGCTGAAGGAAGAATAGCTTATCGAAATCTCATTGATCATGGAATGCTGCCAGCTACTGCCAATGAAATTGGGGTCTATAGTGAAGAGCGTAGTCCAGAATATCTTCTCACTGAATTTCGCGCACAAAATGAGATCTTAAAGACTCAGGGAGTTGCGAGAAGTTATGTCGAACATGTGGCGGTATCTTCGGGTAGGCACGAAGGCCTCAATTTTCGCTTGCTATCTGGTCTGCTTGAAATAGCTCATCATGCGGACAAAGAAGCTCGATCGAAGAAAGAGCGTTTAAAGCTGAGTTTGTTGGGGACAGAGCGGGAGTTCATACAGGCACAATCGAAGAGTATTGCTACCAACGGATGGCTATCAGTGAGACGAGTCACGACCGCACCCAAAAAAATGAAGGACAGAGCTTTAACAGCAGATACAATGAGGATATCTACGTTAGCCATCGGCGAATCCATGCCATTGATGATTCATCAAGGGAACCATCCAACAAATGGCAATTTGATAGTTTGCTGGTGCATGCCCAACTTGAAGACAAGATTATTTCTGGGAATCAGGAAAGCCTAATAGCAGGAAAAATAAATAAACTCTTCAGCGCTTTTATTGGCTCTTTTGAAGAGAATGCCAAAGTCCCACGAGCTATTAACCTTGAGCGCGAACTTTCAGCGGCGCATTTGGATTTGCTAACAAGGGCTGAAGCTAGAGATCGCATTGATTACGCAAGTCAAATTACAGAAATTTCACCAGTGGATTTATCTTCTGTTCTAAATAAACTGAAAAATAAAGGTCCCGATGATCAGGCCCAATTAGTTAAGCAATTCATAGAAAACCATGGGCTAAGAGGCTTTGCGGCCGTTCATCAAGTGCTTGGTGCGAGGCCTGAAGACTTGCATTTACGTACCGAGAGCGGGTACATCTCCTCAATTATGCAGGGAAAAACCTTTATCGCGAAATACAGCAGTGGCGCAAATAAGGACAACGAGCCTTTGTCAAATCTCGTGCCTAAGAAGAGTCGCAAAAATAAAAAGCTTATTCGAGAATTTTATAATTCTTCACATACCAATCTGCGCAAACTTGATAAAGAACTCCGATCTCTTCATGATGATCCTTTTCTTATCGACGACAAAAGCTATTTGAATGACATATACGGTAAGAGAAGGGTGAACGATTTAGTTGCGTCTGGTGTAAGGCAAGATAAGAAGGCGTTGAGGTATTCCATTACTTCAACAAGAAGGGGCATTTTGGATTTAATGGATCTAGAGCAGCAAGGATTCTCTGAAAAAGATCGGAAGAAAATCTACAAAATGGCAGGTAAAAAGCGGATTGGTTTGAACGAAGCGCTTGAGAGATTTGTGGAAAAATATGAATTTTTACCGATATCCACAAAACGTTCAAAGGGGCATTTGCGCAAACGATTTCGCAGATCATTGGAAATGATCACGCAGATTGAAGAGCATGTTAAAAGACTTAATGCCGATGACGTTATGAAAAGACAAGATCAAGAATACGTTGAAAAAACTATTCAAACTCTTGATGGGCTGAGGGCTCGCGTTGTGGGATTGGTAAATATTGATCATCTGTCTGCAAAAGAGAAAAAAGGGATTCGCAAAAAAGTGGGTAAAGATTTGTTTGAGAAATGTGCGTCAGTGCAGGAAAAAAAAGTGCATACTCACGACCTAAATATTTCCTTAAGCGAACATAGCGAAATAGAGAGCGATTCCAACTCTTTATCCTTTGGGGATGAAGATAAAATCGGCACACCGGCAAAAAATTTCGGAAATACCGTTTCTTGGCAGGAAAATATTGATTCAGAGAAAGGCCGTTAGAAGGCGAAGCTTCTGCATTAATAGGGGCCATTTTAACTAATTAACTCAAGTTGCTACCTATCCTACCAGGCGGCATAGTCTCATTGCCATCCTCGCCCTGTCATTGTCAGGTATGAGAATGCCCACAGAGCGTGATATTGCAAATCCACTCTGTGGG
>CAYJDW010000193.1:0-3346 GCA_964368985.1 uncultured Myxococcales bacterium | reverse complement strand
AATTGATTAACCAGTCGAGGATCCGCCACTACGAGCAAGGCTAAGAGTTTATTTCGTTCAAAATCTTCGGGACTGCCATCGCGGGTTGTCATCTGGCGCAAATTTTCAAAGGCAGTGGAGCCCTCACTTTTGGCCGCTAATTGTCGAGCCATCACCGCGGGATTTATTTTGTTGAGAAATTTATCCGCGATAGCAACTACTTTATTCGATGCCACCCCCTTCGAAAGCAAATGGATAAAGTTCTCATCGCCATCCGTCTTTTCCGCAAGTTGAGTAATTTGAGTGTCAGACAATTTGTCGAACTCATCGGCTAATTCCTCACCGGTTTTTTGGCCGCTCGCAAACTGTTTCGCCAAGCCAAGCACTCTTTTAGCATTGCCTGGTGTCTCAAGAATGACCGGCGAGATAGGTGGCTCATTGGCAGGGAGAGGTTTAGAGGGCAAAATTTCTTGGCATCCACCAAAGAGCGATGCGACGAGCATAAAAGCTGTCAGTATAATTATTTTATTTGCACTCATTTATTCACCTAAAACCATAGTTAGCACGCCCTGAGGAACCAAAGGTTCTAACAGTTTTATGCTGTAAAAACAGGGCCTTAATCAAATGTCATTTATTTTCAAGCCATTAAACAGATCGCGCACTCAGAAGGAAAAAGACTGGCCGCATGAACACTGCTTGGCAGCAGGGTTATTGAGCAATAAAAATTCGCCCACCCCTAAATGTTCTCGAAAATGTAAGGTCGCTCCCCCCAATATCGAGAGAGATTTAGGATCGATACAGATTTTTGCTGCATCATTGCTAAAAATCACATCACTCGGGCGAGTCTTCTCGCAAAATTCATAGTGAATCGTTAAACCAGAACAACCGCCGCCTTTGATAGCAACCCGCAAATAAAAACCCACCTGATTTTGCTCTTTAAGCAATACTTCAATACGCTGAGCCGCTTGATCAGAAATACCTAAAAGCTGGGGCCCAAGCGCCACAATGCTTAAGCCTACGTCGTCGGTAGGAGCGGCGTTTCGCTCACCCTTGCGTTTGATTTTTAATAGACCCATTAATAGCCTCAGACTAATTTTACCAATTTCTTTTTATATTTGAGTCTCAGCTTTTTCGCTTCACTCACGACGAGCTCAGCCACCTCGTCTATCTCTTCCCGGCTATTTGATCGTCCGATCCCAAAACGAATAGCCGCTTGGCGAAGCTCGGGTATAACACCGATTTCTTGCAATACTTTGCTGCTATGCCCCGATGAACAAGCCGACCCAGTCGAGATCGCGACCCGCTCACAAATCCCAAGCACCAGCTCTTCGCCGTCGATGCCAGCAAAAGAAACATTAAGATTGCCGGCCACCCGATTCCTAAGACTACCATTTAGATGCATATCGGGAAGGACCTGCAGGTTTTGCCACAACCGATCTCGTAAGTCCTTAATTTTTAACACTTCTTTATCGAGGTGAGAGTCCGCCAATCGTGCAGCTTCGCCCATTCCCACAATGCCCGTCACATTAAGGGTCCCCGATCGCTTGCCCCATTCCTGGCCGCCACCATGAATCAACGGGCATATTCTCTCCATTACTTCTCTTCGCATATAGAGAACGCCTACGCCTTTGGGGCCATAGATCTTGTGGCCACTTAAAGACATCATATCAACGCCCAGCTCCTGGCAATCGATCTTCACCCGCCCTAGCGCTTGAGCCGCATCGCAGTGAAAATATACACCGTGCTTGCGGGCGAGCTGACTGATATTTTTTATATCATTGATTGAACCAACTTCGTTGTTAACAAAAAACAGTGAAAGCATGGCAGTTTTTTCAGACAAAACATCATTTATGCGCGCTAATTCCACCACGCCATCAGGCTCGGGCTTAATGAAAATCCCGCTCAGCCCTGCTGGCGCTAAAGCCCTTATTGATGACAAGGTAGCCGGATGTTCGATCGACGAACTAATAAGCTCACGACGAGTGGTTAAACTTTCTGGAAAAAATAATCCCTTGATCGCCATGTTAGTTGATTCGGTGGCGCCCGATGTGAAAATAATTTCGGTTGGATGAGCGTTGATTGCCCGCGCGATTTCTAAGCGTGCCTCATTAACCGCCTCCAGCGCGCGCCAGCCAAAACCATGGGTAATACTTGCGGGGTTGCCGTAATC
Organism: uncultured Myxococcales bacterium; assembly: GCA_964368985.1. Taxonomy (GTDB): domain Bacteria; phylum Myxococcota; class UBA727; order UBA727; family JABDBI01. The sequence continues at coordinate 1,197 of CAYJDW010000193.1, read as the reverse complement.
GGATAAAAAAAAGGGCTTCATTTTATTGAAAACCCTTTCATCCATTGGCGTGGTGGCGTGATGATCTAAGTAGATGCATTTGTCTGTCATGAGTTCACCATTGAATAACCTTTAGGGTTTCGTGCTTTGTGCGACTCCCCCTTTGAAAAGGCCTGCACCTACGCTCCCTCGCCCGCTTGCGGGAGAGGGCTCGGGGAGAGGGTGGAGAAACAAATACGAAGGATTTTTCTTCCAATAGCATTCACGTTCATGTCTCTCCACCCTCTCCCTAGCCTCTCCCGCAAGCGGGAGAGGAGTTGTTGAGGTAAAACCGGCCACATTTATGCAACAAGGCCTTTTCAAAGGGGGAGGCCAGAATGTACGCGTAGCGACAGTAATCAATCCAACAAACTAAGCCTTGCCACACTGTTCGCTAATTCCGCGTTCAACCGTTTTTGCTCGTCGTCATCTTCAGGCAAAAGCTTTTCGATTTGCTGATTAAGCTCTTGCTGAGAAAGAAGCTCGCTCGCTTTATCGATCTCATCTTTGCGTCGAGCTAGCTCGCATAGAACGTTTACTTGATCGTGATCTACCTCGACAAAACCGGCTGCGATCATGAAGCGTATCGTTTCACGATCCTTATTTTCATAACTCACCAAACCAGTTTTAAGTTGCAACAAGCAAGGCGTATGGCCTTCAAGAATTTGCAACTCGCCCATAACTCCAGGCAAAGTCACGCTCACGCACTCTTCATCGAGGAAAGCTCGCTCAGGAGTAACTACGTTAAGACGAAGCATATTCACCTCAACCTACTAAAGATCTTTGGCGCGGGCCAAAACTTCTTCGATGGTGCCAGTCATGTAAAAAGCTTGCTCAGGAATAGCGTCATGCTGCCCATCGCAAATTTCTTTAAAGCCGCGAATGGTATCGGCGATCTTCACATATTTTCCTTCAGCCCCCGTAAAGGCTTCAGCGGAAAAGAAAGGCTGCGACAAAAAGCGCTGGATTTTACGAGCTCTCGCTACTGCAGTACGATCATCTGCGGAAAGTTCATCCATACCCAAAATGGCAATAATATCTTGCAACTCTTTGTAGCGCTGTAAAATCGACTGAACCTGACGCGCCACATGATAATGCTCTTCGCCAACGACTTCAGCACTTAAGATTCGCGAAGTAGAATCCAGCGGATCTACCGCAGGATAAATTCCTAAGTCGGCA
>CAYJDW010000192.1:0-3347 GCA_964368985.1 uncultured Myxococcales bacterium | reverse complement strand
CGCTAATGTTAAGCCTTTGAGCAACCGATGGCTGTTCTGGCTCCAAATTATGGGCTTTCCGGTAGGGTGGGCAAAATGAAAAAAAGCCGTTTATGGTTCCTATACTCACTGCTGCTCGAGAAGAACAAATCCAAGTCACTAAAAAATATATGGATGACATCAATATTCCGATTATTCTTGGTGGTGATTTCAATACTGTTTTACCTGATGCTCCAAAAAAAGATGACTTTGCCAACGCGCCACATGCTCGGGCGCTGGCTCCAAAGAGTTGAACGGATAACCCTTTTGAGCTCTATACCTTTCCAAGCAACGCACCCGATCGACGCTTAGACCATATTTATCTGATTGGCGATTCGCTTTCTTTTATTGAGTTTAAAGTTATTGCCGAAGCGGGATTAGCTTCGGATCACTTGCCGGTGTTGGCGCGGATTAAGTATTGATTGGGTATTAAGCTTGACATTGTCTTTGATTTTTAGCTTAGCTGCAGATGATTGCCGAGGTCTTTGATCTAGATACTGGCCAGGCAATGGCGTTGTGAGATCTGCTTAAGATGGATTAGAATAGCGACGGCTGTTATTCCGTCGCATTCCGCAGGTTTATTATTTAGTTTTCTTGCGTGTTCGTTTGCTGGAGTTTTTTTAACTTCTTTTTTTCTTTCTTGGCCAGCTTACGAGCTTTTTTCTCTTCTTCTTTTGCAAGGGCTGCTTGTTCTAGTAAAAAATCTTTGTACAACACAGGAACTTGGAAGGTTATCCCAAATTTATTGATAAATTTTTCGTATACATCTGAAGCAGTTATAATTTTAGCATTATGAACTGTTTTTAGATGATGAACGGCTATGTGCATCTCCCCAAATTTCTGATCTGTCTTGGGTTCAATGAATTCGCATACTGGGCAGGCAGAAGAATAAGTAGGCCCCCAATTTATAGTATACCAACGCTCTATCAAATTATCGCGCATATACTCGCTAAGAGCAGGAATTTGAAAAATTTTTTCTGCTTTCAGAGCATCTTGGAAAACACAATTTCCTGGCAAATTTTCATTATATAAAAAATGCACAATTAGATCCGCAACATTAGATGATGTATTTAAAAGAATCCGGTGTCGATTTTCTTTATTTTTTTTCTTCTTGGCAGAAGCCAATGAAACACTCATTATTTCGGTAAGAAGAGGGCTCTGGGCTTTTTCAATCAAACTTATGGGCAGCCAATATTCTTTATCTGCCACATTAAAATAAACCACATCTTTGGGATCAACGATTAATGATTGAGCATTATCCATAGCGCAAAGATGGCTCGCACTTACAATCACTAACATTATGGCAATGCGTCGAAAAAACATAGGCATCCTCCTGTAACTGAAACTAGGGCTTTATGTGGATGCACCCTAAAACTCTACAAAAAATGAGCAAGTGGTCTTATGATATGAAATACTTGCATTTTTGTCCGGATGCGGCTTCACTCGCAGAATGCAGCGAGCTTGCCACTGAAAATGCAGGAAAGCCGCCTTTTGGCGCGAGCAAAACCAGAACGCCTGGTCCTTAGTGGTAATTCGCCAAAAATCATTCCCTGTACCATGAAGCGCTCTTCGTCAAATTCGCCCATCAGTAATCCTCCGATCTATGCCCGTGTATGCAAACTATTTTAAGAGCCTTTGATATACTTGATTCCTGTCATGCGCCTGTTGGAGCAAATCTTCTTCGCTGCGATGTATATCTGCTTTAAAAGGCAGTAAGGGCCGATGGGAAGAGATGGCTATTAGGTAATCTTCATAGAAATGGCCGTAGAGGGGTAGAGGATATGTCACTTTTTTGGGATGTGAGACCATATTCTGTTGCAGCCATTCATCTACAGTTAAAAGCCTTGTTACGGTAGGCGAGGGATCAATCACTCTCATTTCGATTTCATTATCTGTTTGTACATAAATAAGAGTGGCGACGTGATAATACCATTGCTTAGTGGGTTGATGAGGATTTTTTAAGTCACCTGCAATCCATATTTTTCCTGTGCTAAGACCTTGCTCAAAAAGCTCTGTGGCGATGAGATGAGTACGCGCAAAGCATCCATCATCCGTATAAGAGAAAGAAATATCCTTTCGTTCGCTGATGGTTTTAAAAAGTTTTTCCGCTTCTAATAGATCGGGAGCGCGGCAAGAGCTTGGTCTGAAAGAATCATAAAATTTCTGTTCTTCCTCGCTAAGAGGAGAGGCCATGAATTGAGGAATGGTCGCATCATTTTCATGATCTTCTTTCTTGCCCATCATTTTAGTAAAGCGGGAAGAGAAGATGCCATCAATACATTCTATTTTTTGTTCAATGGCGATGTTTTTTAGAGATAATTTATATTTGAAAAAAAGATCAATAAAAACACCGAATCTTTCTATAAATTGATCTAATTTACTTGAGTTTTGGGTGCAGGATTTTAGTAAGCTATTTAGTACTGTTTGAAGATTTATTCCAAAATAATCAAAATCTGAAAAATTTAGCCGCTTTTGCGTGCCTAGTATAGTGATAGAGAGTTCAAGTTCAATTATTTGCTGCTCAGCATTAGTGAAGAAAGGGAAGAATTTGTTTGTATCTTCAGAATAACGCTCAATAAAGCCACTAAAATGAGTGCCCTGGCATAACCAGAAATGCTGTGATGGGGTACCTTCGCATTGCACAATGCTGTTGTTGACATTTAAGTTAAGAGGCTCGTTCCAGTTAATTTGCGATTGAGCAAGGCTCCACGCAGCTGAAGCTAGCAATAAAGATAAAAAAATTATTTTTTGAAACATAGGATCCTCAGTCATGAGTCATACTTTAATAATAATGTGTGGCCTATCAGATAGGTTTTATGGTGTATAGAGATTTTGTTGTGAAAATAATAAGTGCGGATTAAAAGTGGTTTTTATTGTGTTTTAATTTATATGTAAAATGGCATTTCGCGCCGTAGGGAAAAGCGAGTTTTTCGGCAACGACACCTTTGTTATTGAGCAAGGCAAGATATCTATCCAGATGATTGCCTCGTTTCTGTATGATCTTTTTCCAGTACTTCGGGAGAAAAATAAAATGAATCGTCAACTCAATGGAATGCGCTCCGGTGCATCTAGGTCGGATATCTTTTATTGCTTTAGGATCACGGATAAAGGAGATCGTCTGCATTCTCGAATGGCACCGAGGGCACTCCAATACATCAATTTCAAAAACGCGGAATAACAATTTAGCAAATCCCGGCCTCGAAACTTTTATATTCAAGCTTTCATTGGGATTTGATTGAGTGCTTGGCGTTAATGCTCCTCTTATTTCAGCGTTGGGGTAATCCTCCCAAAAATTAAGTGTCTTCAAAAGTAGAATTTTCCCCCTAGAA
>CAYJDW010000191.1:0-3356 GCA_964368985.1 uncultured Myxococcales bacterium | reverse complement strand
GGGGCTCAATTGGCTCCAAAATCAGGATTTTGGGCAAAGTATTACCAAGGCTCGGCTCTTATGCGAGGTGCATAAACAATTTCTCATGGGTCATAAATACCCCAACAAGATCGTTCTCCAAGGTATGGCCTATGAACGCCTCGGAGAACTTTCCGGGGCTGGTAGTCATCCTTGTACTATTGCAAAGATCCGAAAAATTATCCCGGCACTTGCCGGCTGTCTATTCAAGTATCGAACTGAAGAAAGACTCGGTGAGGGCAATTTCTTAAGCTATCGCTATGAAAGAGCCATCAATGGTAGCTACTCGGTATTGATAATCGAAATGCAGCCCTTGGCTTGTCCTGGATTTGTCACCAGCCTCCCCAAGGGGGGCATGAAGTTTCAGGAGCAGCGCAAGGCTATTCCGGTGATACGGCCATTTCCGTTCTACGGCAAGCAGACAAACTCCTTCAGTTTACAGCTGAGATTTCAATACGCGCTCGTGCAAGAAATGAGGAATAGAGCCAAGGAAATTCATCACCACGGTGGCATATCCTTGGACGACCATCTTATAGCCACTCTTGCTGACGAGGCGCAGCTTTGTAAAAAAATGGTCGTGCCAATGATTGATTACTGGGTCGAAGATAATTGCTTATCCCGTTCCAAAGATTGGCTATACAACCTCGGCAGCAGAGAATCAGCAGCTCGCAGAATGATCGAAGAGGCCGGTAAATACGAGGTAGAAGGCGCCAATGCAGCGAAGAAAAAACTTGAAAAACAAAGAAGGAAGATAGCGGGTATAGGCAAGAGATGACTTTTGCGGTCAATTGCGTGTCGCGGGCCCAGAAAAACCCAAAAAATTGCACTTAGTTTTTCTCGTCAGCAACTTGAGAATATTTGCTGATTCTTAACTGTCGTTTCCAAGCCTATTAACATTTTACCTCTCAAAAAGTATACTTTTTGAGAGTATCCCTTGACAGGCTCTCAAATAGCCCCTCAAAAGGCGTTTTTCACAAGGTCTAAGGTATTGTGAAGGTCAAAAATCTCAAACTAAATAGCATGCGCCTTTTTCAATTCATGTAACGCGGCGGTGGCGAGAAAGCTTGAGCGAGTGAGACCATGAGCTCGAGCAAACCGGTCAATTTTTTCCAAAATATCTTCCCTGAAAGTAAGATTGACCCTCTTTACCGCATATGGGTTGATAGCATTAACGACAATAGCCACAGCGCCCTTACTGTTTTTCTTAGCCATGATTTCTTCAATGCTGCTGGGCTCAGGCAATATTTCCCCATCTTCTGCCATAAATTCAATATGAGCATTCAAAGCTTCTTGAGCCATTACTTGGGCCTCTGACAGGCTTTTGGCAGCCGTTATGCACCCGGGGAAGTCGGGGAACTCAACCCCATAATCACTCTTTTGTTCTTTTCGGATCAAACCAATATATGCATTCATTTAATGGCTCCTTTAAGCTTTGCCTGCTTTAAAACGCTTTGGACTGTACCTATCGGCAAATCACGCTTCGGATGAGGTACAGTGACTCTGCCGGGCTTGGTTGGGTGCTTGAATTGCCAATGACTCCCGCGGGTGGCCACATGCTGCCACCCATCCGCCACGAGCTCACCAATCAATTCTTTGCTGTTCATCGATATTTTCCAACTGACCACCAACACAATAATACACACTATACACACTGAAAGCAAGATTGGCTGTTGGGTTATTTTTGTGGAGGAGAATCCTAATTTCTCAAATACCTATAAAGTGTCGCCCGAGAAACTTTGAGCGTGGCGCAAATATCATCGATTTCGACGGTCTTATCGGCATGCATCTTTTTAGCCATTCTTACTTTAGCTGAATCGAGGGAGAGCTTAGGCCGCCCCCCTAACCTTCCCCGCGCTCTAGCAGAGCTTAAACCGGCGTTAGTGCGTTCCTGGATTAATCTACGTTCAAATTGAGCAAGAGATGAAAAAATATTGAAAATCAATTCGCCTGATGCGGTCGTTGTATCAATCGAGCCGTCGCAAATAGATTTAAAACCCACTCCTTTTTGTCTCAAGTCTTCAACCACCGTCACTAAATGCTGCATAGAGCGCCCCAGGCGGTCTAATCGCCATACTAACAACGAATCCCCTGATTCAAGGGATTTTAAGCATTCTATTAAACTGGGTCGCTCTGATTTAGCGCCGCTCATTTGATCGCAAAAAATATGACGCTTTTCTACGCCGGCTTTTAAAAGCGCATCCATTTGCAGATTTAGATTTTGATCATCCCCTGAAACTCTTGCGTATCCGACTAATTTTGCCATCATGGTCCCATGTCGCAAAAAGCTAAGAAAAATTAACTTTTTAAGACTTTAATACATGAGACTGATAAATGACAAGTACACTTCGCATATTGGCGCATTTATTTTGAAATTGGTTTTCTTAAAAATCCTGTATAAAAAAATGATCGTTTTATGAGACTGAAAGAACCAGACAAAAGCACGGTCCTTTAATCGTCTAGGCAAAAACTTCTATCGAGCAGCGGGGGGAGCGTAAAAAACTTTATCAATCGGGGGCAATATTGCCGAAGGAAAGAAATGACGGGCAAGCCCTATGAATCACCTTTTTACTTGGCAGCTGGCCGCTATGGCATTAGGCTCTTTATCGTTGCTATATTTTTCCGTTTTAGTGTGATGGAGCCTATTTATTTATGCGAAAATAAATCTCATCTAAGTGGTCTCAATACACTCACACATCGGCTAAACTAGCTCGATGCAAAATTTATGGGACCAACAACCAAGCGAATCGTCAAAAGCCTTCGAGCGCTTCGCCCACTGCTGTGACATGGGAGCAGGGCGCTCGTTGCGCAAGCTCGCCGGGTATAGGAACTACAAACGGGCTTTTTCAAATTCACCCGGGTACCCAAGCCTAATATTTGGCCCCAAAACATCAACCAGTTGCTGACAAGAGTGACATAATAAGCATTATGGGTCCGGCTGCGCGAATAGAACCTGGGCCAAAGTCATTTTGGGGGCTCAATTAGCTCCAAAATCAGGCTTTTGGGCAAAGTATTACCAAGGCTCGGCATCAGTACCGATAAGCTTCACGCACGCGGACCCATGGGCCTCACTGAGCTGACCACCTACAAATGGGTGGGCTTGGGCAATGGGCAGGTTCGGAAATAGCTAAATTTTGGTAGCCACAATAAAGGCTTTCAGCTCGTCATAGAGTTGAGGTTCGCGAGGCAAAATATCCCCCATAGTATTGATATAGCCGGTATCATTGCTGGTAAAATTTTGATTCGTAAACAATTGTTGCAACTGCTCCCGGCTAAACATATTAAAAGGGCAAATAACAGTATCTAATAATGTGATCAAATCTAATCTTAGCTGCTCAAAT
>CAYJDW010000190.1:0-3367 GCA_964368985.1 uncultured Myxococcales bacterium | reverse complement strand
GCACTCTCAGTGTATTTACATCGCTGGTGCAGGATAATTCGATAAAAGAAGCGCTTAGTCAATTTAAATTAGGCGGAGCTTACGGCTATTTATTTGATGCTAGCTCCGAAGATGAGGATAACAATTGTTGGCAATCGTTTGAAACCGCAGAGCTGTTTCAGAAAAAAGGGGCTACCAAAGCTGCCTTGTCTTATCTCTTTCATCGCTTGGAGAAACGTTTTGATGGCAGTCCAACGCTATTAATCCTCGATGAGGCATGGCTGTTCTTAGAAGACTCAAGTTTTTCCAAAAAGATTAAGCAGTGGTTAAAAGAGCTGAGAAAAGCCAACGTCTACGTCATTTTTGCCACGCAAAGCTTGGCTGATGCCATGCAATCGCCTATCGCCATCGCTCTCAAAGAATCCTGCCCAACCAAGATATTTTTGCCTAACGCTAGCGCCCAAGATCGTATGTCCGCGGAGTTTTATCGGGGCATGGGTTTGAACGAAAGACAGATTGAGATCGTGGCGGAAGCTATTCCTAAAAGAGAATATTATCTGGCTTCTCCCACCGGAAATCGGCTTTTTAATCTTGCTTTGGGCCCAACAGCGCTGGCTCTTTGTGCAAGCAGCTCGGTGAGCGATCAAAAACTTTTGGCCAGTATCAAGGACAAGTATTCAAACAAGGATCTTTTCCGAGACTTTTTGCAAGAAAAATTGGGGGGAGGCTATGAAAAGATTATTTAGTGTGGGTGTTCTTTTGATGCCCATTCAGGTCAATGCAGTATTTCCTGTTCATGATCCAATAAACCTCATCGAAAATGCCCTCAGTGTGGCAGCAGAGATAGAAAACGTAGAGCAAATGGCTCAACGGATAGAATATCAAGTAAAATCGGTGCAGCGTTTCGTTAATAAGCTTGAGGGTTATAAGTTTAGCGATATTCGGGGACTACTCAAGCAACTGCGCTCTTTTCGCAATCGTGCTCGTGCCATTGGCTATTCCTATCAGGGCATCGTCGATCAGTTCGAGAGAACCTATGGCAAGAATGGCAAATTTGCCAAGAATTTTGCCTCTTGGCAAAAGCAATCAGATGACAGCATCAAAGACGCTATGGTTTCCCAAGGCCTCTTAGAAAAATCAGAAACGCACATGGACGATCTCGATAAGGTGATTGAGACCAAAAGCAAATCAGAAGGTGAGGCAGAAACCCTTCATGCCATCAGCGAAATAAACACTATTCAGTCTAAGCAATTGGCAGATTTGACTCACATCGTCGCGACCGATGCGCGAGCGAGACAAAGCGTGATTATGGAAGAGCGCTCAAAGCAAAGAGAACACCGCGAATACGAAAATCATCTGATGCACGATTTTAACGATCATGGTCAATCGCGTCCGCTCGCCTATCTCCCTTCATTAGGCACTACTGCCCCTCAGGTTCAACGATAGCTCAATAAGGGGGCACAAGACGATGGATTCAACAATATTGACCGACATCCTGGGAGCGATTGTCAACGGCGCATCTCAGGGCTTCGCAGGCATCAAAAGCCATGCAGAGGGACTTTTTAATAAGCTGCTCATTATCGAAGTCGTGCTCTTTGGTATCGGCGTGGCGCTTAATCGTATTGATGTGCAACGAGAATTAGTGGCAAAAGTCTTGGCCATTGGCTTCGTACAATTCTTACTCATTCGTTATGTGTGGTTGGTCGACGGCCTCAGAGACGGCTTCGTTAATGCAGGGCTAACTGCCGCAGGAAGCAATCTGTCATTGCCGGAGTTTCTCGATCCTTCAGCATTTATGCGCCAGGGCTTTGAGAGCATATTTTCAGTAATCGAGGGAAGATTCGAGCAGGATACCTGGACTTTTCTCACCTCGCCAGGCTTGGTGTGGCTGTTGTATGGCGTTGTATTGCTCATCATGTTTTTTGCGTTTGCAGCCATCGGTTTACAGATTTTTCTTTCAGTCGCCGAATTCTATTTAGTGTCGTCTTTGGCCATTATTTTAATTCCCTTCCTTGTCTTACAACGAACCAGTTTTCTAGGCCTTAGAGCTATCAATGGCCTTATCGCAATATGCATTAAGCTGATGGTGATTGCCTTTGTCGCAAGCATTTCAACGCCGGTCTTAGAAATCCTAAATTTCACCAATAGCGAACCAACTATAAAGGATTCGATGAGTCTCACCGTCGGTGCGCTTGCTATCGCCCTTCTGATGTGGCGCGCTCCTGCGATTGCCATGTCGCTGATTTCGGGCGGGGGAGGGCTTGATGTGAATAGTACGATTTTAGAACCGGCTTTCCGTGGAGCTAACTTAATGGCGGGAGCTGGAAGTTTCATGGGCAGAGCAGCCAGTGCAGGTGGAACAGCAGTAAAGAGCGTCGCAAAAGCGGCATCACAGGGGGTAAGTCATGTTAGAGGAAAATAGTGGCGAGCATTCGCCGTATGAAAAGGTAAAAGCGACCTTAGATAAGCGTATGATGAGCGCGCTTAATCAAATACAGAGCTGGCGTTTAATGACCATGGTTTGTTTATTGTTGCTTGGCTTTTCAGTGGCTGGAAATATCTATCTGGGACAAAAGAGCAAGCACATTCCCTACGTTGTCGCAGTGCAACAAAGTGGCGAATCAACCGTGCTCGATGCGGCAGCAGGAATGCCTGCACCAGCATTAAATCGCGCAATATCATTCTTTCTCAACCGATTCGTCATGCTTGCCCGAGAGATTCCTGCCGATCCGGTTTTGATTAGAGACAATATGGGAAAGCTCTTTCAGCTGGTGAGCATGCAGGGAAAAACCCTGTTAGCTAATAAGTTCAAAGAAAAAAGCCCGTCAGACGAATTTAAGGAAAAAAATCGCGCCTTAAAAATGGCCAGCGTCCTTGAGGTATCTAAAGGCGTATATCACCTAGATTGGTTTGAAGCTGAATACGACAAACAAGGCCAAAAAATCGCTGAATATCCCATGCGAGGCACCTTTAAAATCGCCATGCTTGAACCCAAAAATGAGGCACAAATAAAAGAAAACCCGCTCGGCATTTTCGTCGATTATTTTTCTTGGACCAGGTTAGGAGGATGATCATGAAATTATTCGGCTACAGTGCCTTTTTCATAGCAAGTGTTGCTCTAGCAAATAATCCAAGCTCGATTATTGACGAGGCCAATAAGAAGGCGAGTTACCAGCCAAAGAGCCAGCAATTTATCAACGCTGCCATGATTTTTGACTGGGAGCCCCATCGAATTTATCAAGTTTATACCAAACCAGGCCGCATCACCGATATTGCCTTAGAGCCTGGAGAAAAGCTTGCCTCCATTGCCGGTGGCGATACTCAGCGCTGGTCCATCAGCGAGAGTCAAAGCGGTGCGGATGATGTCATCACCAAGCATATCTTTGTG
>CAYJDW010000189.1:0-3439 GCA_964368985.1 uncultured Myxococcales bacterium | reverse complement strand
GGTCTAGGCAAAAGAGAATTTTCAAAAAAAGGCCTTTATTTTACTTATACTCTGCGACCTAACCTGAGGTAAAAAACGATGCCCGACCGGCGAAATGTAAAAAGTGATAATTATGAGGCCACCGACCATCACGAACGGTCAAAGGATTTTTTGAATGACGCCGAACTCGAAAAACTCTTTGAGGCGGCTAAGAAGAGCAGGCACGGTTTGCGAGACCAACTTCTTTTCTTGATGATGTATCGCCATGGCTTACGCGTGAGCGAAGCCTTAAGCATCAGAATAGCCGATATCGACACAAAAAGCTCGAGATTGTGGGTTAAGCGCTCAAAGAATGGTTTATCGGTAGAGCAACCCATGGCTGGCGATGAGTTACGCCTGTTAAAACGCTACTTAAATATAAGAACCAGTAGTTTACCGTGGCTTTTTTTGAGCGAGCGCAAACTTCCCATGACTCGCCAAAACGTGAACGCTTCAATACAGTCAGCGGCAACTCGTGCAGGCTTAGGTGATGTTAATCCCCGTATGCTGCGCCATTCCTGTGGTTTCTATCTGGCCAATAAAGGCTGCGATTTGCGACTAATCCAAGACTACTTGGGTCATCGTGATCCAAAACATACGGTGCGCTACACGAGGGTCGCCAGCGTTCGCTTTGAGAGTTTGTGGTAGCCCAACATCATATCGATTTAGGCGAGAAAAAAATCTTGTAATCACTATAATAGTTGCTATAGTTGTCATAGGGAGTGATTATGAAACAAACCATTTCAACTATGAATATGAGGAAAAATCTTGGAGATATCCTTAATCGGGTCGATTTAAGGCATGATCAATTCGTCATTGAGCGTAAAGGTAAACCTCTAGCGGCGCTTATTCCCATCGTTTTATGGGAGCAAATTCAAAATTCAGCTAAAACATACGCATTAGAATTTCTTCGTAGTAGGCCATCCGAACTGAGCGATGAGGAAGCGATGGAGCTTGCTACGAAAACGAAAAAGAGAGTGCGACGAAAACCGTGAAACCTGTTGTTGTTATAGATGCGAATATTATCTTGAGTGCAGCCATAAGCAAAAAGGGGCTACCAAATCAATTGCTAGATCTCTTTTTTAGCGAACGTGCCTTTGAACTGATCGTGTCTCCAGCAATCATTGCTGAATGGTACGAATGCATATCAAGAAAAAGCATCCAAAAGGCGGCTAAGGCATCTGAAATCCAGCTTCAATCCTTCATTGCAAGCATTATTGCTTCTTCAACGATAGTAGAAGATAGCACGACTGCTCAAGGTCTTTGCCGAGACCCAAAAGATGACATGTATATTTCTGCTGCACTGGATGCTGGTGCATCATGCATTGTAACAGGAGATAACGATCTTCTTGAGCTAGCGGCAGTTGAGCATGTCTCTGTAATAACACCACGCCAGTTTTATAATTTCCTGAGTCTAAGTAACATAACCGCCAATTTTTGAAAAAGCCCATCTATTGAGGTCTAGCATTTGGAGCAAAAACAGCCTGGCTGGACTGAAAAAGGTGGTGACATAACCGCCCTTATAGGTTGGGCTTTAGCGAGTAAGGCCCGAGTCAAGCCGGCATGAGGCATGGTTGGCTAGGTTTCTGGGCCCAACAGCCTGATTTGGACGAATTTCTACTGAGCCTCTGGGCGGCATCAAATCTGTAGCCAGCTCTGGTCTGTACCGCTATTTAGTTATGATCATCTAAGAGTATAATTAAGCTAAATTTACACAAAAAACCGATCAAGGCAATGTTATGTGGTTATTGATATGTATTATTGAGTTAAATTTTTAAATTAATAAGAGAATGATATTATGCGAAAATGTTTATTTTTAATTTTATTCACATCATATTTAACACCATCTTTTGCAGGAATTCTTAGCTCTGATGAACAGGATGAACTAAGAACTTTAATAGTTGATAGACCATTGAAAGAGATTCAATCAGGTGTGCAACACATATTAAATTATATGAAAGAAAATGTGCAAAATGAAAAAGCTACGGTCATGAAAGATTTAGAACAACTTAGCAAGCAAAGGGAGCCAGGCAATAATTTTTACAAACGCTATGGTAGTACGGCAGGAAATGAATATTTCCAAATGTATTATCGTGAATTCATCGAACCGGTATTAAGTGAGTTTTTGACGATTATACGTAACAGTGCGATTCCGGAAAACCATCGCCCAGAGTTGTATTACGGTATAGTAAAATGGCTTGGTCAAGAAAGAGGTTTGGTTGCTAATAAGACTTTAACACGAGAGCCAAATAAATTTGGTAAATTATTACCAGATTCTTATCATATAATGGATCCGGTATCTCATGATTCTTTCCCTAATTGGAACGAAGCATTTCGTTCGGCATTACTTGGGGATATAAAAAATAACTGGGGAAAATTTTATAAAATAATTATAGATAAAGATTTTGTTTATCCTGTCAAAATTGATACTCTGCCGAAAGATGAATCATTTTTATATCGAAGAAAACTGGTTACCTATGGTTTTCAGTGTGCTCTAATAAATAAAAATGATTGGGGAATGTGTGATAAACTCAAGTGGTTTATTAGAATTAATGAACCTTCGCGCGATCCCTTGCATATGTGGATAGACCTTGAGATTTATTCTAATAAAGCTTTTCAATATAGAACTTTCGAGGAATTTAAGGAGGCTTTCCTCGCGACTAACGATGATAAATCAAATATTGGTATTATGGTATATCACCCCATGTATGCTGTCCTAGGCAATCGCTTTCCTGAAGAATATGTGAAAGAAGCAGAAAAGTTGGTAATCGATAGTTTAACAACTATTCTGTCAGAAAAACCTCTCAGTGAAGATCACCTTAAAGAAGAATTGGCTAAACTGCTGCGTTTCTTTAGTATTTCGAGCACCTTCGAAAGAGGTCAAGCTGCTATCACTGACTGGTTGCTAAAATCCTTGGCGAGAGCCCGCGGTTATGAATTGACCTTTTCTGAAAAATGGCGAGGCCCAAGTTATCCAAATCCTGATATGCATGCATTAATGGAATTCGATATAGAAACCTTGATTCGCGATTTTAAAGCTAATACTGAACTTAAGCCTACGGGACAATAATTAAATCGGAGTCGCTCTAAATAAAGAAACTATAAAAGCCCTTTTTGCCCAATTAGCGTGTACCCACCTGATTGAGGGCGGCTATAACTTGGCGAATCCGAGGTATTTTGCTTATTGGTAGGTGACGTCACAGGTGCCCGTGACCCTAAAAATCTCATCTGGCCCCGTCGAAGTTGCCACGCCATACCTAGGTCTCCCCTGCGCCATCAAGCTCTAGCAACTTATCGTGCTCTCGATTGGAAAGAGTGAAGTACTGACGGTGAGATTTGAGAAAAAATGGCTGCTTTACTTGGTCTCAGAGCATAAGAAACACAAACGCCTTTTTTCGAAAAATCCCATCTACCGAGGCCT
>CAYJDW010000188.1:0-3482 GCA_964368985.1 uncultured Myxococcales bacterium | reverse complement strand
TTCTCCACCCTCTCCCCGAGCCCTCTCCCGCAAGCGGGCGAGGGAGCGTAGGTGCCAGCCTTAGCCTCAAAATTTATTTATGCAACAACGCCGGCTTGACCCGAGGATCTCTAAAAAGAGCTTTGCAAATATGCAAATATTAACCCTTAAGCTGCTTATCAACCTTAGCCTTAATAATCCGATCAACCATCCCAGGCAAAAGATACCGTAATAGCGGCACAATGCCGTATTTCTTCGGTATATAAATCGACGTTTTTTTTGCAATCAACGCTTCAATAATCAACCGTGCGCACTCTTCAGCGCTAATAACTTTCTTGCCGTGTTTGGTATTAACTTTGATAGCATCCGCCGAGGCACCACTGACCGCGTGGCTTCGTAGCTCAGTGCCGGCGATCCACGATGGACTGGCCAGTAAAAAATGAATGTCAGGTTCTTCTTGCCGAATGGTTTCAATCAGACCATTCACCGCATATTTGGCAGCGACATAACCCGCATGGTAGGGCACCGGAATGGCGCCTTGAAGGGATGAAATAGCTACGAAGGAGCCCCCTGACTTTCGCAGGTGTGGCAAGGCATAAAAGGCGCTGTAGACGAGGCCCATGTAGTTAAGTTGCATTAAGCTTTGAAGTTCATCGGGATCGGCGATGTCGCGAAATCTGCTCCACATACTTTGGCCAGCGTTGGCAATGACCGCATCAAGGCGGCCGAAATGGGCCATGCTTTGGCTTATTAAATGCTTAGTGGATTCTTTGTCGCACACATCAGTTTTCACCACTAAAATATCGCTCTTCGGAGAGAGTTTTAGAATGTCTTCTTTAATTTCTACCAAACGTTCATGACGTCGAGCAGCGAGCGTTAAATTGGCGCCTCGGGACGCGAGCTCAAAAGCAAAAGCCTTGCCTAAGCCTGCTGACGCGCCCGTAATGAGATAATTTTTGCCCTTCATGCTACTCCTTCGCCGCGAGTGCTCGTACACGCCTTTCAAGCTCAGCAGTGGCCTCGCGGTAAGCGATAAAAATAGCTTTACGATCATTTTTGTCGTCGTAGCTCAGATAATCTGCCACACGTACCGGCTCACCAAATCTCACCCACACTCGATGCGGTTTAATAAAATAAGAACCTTTGGGTAAGGCATGAAAGGAACCTCCCACATAGGCTGGCACCATGGGTAAATCCAGCTCGTGGGCCAAGATAGCGGCTCCTTCTTTAAAGCGAGAGATGGCGCCCGTGGTTGTTCGGGTTCCTTCGGGATAAATAATCAGCGCTTGGCCGCCTTCGTTCAAAAAAGAGCGGCACGCAATAATGCTGTCTTTAATGGCTCTCGCCCCCACGCCACGGGCGATGGGGACAAGGTTCATCATGTAGTGCAAATAAAAGCGGTGGGATTGATCGAAAAAATAATCTTTGGCCGCGATGAGCCCAACCTTTTGAAAAGGCAGTCCCGTGGCGGTCATGAGCATGCTGCTATCGAGATGGCTTGCGTGATTGGAGCAGATTAAAAAAGGTGCCGGTGGCAGCCGATGGGTCCCAAAAGGTTTGAGCGGACAATAAATTTTAAACACAGTTCGACAAAAGGCTTCAAATGATTTTGCCCAGCCGCTGTTTTGTGCCGGCCAAGAGCTGCCACTTGTCGCGAGCGTTTTTGCACCTGATAAGATTTCTGAAGCCATAACGCGCCTCCCATTGCTGCCGTATAGAGCGTTTAATAGCGCTGAATTATTTGTAATAATAGCGGATCTGCTCTTTTTTCGTCTACGCAACTTTTTTTAAAGTATTACGAAACCAATCAGCGAAGTTCATTGTTGGATAAAAAGTGAGTTCTAAGCTATGAAAAAATGGTCAATAACTATCATTCTTTACTTAAGCCTTGTTTCATTTTCTATGGAAGCTATCAGCAGGGTCGAGAACACCGCACTAAGCATCGAACTACCATCGGATAGTGCTAAACTCGAAGTTGCCTATTGTCGTGCACTTCACCTAGCCGTTAAGAATAATCATTATTTTGCAGTGGCCGAAATGCTTGCAAAAACCAGGGCCGATTGCCGAGATGAAGCTGGTAATACAGCTGTTCATCATTTTGCCCGCTATGCGAAAGGACTAAATAGCCATCGCATACTGATTTTATTGATTCACCGTGGTTTTGCCACTCTAAACTTGAAAAATCATAAAGGCGAAACGCCTCAAATAGTCGCTGTGAAAAAACATAATAATGCAGCTTTAATGGCTTTGATAGGCTGCTCAAGCCGCATGAACCCCCTCATAGAACCCGAACATATTCCTCAATAGTTTTTTTCCATACCGGCACCCCACAAAAGCGATCCCCTTCCGGGCAAATCGGCGTGTGGCCTGAGAGCTGGCGCATACCGCATGGCGGCAACAAATATTGCCCAATTATCGGCGCTTTCATTCTCACCGCCATCACTTCATCGATGGTGGACGCCCAAATCTCTTCCTGGGCGTTGTAGCAAAGGCGCGTCGTCCATTTGTGCAGGTGGTCCATAAGGGTGCCAGTGTCGGTGTAACGGATGGGATAAGCGTTCGTGAAAATATATTGCAAACTTTCCGCACTCGCCCCGCGTTGATACAGCCATCGGGCATCTTCCCAAGTTTGCTCATGGATGCGGTCGTACAAAGCTTTGGCTTCTTTGGCCAAATCATGCTTAAAAAGTTGTGGGGTGATGTAATCGGGATTTTCGAGATTGATAGTGCGCGAAAACACCGCTCTCATGCCGGGAATCATGCGATGGCGTTGCGCCTGGGAATCTGCGGCATGGGACATTTTTTTGATAAAGCTAAAATGCACCAAATCAAGTGCCCGGCTGAGTTTGCTTAAACTGAGCAGGTTCAATGATTGGCCCAAATAATTATTTTTAGCGGGCGACAAAAGCATATCCACTGCCGCCTGATTGGTTAACTTATCTGCACTCAAATAGAGCACTTGGCGCACGGCAGTGCCAATCAATTGTTCGGGCTGCTCGCTGGCGCTGATTAACTGGGCGCTCTTGCCATTTAATTGCTGGTCAAAAGAGGCCGCCAGGTGTGCCGCATTCCGGCTATCAATCTCAGCGAGCTCGAGCCTTTGGAACGCTTGCGCTTCCAGCGTTTCCTCTAAGGGCATGCTGTCTTCAATGTGGCGGAAAAATTCAGGATCCCGTTGATTGACCTCCGCCACCATTTTTTGAATGACGATTTTTTGCTCAGTTGGACAATCAAAAGACTGCGCCAAACGATGGTAGCGATGCAAAGTGAGACCTGACACCGTGTGATAAAGATGAGAGTGAGTGGCGAGCGGTAGGACATAACGCGCAACTTCTTGGGCACGTTTTTTTATGGCGCCTTGCCATCTTTTATCATCCCGAGCTTTTTGGCGGCCGCGATAAACCTGAAAATAAAGTTCCTCGCACACGGGGTGAAGCAGCGTACAAAGCTCCTGGTAAGCAGCATGTTGTCGCCTAACCGCTTCTTTAAAACGTGCATTAGCT
>CAYJDW010000187.1:0-3577 GCA_964368985.1 uncultured Myxococcales bacterium | reverse complement strand
TAATTTGGAGCCAGAACAGCCATCGGTTGCTCAAAGGCTTAACATTAGCGCAAAATTATGGGTTCAGCTTCGTGAGCAAAACCCGAGCCCAAGTCGTTTTAAGGCACATTGGCGCCAAAATCATGATGCTCCGGCGAATTGCCTCCAAGGACCGGGTGGTTTTCTGAAGAAACAGTGATTGATGGACTGCGTTCCAATTATGCTCCGGATTTTATTGAGGTCTATAAGAAGTTTTTTATTCGGACCTTTGAAAAAAGAAATATCAATGCTTTTCTCTATAAAGAACTTTCAGCCTTTGCTGAACAAGCTGGATTTCACACTATTAAGACAAGAATTGACGACAAAAAGGCGACGGCAGCCCAATTAAAACAAACATTTATAAATGGTCAGAAACTATACCAAACAGCAATTAATCAAGGGACTTTAACTAATACTACGCTTCAGGGCTGGCTACATGTGATTGAACTCACTCCTGATGACGCAGAAATATATCTCAATGGTTTGCATTGTTTGACTGCTACTAAGGAATAAAAAATCCTGAAAAAGTGAAGATAGTATAGATAATATGAACTTGAAATCGCTCTGTCCTCTAAGTATGTCTTCATAGCGGATCCTTGCCGGAAAGCTCATAGTGGCATGCATATAGTCTTGATCAATATTGAGTCCGAGCTATAAGAAATTATTGAGACCACTTAAATAATATATTAAAAAGATCTGTTATCCTTTTTAAGTAACTTCTAGAATAAGATTTTAGATAGGGCAAGAATGAAAAATATATTCTTTGTGATTACTTTTATTTCATTAATGGCTTTTTTAGTGTGGAATTTATTCTTTGGCTATAATTTTCGAGGCCAAAAAAGAGCATTTCCGCCAAGTAAAAATTTCCCCTCGCTCCAAGAAAAAAATACATAGTTTTTTGCTCCAATTATTTCTAGAAAAGCGATAAATCTCATTTGAGAATAGCCCTCCATATCAGGGCAATCGAGTTCTCCCAAATATGGCCGCTTTAACATCCTAATTTGTCTTGATCTTGCCCCGACTTAGCGGACACAGTTGCCCAAGTCTTCTTCTAAAAGAAGTTTTGGGCTTAACCATACTTTGAACCTTAATGTTCAAAACCAGTAAGAGTGCCTAAAAAACATCTTACTGGATGAAGCATTGGTCTTTGGTTGATGATGATGAGGCGACGCCTGGCTCCTGGTTTTTAGGGTAATCGATGGGCATATCATCAGACAGAATAATAGAATAACTATACTCTTGTTGCCGATTCCATAAACTAATTTGTTTAACCAATTCATTCAGATCTGCATCCGTTAGAATGACACCAAAACCATGATTTGGGTAATGCTTCATCACGAATTTCTGAGCACCGCTCCCTTTGATACCGTTCTTTTCAGCCAGATAGGTGCTGAAATTATTTGCTAAAGCCTCATCCTCTTTAAAATCTACATAAAAATTATATCCAAGAGATTTTTTAAAGGCATGCATAGTAAATTTGCCTTCAAAACCACAATGGAGCCAAGGTTGATTGTACAATTTATTTACCAGGTACATTTTTTCTCGCAGATCTTCAGGTAAATCCTTACCATAAAGTGGTGTCTCATGAGCAAAGAGATTTCCACTAAAACTTAGCAGCAGAGTTATAAACAAAAATATTTTTACTATTTGATTTTCTTTCATTATCAATCAAGCTCCTAGCTAGTATATTAAGATCAGAAGTTGATCTAATATTTTTTACCTAACCAAAAAAAATGTGGAGTTGCCCCTATAAAACCGGACAACTTAGTTAGCAATTAATTGCTTCAGATATTGCCTTGGTGACATCATGCCAAGCCCCTTCTTTGGTCTTTTGGTTGGATCGAGATACATCGAGGACCTGCGCTATTATACTCATTCAAAATTCTCGGATATATACCATGCTTGCGAGCAATATATGAGACCGAAGCTCTCGGTTCATAGGTTTTTGGACCATAGAATGCTTCTCTGAGGGAGCTCTCTTTCGGAATATGACCTTTGAAAAGCCGCTACCCATGCGACACAGAATGCCTACTAGTGCCCAACTTAAGCTAAGATTAGTTCCCTAAAAAACGTTTTGGACAGTAGTGCGCCTTCGCGGGGGAGACAGAGGATCGGGTCAAAAGTTAGAACTGGATAGCCCTGAAAAAATGATCCTAAGCCTAATTCTTAACTGTTGTTTTTATAGTAAATTTAAGATATAACAAGACTATTAAAAATAGGTATTGAGCTTAAAGGCAACATAGTATTTTAGGTGTTTTATATGATTAGATTTATTAATTTTTTGTTTTTGCTTTTATTATTAAATGCTTGTAATGAAACTGGAAATAATTCTAGCTCTAGTGCATCCTCTTCTTCAACTACATCTTCTCCTTCAAGCACACCTAATAAGCTTTCTATTGATTCTGCTTCTATTAGAAAGTATTTTATTGATAATTACCCATCAATAGAAAGACCTCATTACAGTGATGTATCGGTAGAATTTTTGCCTCATGCCAAAGGTGAAAATAGCTTAGGTATTTATAAAATAGTGCATTCAGAATCTGGAAAAAAACAAACTTATTTTGCTAAGTTATGCAGAGATTCAAGCGAACCTGATTCATATGTAAGAATTTCGAATACTATCAATATTTTTAACGAATTATCTCAAAATGCTAACTACCCATATTTTGTGAAATATAAAGAAAGTTTTACGATTCCTAGAGCTTTAATCGAAGAACAATTTAAAGAAGTAGTCTTAAAAGAAGCTCGTTTAGGAATAAAGCCTTCGCCGAAAGATATTGCAGTGCTTGTGTTAGAGGCTGCTAAAGGTGAAGATCTCGATGATTTCATTAAGAAAGCATACGCAACATATTCACTTAATGATCTTCGCAAAACTTTTTTAAAGATTGGTCAAAGCATTGGTAATTTGCATAGCTACCAATCAACTATTTCAATCATTGAAAACAGAAAACGTATAGGCGGATTCGTTCATGGCGATTTAACATTTGGCAATATTTTTTATGATGTAGCTTCTGAAAAAGTTTCACTGATTGATTATGTAGGATTTCAAAAATTCCCAATGATAGAGCCTCTTGTAAGTGATTTTTTTAGTTCAGGAGCTGCGACAAGTCTTAAACCGCTTATTGAAGCGTGTAATTCAAAAGAGGCAGCATTGAAAATAAAGACGATTTTTGAATCCTTCCAAGAAGGCTTAGAAGAAGCATTTAAGAACTCGCCGCAAAAGTTAGCGATAATTAGATTTTTTGTAAGAATACAGGGTGTGCCTAAATATGTAAAAGAATTTTTAGAAAAATATTTTACTAAAGATGAGTTACCAGATTTAGAAGCAATTACTAAAGAATATAATGAAGCAGTTAAAATATAAATAATTCTACTTAATAGTCATCACTAACATTCCTAATCTTGGTAGTGCAACGGACTGAAGCCCAGGAAGGAATTGCTGCTTACACAGAATTATTTACAGACTCCAGTTTTATGATTACTCATGTACTGGTAAAACCCTTAGAGTATAGGAACCATAAACGGCTTTTTTTCATTTTGCCCACCCTACCGGAAGGCA
>CAYJDW010000186.1:0-3654 GCA_964368985.1 uncultured Myxococcales bacterium | reverse complement strand
CGTTAAAAATAATCTGAACAAAATCCCCAGGCTGGATAGGGAAGGAGCAAAAAAAACCGCCAGCCCTAGGGAATAGAACAGGCACCTCTGATAACAAGGGCAATTGTTCTTGGATGCTGGAACCATCCAATATTTTTAAGCTCCTCTTCAATACGGGCTGAATATCGGCAAGCTGAGTTTTGTGATCATATCTCTCAACTCGTCCGATCAAGGCGGTATGAACATCCACTAAACGGTTGTCGATTGCCTGTTTGAGGAGCTGGCTTAAGGTAGGTGCTTGTTCCATAGTCAGGCATTATAAATGTCTAAGATTGAATTGAAGCCAAAAGGACGAGTTTTTAATTTAACAAATTTACTTGATTTTTCACACAGAATCGCTATCTTTAAAGATAGCACTTTTAATGAGAGCGTTTGGAGATGGCTAGTTGGCAAATTAAATATTTTGTAGAAAAGGATGGATCTTGTCCCGTTGAACAGGTCACTCGCGCAATCCCAGCCCTTTTAAGGGTGGGTTAGTGGGTGCGGACGTTTGCGTCCGCTAAGGGTAATCGACTTTTTGATTTCTTTAGCAGATGGTGGTTCGCGTTGATTCTCTACGTATTTTTTTACTATCTCAAGCGGAGCTCCACCACAAGAAACAGCGCAATAGCTTGGACTCCAAAGATGATCTCCCCATAATTTAGTTCTGATTTGGTTCCAATATTTGTTTCGCAATATATAAGATGATTTACCTTTTAGTTTTCCAACTATATTTGATAAAGCTGTTTTTGGTGGCGATGAAATCAGTAAATGTACATGGTCATCTTCGCCGCCAAACTCAATAAGCTCTCCATCCATTTGTTTGCAGGTTTCAGTGAATATTATTTTCATGTCAGCCAACATTTCCTTGGTAAAAACATCCCTGCGATATTTAGTAACAAAGACTAAATGAGTAAAATTTTTAAATACACAGCTTCTTCCTGTTCGCCATACAAAATTTTCTACCATATGCTTGCAATTCTCCCTGCATTGTTTTTAAACTAAGTAATAAGCGAAGGTAAAGCAAAAATGTCATTGGTGGGCGTAAAATTTAGATCTAATCCCAACGCTGAGCAAAAAAAAGTGCTCAGCCAGTGGATGGGTTGCGCTCGTTTTGTTTGGAATGCAAAATGCGAAGAAAACGACTATTTCTATCGCTTTAAACAAAAGTATTTACCGCTCAATCAAAAAACTCCGATTGACCAAAGCTATGCGCAGTTTAAAAGCCCTGATCTTTCGCCATGGCTGTCAAATTGCCCAAGCCAAATATTGCGCAATACCATGTGTACGTGGCGCGAAACTATGAGCGATTTTCTTAAAGGCCAGTGTGGGCGACCTCAAAAGAAAAAAAAGAGCGATGGGGGCTCGATTTGGCTCACTTCGGAACTTTTTAGATTCGAGCCAAGTTCTGGTGCTAAAAAACGGCTTTTTATTGGGAGTAAAACCAACAATATTGGTTATCTTGATTTTGTATCTCATCGATATTTTAGTGAACCAAAATCTATACGAATTAAACAAAAAAATGGCAAATTTAGTATATCTTTTTCATATGAGCTTGCTAGCAAAAACTCCACTATTTTGACTCAAAGTGATCACTTAAAGTTTTTATCGCAAAAAAGCGGCAGTGAGCTGGATGCAATGACTATTGGGGTTGATCGCGGAGTTACCATTCCCATACATACTGGTGAAGCTCAATTTGATTTTAGTAATGAGCAAAAACGTAATAGAAATAAAGCATCACTCTCGATAAGGATTTTGCAAAAAAAACTGAGTCGGCAAAAGAAAGGCTCTAAGCAAAGATTAGTAACTAAAAATCGTTTAGGTCGTAAACATCAAAAAATAGCGAATATTCGAGAAGATTTTGCTCATAAAAGTAGTTTTAAAATTGTTAACCAAGAAAATATTAAAGTTATTATTTTCGAGGATCTCAATACCAAAGGACTCACCAGAGCTCCAAAAGTCAAGACTGACACATCTGGACGTTTCGTAAAAAATGGTGCCGCCGCTAAAGCAGGTCTCAATCGAGCAATTCTCGACAAGAGCTTTAGCTTAATCGAAAAATTTTGTGCCTATAAAGCTGAAGTAGCGGGTAAGGCATTTTTTAAAGTTTCAGCATCCTATACCAGTCAGGAGTGTGCAGATTGCGGTCACACTCATCCGAACAATCGCCAGAAGCAAGCCGTGTTTTTGTGCGAACGTTGTGGTCATTCTGATAATGCAGACAGAAATGCTGCATTGGTAATCAAAAAAAGAGCAATCAATCTGATTTTAGACTCTGGAACGGAGTTGTCGGATAAGGGTGTTCTCACCCCAGGCCGATACAGGGCGCGGAGCTCGCATAAGACTGAGAAGGCGAAAGCTTTCCCAGCTATGAGCGTTGAGGCGTCAAAAATGACAGGACCAGGCTTAAGTGCTTTGGTTTTGGAAGCTCAACCCCTTTAGGGGTGAGTAGTTCACGAATGGTTAGACCAACTTCCTAAGGACCAATTTAAGCTCATCTCTAAGAAGTTAATTTTGCTGGAGAAATGTGGGAATGATTTGAAAATGCCCCACAGTAAAGCTCTGAAACAAGGCCTTTTTGAATTAAGAGAACCGTCCTTTGGATTAAGGGTTTATTACTGCTTTGCAGGAAAAAAAGTGATCATTTTACTCATGGCGGCCGGTAAAAAAACGCAAACCAAAGATATTAAATACGCTAGAAACTTGGTTTCTAAAGTCACAAAGGAGGAAGTATGAGACTAAAAAGTTTTAGAGATCACCTTAAAAAGCGCTTAGATGAGAATGAAATCCAGGAATTGGAAAATCAGGCGCAAATTGAATATGAGTCATTAAAGCTCCTTCAGCACGATATTGCAGCAGCTTTAGCCCAGCATATGGAAGAGCATAGCCTTGGTTTTAATGAGGTTGTTAAACGACTTGGGATTAGTCCAAATCAAATGAGCAAAATTACTAAAGGAGAGGCTAATCTTACTTTTTCTTCTTTGGCTCATCTTGCTGGACTACTGGGAAAAAGAGCGCATTTAGTTTTCAACTAAATGAAAAAGAAACCGCATCAAAAATGAACCCATTTTTGCCTGCCGCAAAAGAGTCTTGCTTAACCTATTTTGCACTCCATATCTGCATCCCAGGCATCATCAAAATTGCTGCCTTCAAAGCGCACACTTTGAATGGTGGCAAAACCTTTAAATACCCTAGAATCTATATGAATCATTTGCCCTGGCAAAAGCTCAGGCATAAGTACGGACTGAACCTTAATCTTTTTATCGGTTCCTATTTCTGGCGTAGCTTTAAGGCCAGAGTGAGCAGTGAGATTAATCGTTTGCTTTTCCAACGATTCGCCCCTTTTGAGTATCTGCAGCGTATTATTTTGCACTGACGCGCCATAACCAAATTGGTGCAATATACGACAAAGCTCATCCATGGGGTTTCCGCTGGCCGCAAAGCCACGTTCAAGATTTTCCCCAAGCCATTCTAGCTGCTTCATGGCAGAGACATGAGGCAAGCCTAATTGCTCTGCAATTTCTTTAATCACCGTTTTAACGGGCGTGCCTTTAGCGAAGCTCTTATTGATGCGCGCTGTCTGAATGAGCTTAGCTCCATCGCCATTAACCAGAGTGCTTTTCCAGGTGGGTCCTT
>CAYJDW010000185.1:0-3660 GCA_964368985.1 uncultured Myxococcales bacterium | reverse complement strand
TAAGGATTTACTCTAAAAAATAGATTATTCTGGGGCGACTATTCAATACAATTAGTAATCACCCCATGACATTACTTTGGCATCCCACTAAGAATGGGAGGATTACCTAAAGCGTTGCCCTTATTGGCACTCAAAAGTTTGAGAAGATGAGTTAAGTTTTTATACAATGGGGGCTCTAGAATTTCAGTGATTTCTGGAACCCCTGCTATAGCGCGCAAGAAAATGTCTCTAGTTGCTTCTATAGTTCTGCAAGGCTCTTCCTCGTTGATGTCAATATTATACCCGAGTCGATTGAGATAATGAGCAAAATCAAATTCATTATCTATTATTTTCTTTTTAAATGCTTTTTCGGATGGTATGGAACACAAGAACTCTAATTCTCTCCTTGATTTTTCAGAAAGAAGCTTCGTACAAAGTTGAATTGGCGATATTGTATATCCTGCATGATGATAGCCATTTTCGTGGAACAACCAAAAAATAAATAATGCTGCTGCCGAGGGATGTTCCATTGCCGTCCATTTATTCTGTAAAATTTCAAAAACCTTTTTATAGACCGTCTTTACTTCCGGATTCATACGATAATTATTATTCTCATCAAAAATTTTTATCATTCTTTGAACATGATCTAAATCATGCTCAAAACCCATAATAGAGCTTGAAAAATTAAGATCTAATAAAACGGTACGGTCAATCTTATTTTTATCATCCATATAATTTAAAAATTTCTTATAAGAAGTGGTAATCCCACCATGTGCACTTGATTGATTATTAATTGGAACCCCTACTATTAGATAGCCTTTAGATGCGGAATATAAAAAAGTCATTATGCCAAATTCGGGGTCTTCGCTTATGAGGGGAATAATCGGAATATCGCTCATCTGCCTTTCCAATTCATCAAAGCTTAAATCTGCTATATAAGCATATTTTTGCAGTTGCGCAGCCTGTTTTTGATTGATTTTTGAAGAGAAAAGATATCTTAATCGTGGTTGGGCTTGCTTGGGAAAAAACAGTTTTGCAGCAGTTGCTTTTTCCATATCAATTCTGCAATCATCTGCTAGGAATGCTAGTTTTATACCCAAAAGAAAAAGAGTAGTTATTTTTAAACTATTTTGATGATATTTATTTGTTATCTCTGCCTTATATGACTGTATTTTATTTAAACTATTTTCATTAAACCCAGGAGCATCTTCAGCTGCTAACTGCGTGATGAAATAATTCGCTTTATCGAGTATGAAAAAATAGAGATTTTTACTGTCCTGATGAGTTATAGCCTTTGATTTCTCTTTTTCACTCAATTGAATCAAAAAATCGACCTCTTCAATAGCCTCATTCATATTTTTTGGAAGCATTTCATACGGATTCTCTACACTAGAAAAAGAAAATGCATAGTAAGAATATAAAATAGTTATGATACTAATTGAGAAAATATTTTTACACAGATTAATAAACATATTTAGCTAGTTCCTCCCAAGCAAGATGGGCTGCTTATTACATGCCGTAATTGCTCGCAATAGCCATCAAAAATAAGTTTCCATGAAGCTAGTTGACGAGCATACTTTGTTCTTAAAAAATCTGGCTGGTGAAAATCAAAGCACTCACAGAGGCCCAGTAAAAATTCTTCCATAATCACCTTGTTGGCCCCAAAAACCTAGCAAGCTCTGACTCAGGCGGCTTGACTCGGATCTTACTGGCTAAAGGCGAACCTAAAAGGTGTGTATTGTCACCTTTTTCAGTCCAGCCAGGCTGCCTTTGCTCCAAATGCTAGACCTCAATAACTTTCTCCATGGAGAACATTCGACAAGAGGCAGAAGCGGAAGGCTATCTTGTCACGCGCTATCCTAAGAGCACCAAAAGTCCCATTGAGTTTTGGCAAATCTATTTTACACCAGCGAAATTAAAGGCCGAACTGAGCAAACACGACGTCATTCCGAAGGAGTGGCTAGATCGGATTGTCGAACGCTATCAACAGCAGAAAGATGCGACGCCCCATTTGGATATATTTTTGATGGCTGAAGATGGGGCCCACATAAAATATGAATCCTGGGGACATCCTGCTAAGTGGCCTCGAATGAGTATTTTCAATCCCCAATTAGGTGAGGTGCTTATGTTGGACAAGAAATTCCCGGCGCCACATGACGCTTTGTCGTTCTTACAGTTGTATTATAATACGCCCGATATTATTACCAACGCACATTTTTCGACCCAATATAATCGGGATTATAGTGAGGGCGTGAGTTTGAAAAACTTAAAAGATTATCCCCAATTGCTCGAGTATTTTGAAAACTACTTTCGCTTTGTATTTGGAAACCGGTTCAGCTTAGGTTTTCATGAATTTTGAAGATTAATATTTTTTATTGCTTCTACGAGCGCGCTAGTAATCCCCGGTTCAATCGATGCATGTCCCGCATCGGAAACGATGGTGAGCTTCGAGCCTGGCCACAATTCATGGAGCCTAAAAGCTGAACTCACGCGGCAAATTATATCGTAGCGACCATGGACAATATGAAGGGGCAGGTGATTAATGCGATGGATATTTTTTAGCAACTGGTCCGGCTCGAAGAAAAAATTATTGACGGAAAAATGGGCAAAAAGCCGTGATAAAGCGAGTACGCGATTAAGGTCAAGCTCGCCCGAGAGCAGAGTTTTATCGGTCAAGGTGGCGCACATCATATCATAGCGATAAAAGGCGAGGGCAGCAGGCATGTACACTTCAGGGTCTTTATTGATCAATCTTTTATAAAATGCTTGCGCGAGGTCTTCGCGCTCCGCTGATGGGACATGCTCGCTGTAGGTTTTAAATTCTTCCGGATAAAAATCGCCCATATCTTGCCAAAGTTTTCTAAACTCACGCTTAGTGCCTAAGAAAATTCCTCGTAAAATAAAAGCGAGACAGCGCTCAGGATGCGCTTGCCCATAAGCAAGCGACAACGCGCTTCCCCATGAACCACCGCATAAAACCCACTGGGAAATAGCAAGGTGCGTGCGTAAACGCTCCATATCATCAATCAAATGAGCGGTGGTATTGTCAGTGACATCGGCCACAGGTTCTGAGCGTCCGCTGCCGCGTTGGTCGAAAATAATAATGCGATATTTTTCAGGATTATAGAAGCGATATTCTCTCGGGCTCGAGCCCCCACCGGGGCCCCCGTGCACTGCGACTACTGGAACGCCTCGAGGATTGCCGTATTCCATGTACCAGATTTTATGGTGCGAAGAGACGGGCAAATGCCCTTGGCAACGCACTTCAGAAGGTGGATACAGGTGGGAATCGGCTGCTTGTTTTAATGAATAGCTTGGTGGAAAAATTTCTAATAGCGACGACATCTTACTTACTCCAATGTTTGCTTTCATTTGTAAGAAGTAAGTTGTCAAAACGCAATTAGAGCTTCCATGAAGTGGCCATGTTAGGGGTTTCTACGTCCCATTTTAACTATTCTTAGCGCAGCCTTGAAATCATAGTCGCTGATAAATGTTGAATTATTGGTCGTGGCATGAATTCTTGCTTCATTTACCAAGGTTTTAAGTTCAGCCGCCGACCATCCATTTGTTTGCTTTACAAAGTAGTCTATTTTAATACCAGTAATTACCGGTTCAATAGTTGTCATATCCTGATTTTGGAGCCAATTGAGCCCCCAAAATGACTTTGGCCCAGGTTCTATT